>DAIRUQ010000039.1:0-7877 GCA_036803245.1 Chloroflexota bacterium | reverse complement strand
CGCATCACTGGCGTGGAACGGCGAGGGCCCGAGCGCCACTGCACCAGCCGTTGCGTCATGCGTCATGCCGAGAGCATCTCGGCCCTGGTGGCGCTCGCCCGGGACGAGGAGCGCATGGGGTGGCCCTACTGCCCCGCCTGCACCGCTGACCTGCACTCGGTGATGGTGAAGCATAGCCGCGAATGGAACTAGGGTGCCCGGCGATGCGGGGAGCGTAGAGCACGCCAGTCCTACGGTCGGCAGTCGTCGGGCAACGGATGGGAATGGCCGATCAGGCGGGGAGTCCTAGCCCTCAGCCAGCACCTTGGCAATGGCCTCGGGATACAGGTTGTGCTCCACGGCGTGGATGCGCTCCTCCAGCGCTTGGAGCGTGTCATCGGGCAGGATCGGCACCGCGCGCTGCAGCACTACCGGCCCTTCATCGACCGCCTCGTCGGGCACGCGATGCACCATGACGCCGGTGCGCGTGATCTCGCCGCGCTGGTAGGCCTCATAGGCCCGCTCTATGGCATGGGTTCCTGCGTAGGTGCCCGGCAGCGCCGGATGGATGTTCAACACGCGCCCACGGAAATGCTGGAGGAACGCCATGCTGAACAGGTGCATCCATCCCGCCAACGCGACCACATCCGGCTGATAGCGCAGCATGATGGCGGCCAGGTCAGCATCGTAGGCTTCGCGGGGGCGGCCCCATTCGCGATACCGGGCCAAGGGATGGTAGAGGCTCGGGATGCCGCGCTCGATGGCCCAGCGCAGGCCGTAGGAAGCCTGCCGGTTGGCCACCACGGCGACGACGGCCGCATCGGGCAAGCGTCCCGTGACGCAGGCCTCATCGATGGCCTGGAGGTTGCTGCCGCGACCTGATACCAGGACCGCGATCCGCTTCATGCCAGCACCACGTGCGCTGCGTCGGCTTGGCGCCCCTCGTCCGACGCCACGACCTCGCCGATCTCCACCAACTCGGGCAGCAGCCGCTGCGCCTGCGCGCCATCCTCGGGCGCCAGTACGAGCACCATGCCGATTCCCATGTTGAACACGCGGTACATCTCGTCGTGTTCGACGTTCCCCTCGCGCTCGATCAGGCTAAAGAGCGGGGGCACCTGCCAGGTCGCTCGCCTCACGATGGCGGTCAAACCTTTGGGTAGAATGCGCGGCAGGTTGTCTGGGAACCCGCCACCGGTGATATGCGCCATCCCCTTGGGCTGCACCCACCCCCTGAGCACGCGATAGGCATCCAGGTAGGATCGATGCGGCGCCGCCAAGGCCTCACCCAACGCGCAGCCCAGCTCAGCCTCGTGTCGGCTCCAGCGCTCGGCCGGGAAGACGCTGCGTACCAGGGAAAAGCCGTTGGTATGAAGCCCGCTGGACGGCAAGCCGTAGAGTCGGTCGCCCGCCGCAATGGACGTCCCATCGATGATCGTGTCGCGCTCCACCGCGCCAATGATGGTGCCCACCAGATCCATCTGGCCCTCGGCGTATACGCCTGGCATCTCTGCCGTCTCGCCGCCGATCAGCGCGCAACCGGCTTTACGGCAGGCCGCCGCCGCCCCGGCCACCAGCCGGGCCACCTGCGTCGGGTCCAGCGCCGGCATCGCCACATAGTCCAAGAAGAGCAGCGGAGCGGCGCCCTGGACCAGAATATCGTTCACGCAATGGTTGACGATATCCTGCCCCAGGTTCTCGTACAGATCCATAGCCGCACTGACGACGGTCTTGGTCCCAACGCCGTCGGTGGAGGCGACCAGCACGGGGGAGCGCATGGCCTGAAGGCGGCGCGCATCCCACAATCCACCATAGGCCCCGATCCCCAGGAGCACCTCCGGCCCATAGGTGGAGCGGACGGCCTCGCTCATCAACTGCACCGCACGGTTGCCGGCGTTCAGATCAACGCCCGCCGCGCCATAGGCGCCCTGGTCGCTCATGCCTCTCCCGCCTTTCTCAGGCCCTTGGCCCCGATATCGGTGCGATAGATGGCATCCGGCCAGTGGATGCGCCCCACCGCCTCGTAGGCGCGTTCCTTGGCCAGAGCCAACGTGTTGTCCCAGGCGGTCACACCCAGCACCCGGCCCCCAGCGGTGAGCACCCGGCCATCATGGAGGCGCGTGCCCGCGTGAAAGATCATCGTGTTGGCCTGCGCCGCCGCCTCGTCCAGTCCTTCGATGGGCAAGCCCTTGGCATAGCTGCCAGGATAGCCGCCGGAAGCCATCACCACACAGACCGCATGTTGCCGGCTCCAGCGGACCTCGACCTCGGCCAACCTCCCATCGACGCAGGCCTCCATGATCTCTGCAAGGTCAGTCTCGAGGAGCGGGAGAATCACCTGCGTCTCGGGATCGCCAAAGCGGCAGTTGAACTCGAGCACTTGAAAGTCATCGTCCTGGAGCATCAAGCCGGCATAGAGCACGCCCACATAGCGACAACCGTCGGCTCGCATGCCGTCTACGGCCGGCTGTAGCACCTCGGCGACCACTCGGTCGACCATTGCCTCATCGACGAGATCCGCGGGCGCATAGCAGCCCATGCCGCCGGTGTTGGGACCACGATCGCCGTCGTAGGCGGCCTTGTGGTCCTGAGCCACCACCATGGGCACCACGGTCTCGCCATCGGCAAAGGCCAGCACCGAGGCCTCCTGCCCGGTGAGGCAGTCCTCCAGAACCACCAGGTCACCAGCCTCACCAAAAGCCCGCTGCCGCATGATGGTGTCCAGCGCAGCTTGCGCCTCTGAGAGCGTTTGGCAGACGATGACACCCTTGCCAGCCGCCAAGCCGCTGGCCTTGATGACGATTGGCGCTCCGTGCTGGTTCAGGTAGTGCCGCGCCTGTTCATAGTCAGTGAAGGTAGCATAGGGCGCCGTCGGGATACCGTGCGCCACCATAAAGTCCTTCGAAAAAGCCTTGGAGGCCTCGATCTGGGCGCACTGGCGCTGGGGGCCAAACACACGCAAGCCATCGTCCAGCAGCAGGTCAGTCAGGCCGGCCGCCAAGGGAGCCTCTGGCCCCACCACCACCAGATCATAGTCCTCGCGTCGGCAGTGCTCCCGCAGAGCTGTCACGTCCTCTGCAGAGATCGGGACGTTGGTCGCAATGGTCTGTGTACCCGCGTTGCCTGGGGCCACATGCAGCGCACTCACAACAGGTGAACGCGACAGGGCCCACGCCAGCGCATGCTCGCGTCCTCCCGAACCCACGACCAGTACCCGCATGGCCCTAGGCCTCCTCTTCGCAGCCGGTAGGCATAAACCCGCCAGCCCGTTTCTCAAAGGGATACGAGCCCGTAAAGCAGGCCACGCAGTAGCTAGACATGGGGCGCCGCACCGCCGTGATCATCCCCTCCAGGCTGAGGTGCCCCAGCGAGTCGGCCCCGATCTTGTCGCGGACCTCTTCCACCGAGAGCTGATGGGCGATGAGCTCATCATAGGTGGCCATATCCACCCCCATAAAGCAGGGGTGCTTGATCGGCGGCGACGAGATGCGCATGTGCACCTCGCTGGCGCCGGCTCTGCGCAGCAGGTTCACGATGGGGCCGCTGGTGGTGCCACGCACGATGCTGTCATCGACCACCACCACCCGCTTGCCCTGGAGAAGCTGCGCCAGCGGGTTGAACTTGAGCGCCACACCGGCCTGTCGCAGCCGGTCGCTAGGCTGGATGAACGTGCGGCCGATGTAGCGGTTCTTGATCAAGCCCTCGCCATAGGGGATGCCGGACTCCTGGGCATAGCCGACGGCCGCCGCCGTGGCCGAGTCGGGCACGGACATGACCAGATCGGCGTCGGCGGGGTGTTCCCGCGCCAGTTGGCGCCCCAGCTCCTGGCGCACCTCTTGGATCAGTTGCCCGTCCAGAACGCTATCGGGGCGCGCAAAGTAGATATACTCAAAGATGCACAAGTTCGACTTGGCCGGCGGCACGCCCTCGTACCGCTTCAACCCGTCGGGGCCGATCTCGACGATCTGGCCGCGAGAGATCTCTTCGATATCCTCCGCGCCGATGGTCTGCAGCGCGCAGGTTTCGGATGCCACGGCCCAACCGCCGTTCAGGCGCCCCATGGCGAGGGGACGAAAGCCCCAGGGATCCCTCATGGCATAGACGCGGTCACGCGTCAGCACCGTCAGTGAATAGGCGCCCATGGCTTTGGTCATCAGGTAGCGCAGCCGCTCCACCCAGGTGTCGCCGGGAGCGCCCGCCAGTAGCTGGATCATGGTCTCGGTGTCACACGATGAGGCCAGGCCGACGCCGCGCTCCATCAGCTCCTGCCGTAGGTCGTCCGAGTTCACCAGGTTGCCGTTGTGGGCCATCCCCACCGGGCCCAGGCGGGATTCGAGCAGGAACGGCTGCGCGCTGAGGCGCCGAGATGAATCGGCCGTGGAATAGCGCACGTGCCCGATCGCCATATGTCCCTGAAGCGGCGCCAGGTTCTCCTCCTTGAAGACCTGTGAGACCAACCCCATGTCTTTATAGAGCGTGGCGCGCTCGCCATCGGACACCGCGATGCCGGCGCTCTCTTGGCCTCGGTGTTGGAGTGCAAAGAGGGCGAAAAAGGTGACCTTGGCCACGTCCTCGCCGGGAGCATAGATACCAAACACTCCACACTCCTCCACAGGACCGTCTCGAAGCATGCTTACGTTCTGGATCGTCATGCGTCTCTTGCCGCCTCCGATGCGCCACGCAGTTCCTGATCATCGGCCACGATGGTCTCGGCCGACGCCCGCTGATACGCGCGAATGCGCTCGCCGAGCGCCGGATCCTCGAGCGCCAGGATCTTGGCCGCCGCCAGCGCCGCCGCCCCCGGGTCCAGCACCAACATGGGCGCCACCCCACTGGGCATCCGCAGCGACGAGTAGATATCGGCACCGCCAAATGCGCTCGAGACCGGCGGGCACGTGATCACAGGGCGGGTGATGTTGGCGTCCACCATGCCGCCGAGCGCGTTGGAGCGACCAGCCACGGTGATGATCACCCGCGTTGTCGGGTCCGCCTCATAGGCCGCCAATACCTCCAGCACATGCGCCGCCGACTTGTGGGCTGACGCCACGCGCATCTCGCTAGAGATCCCCAGGGCATGCAGGGCGTCCGCGATGGCCTGACAGTGGGCCAGGTCGCTCTTGGAGCCCATGATGATAGCAACAGCAGCCACGTCGCCCTCCTCAGTCCTTCAGGCCAGCCACTCTGCCGTCAGTTCAGCAACCTGCACGTACTTGCGCAAGAGCTCGGCCAGCCCCTGGTCAGTGACCTCGGGCATCTCGCGATAGATCTGCTTGTCGAGCATACGTGTGCGGTCGCCGCCGGGCCAGATCCGCCAGGAGTCGTTGTCGATCACGTCTGCCACCAGCAGCACCCCGTCGACGGTCCGGCCGAACTCGATCTTGCAGTCCACGAGCACCACATCCTGCTCGGCCCATTTGGCTTCGAGCACCTCGAACACCTCACGGCCTCCGGCGCGCATGGCCTCGATCTCGACCCGATCCGCCACCTCCATCTCGACGATCTGCTCGTCGGTGACCAGCGGATCGTGGGCGGCATCGTCCTTGTAAAAGAACTCGACCAGCACCGGATCGAACCGAGCCCCCTCGGTCACGTCCGCGTGGCGCTTGAGGTAGGAGCCCGCCGCCACGCGACGCATGACCACCTCGAGCGGGATCATCTCACAGCGCCGTACCACGTTGGTGGTATCATCGATCTTGTCGACATAGTGCGTCGGAATGCCAGCCGCGTTCAGGACCTGGAACACGCTAGAGGTCGTCTCACATGCCGCCGCGGCTTTGCCGGGCAATACGTTGCGTCGCGCCCCATCGCCGGCCGATAGGTTGTCCTTGTGAGTCATGATGACGAGGGACGGGTCGTCGGGGTGCGCGTAGATGACCTTGGTCTTGCCTTCTGCCAGCTTTTCGCCGAACCGGATCTCACTGCCACCCATCGTACCTCTCCTTTTGCCTATGCCTCACTCGCCTCGCCCACTTTCTCCCGCACCATGCCCGCCAGGCGACGGCTGCGTGCCGGGGCATCGCCGGCCGTGGCGCCTTCGGCCATCACCTGCCGCACCCGGTCGGCCGAAAGGTAGCGGGCTACGGTCACGTCGGCCGCCAACAGATCGACCATCGGATTCGCCTCGCCGCGCTGCACGGCCGCCCAAGCCTGCATGCTGCATTCACGGATGCACTCGTGCATCTCTTGGCGGTTGGCTCCGGCCTGCACCAGCGCCATCAGCAACGGCTCGGTGGCCGCAAAGGGGCCGTACCGCTCCAGATTCCGCGCGATCGCCTCCCGGCTGACCTGCAACCCCGAGACCACGCGGCCCAGCTTGATCAGGATCTCATCCGTAGCCAGGAACGCCTCGGGCAGAACGGTGCGGCGATTGGCCGAATCATCCAACGTGCGCTCCAGCGCCGACAGAGCCGCGTTCTCCCAGGTGACCTGCACCAAGCTGGCCACATAGCGCGCCAACGAGCACACATTCTCGGAAGCGATCGGGTTCCGCTTGAACGGCATGGCCGAGGATCCCACCTGGTGGCGCCCGAATGGCTCGCTCAGCTCACCATAGTTGGGCGATTGCAGCACGCGCAGATCGAGCGCCAGCTTGTGCGCCGACTGGGCCACCCCGGCCAACGCAGACACCACCTGCCAGTCTTGCTTGCGCGGATAGGTCTGCGTGGCCACCGGAAAAGCCTCGAGGCCCAAGGCGGCCATCACATCGGCCTCGAGCTGCTCTGGCGAGATGCCCGTCTCTTCCAGCAAGTGCACATAAGAGGCCGACGTTCCCACCGCCCCCTTGAGGCCCTTGCCCCGTACCGCGTCGCGCAGCAGGCGCAGCGCCCGATAGTCTTCCAGCAGGTCCTGAGCGTACTGGCTGAGCCGGTAGCCCAGGGTGGTGGGCTCGGCCGGCTGAAGATGGGTGTAGCCCATCAGCAGCGTGTCGGCCTCGGCCTCGATCCGGTCGGCCAGGGTCCGTAGCAGGGGCCGGAGTCGCTGCAGAGTCAGGTCCAGCGCCATGCGCAGGCGCAAGGCATCGGCGTTGTCCTCGATATCCATACTGGTAGCACCCAGATGGATGATCCCACCACCCACCGGGCACTGCTCCGCATAGGTGCGGACCTCGGCCATGAGGTCGTGCCGCAATTGAGCCTCCAGGGCCTGGGCGCGCTCCCAATCGATGTCGTCTTGGTGCGCCCGCAGATCCTCCACCTGTTCGGCGGTGACGATCCCCGCGTGACACTGGGCCTCGGCTAACGCGACCCAGATGCGCCGCCACAGCCGCCGCTGGCCCACGCCCGACCACAGTTCGCGCATCTCGTCGCTGCCATAGCGCCAGGTGTACGGCGACAGATAGGTTGCCTGGGTATAGTCGCCCACGTCGTCCCTCGCCCTCTAGCCTACAAATGCCTGCGCCGCGCGGACGCCGTTCGCAAACAAGGCCAACCCCAGCCCTCCGCGCTCTCCGCGATGCCGCCGAGGATGTTGTTCCAGTACCAGATGATCTTCTGGGTGCGGCATCAGCCCCAAGACGTTGCCGGCTGGGTTGCAGATGCCGGCGATGTCGGCCCAGGAGCCATTAGGGTTGTCAGGATAGCCGGCGCTCTCGCGAACGGGCACATCCGCACGGGGATTCGCCTCGTCGGCCGGATCCGTCACCGCCACATAGGTCAACGCCACCTGCCGCTGAGCCTGCAGACGTCGCTTGACCTCGTCGTCGTTGGGAATGAACCGCCCCTCACCGTGTGCCACCGGACACAGGATGTCCTCATCCATCCCCCGCAGAAACAGGCAGGGGCTATCCATGTAGGCCCGCAGCCGCACCCAGCGGCATTCGAAACGGCCGCCGGCGTTGAACGTGAGCGTAGCGCTGGGGCCGTCCCACCCTGGCAGGTAACCGGCTTTGACCAGGGCCT
>DAIRUQ010000038.1:0-26401 GCA_036803245.1 Chloroflexota bacterium | reverse complement strand
GAGCTATCGGGAACAGAGGCCCAGCACACCCATTTCGCCCAATCGCTGCTGCCGCAGCTACACGGAGCGCCCGGCGATCCCGATCGAGCCGTCTACTGCGAGGGCGGCTATGATCCCCATGAACCGCACTGTTTCGAGGGCACCAGCCACTTGGCCTATGACATCGGGCACGACCCAATGGCCATCTACTACCCAAAGGGCCTCGAGCAGCAAGAGCACCCCGAGAGCGTCTGCCGCGCCACCATGATCCGTACCCTGACCCACAAGCTGGTACGACGGCCCAACGGCATCTCGGAGCTCTATGATTTGGTGGCAGACCCCCGAGAGCTGCACAACCGGTATGGCGATCCTATCCTTGGGCACCAACAGGCGGCGCTAGAGTCGCAGCTTGTCGACTGGTACATTCACACGTCCGACGTGGTGCCCTGGCAGAGGGACCCGCGCGGCCTGCCGCAGATTTGAGGGAGACAGCTCATGGACAAGCAGCCGATCTCTTGCTCTGGCGCGCTAGGTTCGGTCCACGCGGCCACCGTCGCTGCCATGGATGGCGGTGAGCTCATGGCCGCTTGGTTCGCCGGCACGCACGAGGGTGCGCCGGATGTGGCCATCTATACCGCACTATGGCGCGACGGCGCGTGGTCGGCCCCCATGCTGGCCCTCCGCGTGCCCGAGATCCCTTGCTGGAACCCAGTCCTGTTTCGGCACAGCGACGGTTCGCTGTGGCTCTATCTCAAGGCCGCGCCCACCATCCCGGCGTGGACGGGCCTGCTGATGCGCTGGCAACCCGAGCACGGCCACTGGTCGCCGCCCGAGGCCCTGCCCGCCGGCCTGCAGGGACCGGCCAAGAACAAACCCGTCGAGTTGCACGATGGGACGATCCTGTGCGGCGCCTCCCGCGAAACCTGGCGCTCCTGGGCTTGCTGGGTCGAGCGCAGCACCGACGCCGGCGCCACCTGGACGCTGCACGGGCCCATCACCGCGCCCGCAACCAAGTTGCCGCCCACACCCAACGACCAAGAGCCAATCAGCGCCACGTGGGATCCCGCCGCGGGTACGCTGCAACTCCCCAACGCCCACGCCGGAGTGATCCAGCCAACGTTGTGGGAATCAGCGCCCAACCAGGTAGTGATGCTCATGCGCGCTACCCAGCGGGTGGGCTACGTCTGCCGCTCGGTGTCACACGATGGCGGCCGCAGCTGGTCGCCCGCGGAAGCAACCGAGGTGCCTTGTCCCAACAGCGGGTTGGATGCCGTTCGCCTGAGCGACGGCCGCGTGGTGCTGGCCTGCAACCCGGTGCACGAGGGACGCACGCCCCTCGCCCTCATGGTCTCCGAGGACGACGGCGTGACTTGGCGCCAGTCCCGGCTGCTGGAGAGCGATGGCCAGGGGTCGCCGCCCGGCGAGTACTCTTATCCGTCCATCATTCAGGCGCCCGACGGCCGCATCCACGTCGTCTACACCTGGCGGCGCGAGCGCATCGAGCACGTCGCCCTGGAGCCGACCGAGCTCGCGTAGGCATCGTAGCGGCACTCTCGGAGACGCGAAACGCGGGCGGGGTCGCTACCCCGCCCGCGCTGCTGTCAGGAACCGCTACCAATGGCTAGATCTGTGGCACGTTCTCCAGCAGTGCTGCTAGCAGCTCCACGCAGGCCTCCAGATCGCCCATATCCACCATCTCGGACTGGCTATGGACATAGCGCGTCGGCACCGAGAGGCAACCAGCTGGCACACCTGCCCTGCTGGTCTGTATCGCCCGGGCATCGGTCCCGCCACGGTCGAGCACTTCTAGCTGGTAGGGAATACCTCCCGCCTTGGCGGTGGCTACCATCCAGTTCTTGACGCCAGGATGGCTGATCGCCCCCGAATCCAGCACCTTGATGGCCGCGCCCTGGCCCAACGACACCGACATCGGCCGCGACTCGGGAAAGTCCCCCGTGGGCGTCACGTCCACCGCGATGCCCACTTCCGGTTCGATGCCATAGGCCGAGACCACGGCACCCCGGGTCCCCACCTCCTCTTGGGTGGTGAACACCAGAAAGAGATCGTTGGGCGTGGCCGAGATCGCCCGGGCCGCCGCGATGGCCACGGCACAGCCGACGCGGTCGTCCATGGACTTGGCCACCAGGCGGCCGCCCAGGTCGGCCATCGGCTGGTAAAAGCCGGCGACATCGCCCACCTGGACGGGGCAGTCTTCCCTGGAAGTAGCGCCCACATCCACAAAGACCTTTTCCCACGTGCCATCGGCCTTGGCGCCCATGCCGTCCTCGTGACCAATGACGCCGATGACGCCGTTGGCGAACCGCACCCGCGCCCCCAGGGGCGTTCCCGGCAGCACCCCGCCCACGCGGGCGAACCGCATAAAGCCCTTTTCGTCCACGTGTGTGATGATCAGGCCGATCTCATCCATATGGGCGGCGACCATGATCCGGCGCCCACTGCCATCGCCCCGCTTGTGGGCGATTAGGTTGCCCATGGCGTCTACCCGCGTCTCGTCCACGACGCCGGCCAGCTCTGCTTCGATCAGAGCACGCACCTCGTCCTCGCACCCCGAGGGGCCATAGGCCTCCACCAAGCGCTTGATGAGCTCTTTCATCGGGTCAAGCCTCCTTGCAGCGTCTCTAGCGCGGCGCGCATCAGCGCCACCATCGCCTCATAGTCCGCCAAGCTGATCATGCCCACTGGGCCGTGGATATAGCGCGCCGGGGCTGCTACCGTCACCGAGGGCACGCCCTCACCGGCCAGATGCATCGCTCCCGAATCCGTGCCGCCAGCCACCGCCCGCTTGAACTGGTAAGGAATCCCGCGCGACTCGGCGGTGCACACCAGATGATCGACCAGGCGCCGATCCGCGATGAACGACTGGTCCATCAACGTGATCGCCGGCCCTTTGCCGAGCTCGGTCACCGGGCTCACATCCTGGTCCTTGGGCAAGTCGTCGCAGATGGTCCCCTCCAGCGCAAAGGCCACGTCGGGAAGGATCGCCTTGGCCGCCACCGTAGCGCCGCGCAGCCCCACTTCCTCCTGCGCCGTGAACACCGCATAGAGATCAAAGGGATAGCTACCCTGCACCAGCTGCGCCAACACGGCACAACCCAGGCGGTCATCGAACGCCTTGCCCTTGGCGGTGCGAATCCCTCCCTCATCCAGTACCTCGAACACCGTGTCAAACCCGCAATAGTCGCCGGGCTTGACCGCCGTGGCGGCCGCGGCCTTGTCCTTGGCGCCAATGTCGATCACCAGATCGTCCACCCCCAGAGCCCTCTCGCGCTCCTCAGGCTTGGTCAGATGGATCGGCCGTGCGCCGATGACGCCGGCGACGCGGTTCTCTCCGATCACCACCCGCTTGGCTACCAAGATGCGCGGATCGATGCCACCCGCGGGCAGGAACCGCAACGTGCCGTCCTCGTTAAGATAGGTGACCATCAGGCCGACTTCGTCCATGTGCCCAGTCAGCATGACCTTGCGCGGCCAGGCATCTCCCTTGGCCTCACCGTTGGCCGCTTTGAAGCAGATCAGGTTCCCCAGGGCGTCGGTCCGCAGCTCGTCGCAGTGCTCGGCCACCGCCTCTCGCAGGATCTCGCGTACAGCGCCCTCGTTGCTGGTGACCCCCATGGCATCGCACAGCCGTTGCAGCAAGCCATGCATGGATTCGGCGATCATGCGCTCACCTCCTTGGCCAGGCCCATCTCTTGGGCCGTGCCCTCATCCAGGCTAGCCGCAAAGGCCGCCAAAAGCCGCCCCGTGCGTTCCAGATCCCGCACCGTCAGCAGCTCTACCACGGTGTGCATATAGCGCAACGGGATCGACACCACCGCCGTCGGGACGCCGCTCCGCGTCACTTGCAGGGCCCACGCGTCGGTGCCCGAGCGCCCTGGGATAAACTCTTGCTGATGGGGGATCTCCCACGCCTCGGCGACCTCACCGAGCCGCCTGGCCATCACGGGATGGGCATTGGCCCCCCAGGCGATGGCGGGCCCACCGTCCAGGGCAATCGATTCGTGGTCGCCCACACCCTGCTGCTTGGCAAAGCCCACGTCCACCGCAATGGCGGCATCGGGGACCACGCCATAGCCCGCCACCGTGGCACCCAGCAGACCCCGCTCCTCCTGCGTGGTCGCCACTGCCACCACGTCCCACGAATGCTCCATACGGCTCAGGTGATCCACCGCCAGAATGACGGCCGCCACCCCAGCGCGGTCGTCCATGGCCTTGGAGGCCACAGCGCCGCCGACCAGCTCGGTGAAATCGCCTCGGATCGAGACCACGTCGCCCACCGAAACCAACTCGCGCACCGCCTCAGCAGACAGCCCCGTATCCACGTACAACTCCTGGATAGGCACCGGCTTGCTCCGCGCCTCCAACGGCACCACGTGCGGTGGCCGACTGCCCAGAATGCCTCGCAGTCGCCGCTTGCCGTGAACCACCACCTCCTGCCCCAGCACCGTACGGGGATCGATCCCCCCGATGGTGGTGACCTGAAGCATGGCTTCGCGTTGGGCCACCACCGCCATGCCGATCTCATCCATGTGACCTGCCAGCAGCAAGCGGCGGCGTGGCTCAGCGCCCGTGCCCCGCTTGACGGCGATCACGTTCCCCAGGGCATCCACCCGCATCTCGTCGACCAGTGGCCCTAGCACCTCTCGCACCACAGCGCGCACGTCGCCTTCGTAGCCAGCGACGCCATGCGCCTGGGTCAGTCGCTCCAACAGTGGCTTGGCTTCCATAGACCTCGTCCTTTCGTTGGGGGTCACGGCGTAGGCGTGATGGTAGGAAACAGCGTAGCGGTAGGGGCTGGCTGGGAGGTCACGGCCGTGGCTGGAGGCGGCGTGGTCGCCGCCGGAGCCAAGGGGCGCAGGTAGCGCAGATGCAGATACAGCGCGACCAACCCCAGGGCATACAACAGCCCGATCACCACGCCCCCGCCGATGGCGGCGATCAGACGAGCCCGTTCGCGATCGGGCATGTCGCGGAGACGTCGCCACCACCCCGGCATCGCCCGACCTGACCTCCCTACAGTAATGGGAGGGATGCGCTCGCATCCCTCCCATTCGCGTCATACAGCCCTAGAGCGCATCCAACGTTTCCTGGATCGCCTCACGCGCCGCCACCAGATACTCGAGCTGCAGCAGCGCACTCCAGCGCTCCTTGTTTCGCGACTCGACCGTCCAACTCCAAGCGCTGGGCTCCAACTCGGGATCAACGCCCAGCTCGTGGCCCAGCAGGTATATCTGCAGGCCCACGATGCGCAGTTGGCGCTCCAGGTACACGCGGCGCTGCGCCGGCGATAGCCTTTCGACGTCGCTACCCTTCATCGAGCTCATCGCCAACAGGCGGTTGTAGGAGAATCGTTTGGCTGCTCTGGCCATAGTACACACTCCGTTGGGCTTGGCCGAGACTATACTCGCGCGCGAGCAGAGTGTCAATCGCCCAGCCATCGCAGCAAGCCGCTCGAGGGGCTCACGGAACCCACCCGAGCATCCACCCTTGCAGACCACATCCGCAGGATGCTAGCCGATCACTCTAGCTCAAAGTCCTTCCACTGCAGGCTCGGGAAGATATCTTCAAGCGGGCTAAAGTCCTCGATGGGATTGTCGCGCAAGGTGAGAGAGTGCAAGTTGACCAGCCCGGCCAGCGGGCTTACGTCGATGATCTGGTTGTTATTGAGCTCCAGCTTTTCGAGCTGCACCATCTCGGCCAGCGGCGTCAGATCCGCCACCTGGTTGAACCCCACCGAAAGCTCGGTCAGATTGGAGAGGCCCGAGAGCGGACTCAGGTCGCTGATCAGGTTCGAGTTGAACGCCAGGCGCGTCAGATTCGGGAAATGGGCCAGCGGGCTAATGTCCGAGAACTGTGCGCCGGGCTCCTTTTCGCTGGTGATGGTCAGCCCCTGCGCCAGGAACGCATCTCTGAGCGTGATCGGGCGGTCGTGGATGCCCATGGCGGTGCGGAGCGCCGCCTCGAACTGGGGATCCTCGATCACCAGTGGCTCGTCCGGCACGCCCTCGGTCGAGAGCAGCTCAAAGTCCTTTTCCTCCAGCGTCGGGTAGAGATCCTCGATCGGGCTCCAGTCCGTTATCGGGTTGTCGTTCAGCCTGAGGCTGCTCAGCGGCAGGCCAGCCAGCGGGGAGAGATCCGTGATCTGGTTGCCCACGATATCCAAGACCTCGAGCTGGCGCATGTTGGCGACCACGCTGATGTCACTGATCTGGCATCCTCCCACGGCCAGCGTGGTCAATCGCTCCATGCCCGCCAGGGCGCTGATGTCGTCGATGCCACGGCTGCCCCACAGTTGCAGCCCCAGCAGGCCAGTCAACCCCGCCAGCGGGGACACGTCGCTGAGGTTGTTGCCGCCCAGACTGAGGAATTCCAGCTTGGTGAGCTCTGCCAGCGCGGTGACGTCGGTGACCGCGTTAAAGCTGAGATCCAGAGAGGTCAGGTTGCGGAACTGGGCCAGGGCGCCTATATCCCGAACCAAAATCTCCTCTGGCATTTGCGGCTGCCACTCGTTGTGGAGATCCAGCTGCGTCACGCTTTCGGCGTCAGCCACCGTGATGTCGCCCTCTGGCTTGTCCAGAGCGGCACGCACCTTGGCCTCGAGCGCGGCATCGCCAAAGACCAGCACCTCTGGCGTTGGCTCTGGAGTGGGCTCCAGCGTCGGCTCTCGTGTGGGCTCTTTGGTCGGCTGTGGTTCGGTGGTGGCCGGCGGCGCGATGGTCGGCTCCGGAGGTGCGCTGGTCGCGGGCGCCCCGCAACCAATCACCGCCACCATCAGCAACAAACCCATGGTCATGGCAAGAACACGTCTCATTTCCCCGTCGCTCCCTCTTTGTCAGTGTGAGACAAATGCCAACCGCGACCCTCTTACGCTATCTTTATGTTAGTATGAGTACGATCGAGTCTATGTCATAGCGTAAGACTTTATTCGCAGGAAAGCAAATCTGCCCCTAGACAGAGCGAGCGCGCGGCGAAAACGAGTGTCGCTCAGCACGCAGTCAAGAGCCCTCCCGATCCCTTGACTAGAAGCACCCTATCTGACAACGCCGCAGCTTGAGCCCCATCGCCTCGACAATGTTGGCCACTCCCAGCCGCGGATAGGCGAAACGCTCCGCCACCGCCCACACATCGGCACAACCGATGACGCCATCCTCGGCCAGCTCTTCCAGGGCGGCCTGGATGTCAGCCGGCACAAAGGGCGCCGGCATGGCGATCTTGTGGTGGCCCTCCGTCTTGGGCCCGTAGCCAAACAGCCCTAGTTGGCAGCGATAGAACCGCAGATCCGTGGCTCGGTTGATTGCCAGCCCCACCTCCAAGGGTTGAACCTCCAGCTCTGCGGCGATGGCGTGTGCATCGCGACACGACACCTGCCCATTCACCGCCCGCTCTTGCGCCGCCTGAATAATCTCGTCACGCATACTGCCTCCTTTCACCTCGATTGTAGGCCGCCACGCTCAACGGGCAAGCACCTTTGACAACACTGGTGTGCGGGTGGGCGCACGTCACGCGAGACCTTGGCGAACGACCTTCGCTCGTCTACAATGCGGTATCATCAGCGTCTACCAGACCAGCGAGGTGAGACCATGCGCGTTCTCGTCCTGAGTTGGGAGTACCCGCCCCACGTGGTCGGCGGCCTGGGGCGCCACGTGGCTGACCTCTTGCCCGCCCTGGCTCGGCGCGGCATGGAGATCCACCTGGTCACCCCCCGTCGTCAAAGCGACCTTCCTCCCTACCAACACACCAACGGCCTGCACATCCACCGCGTCGATGTTCCCGCCGGTCACTATGCTGACATCTATGAAGAGTCCGAGGGCATCTGCGCCGCGCTGCGCGATGTTGGCGCCGGCATTCTGGAGCGCCACGCCCCGATCGATGTCATTCACAACCACGATTGGCTCACCGCAGCCGCTGCCATCGCCCTCAAGCACCAGTTCAAAGTGCCGCTGGTGGCCACCATTCACGCCACCGAACGCGGCCGCGGGCGCGGTCAGCTCGGATCGGAGACGGCCTACCGCATCAACGATGCCGAGTGGCGGCTGGCCTATGAGGCCTGGCGGGTGATCGGCTGCGCCGACTATATGGCGCGCGAGATCAGCTCCTACCTCAACACGCCCGCCAACAAGATCGACGTGGTCCCCAATGGCGTCGACGTCACACCTTTTGTGGCCCTGGAAGCCGAGGATCTCTCGGCCTTTCGGCCCCGCTACGCCCTGCCCCACGAAAAGCTCGTGGTCAGCGTGGGCCGGCTAGTGGACGAAAAGGGCATGCAGGTGCTGGTGCGTGCCGCGCCGGCCGTCCTGGCGGCCGTGCCCGAGGCCAAGTTCGTCATCGCGGGCAAGGGCCCTCAGGCTGACTATTTGGCGGGGCTGGTAGAAGAGCTAGGTCTGGCGGGCAAGGTACTGCTGGCCGGATTCATCAGCGATGAGGACCGCAACCGCCTCTACAAGGTGGCCCATTGTGCCGTTTTCCCAAGCCTGTACGAACCATTCGGCATCGTAGCGCTGGAGGCCATGGCGGCGCGGGTGCCGGTGGTGGTCAGCGAGGTGGGCGGCCTAGCAGAAATCGTCGAGCATGGCGAGACAGGCATCACCGTTTATCCCGACGACCCCGCCTCGTGCGCTTGGGGCATCATCCACACCCTGGAGCAGCCCCAGTGGGCGCAGCAGCGGGTGGAGAACGCCTACCGTGTGGTAACCACCCGCTACAACTGGGATACCATTGCCGAGCAGACCGAGGCCGTCTACACGCGCGTGGCGGCCGAGCGCCAACTCGCCGACTGGTAGCTCCTTTACCGGCTCAGCCCTGATCGCGGCTCCGCACAACGCCCCACAGATGGGGTGGCGGTTGCGGGGCCGCGTCCGCGATCTCGATGCCCTCGTGTAGCCGCCGCGCCGCGGCCTCCGCCGTAGCCTCATCGCGCGCGTGGATCTCTAGCAGCGGCTCGCCCTGGGCGATCGGATCCCCCACCTTCTTTCGGACGACGATCCCCACCGATAGGTCGATCGCCTCGCCCTTTTTCTGGCGGCCAGCGCCCAGCTCCACCGCGGTCAAGCCCACCGTGCGGGCGTCCATCGCAGCCAGGTACCCCGCGATGGGCGCGGGGAGCGAGCGCACCAGTGGCGCCTGGGGCAGCAGCGACAAGTCCTCGGCAACCCGCGGATCGCCGCCCTGGGCGCTGATCCACTCGGTGAACTTTTGCCTGGCCGTGCCATCGGCCAGCATGGCATCGGCCCGCCTGGCCCCCGCCTCGGGGCTGTCAGCCAGCTCACCCAGGTAGAGCATCTCACCTGCCACCCGCGCACAGTGCAGGGCAAAATCCTGCGGACCCTTCCCATGCAAGGTTTCAATGGCCTCACGGGTCTCCAACGCGTTGCCCACGGCGCACCCCAGCGGCTGGCTCATGTCCGAGAGGAGTGCAGTGACGCGCTTGCCCGCCGCCTCGCCAATGCGCACCATGAGCTCGGCCAGCTCGCGCGCCTCCTCGGGCGTCTCCATAAAGGCGCCGCGCCCCACCTTGACGTCCAGCACCAGCGCGTCGGCTCCAGCGGCCAGCTTTTTGCTCATGATCGAGCTGGCAATCAGCGGCATACTTGGCACCGTAGCCGTCACGTCGCGCAACGCATACAACAGCCCGTCGGCTGGAGCTAGGTCCGCCGTCTGCCCACTAACGACGATGCCATGCTCACGCACGCACGCCATAAAGCGCTCTCGATCCAGGTTCACATCATAGCCTGGGATGGCCTCCAGCTTGTCCAGAGTCCCGCCCGAGTAGCCCAGTCCTCGGCCCGACATCTTGGCGACGGGCAGACCCGCTGCCGCCACCAAGGGCGCCACCACCAGCGTGGTCTTGTCGCCCACGCCGCCCGTAGAGTGCTTGTCGACCACCACGGGCGCCAGGTCGCTCAAGTCTAGCACCTCGCCAGACTCGACCATCGCCCTGGTCAGATCGTGCGTCTCGCGATCGGTCATCCCGCGCAGCAGCACCGCCATCAGCCATGCCGCCATCTGATAGTCGGCTACCTCACCCGAAAGCAGTCCATCCACCATGAACCGAATCTCGCTGCCAGAGAGCTCGTACCCGTCGCGCTTTTTGGCGATCACGTCGGTGGCCCTCATCCTGCATCCTCCTTGTCGGCACCCGCCCCGCTCGTCAAGCCTCGATGATGGCGCCACATGGCATAGAGCCCCACCAACGTCACCAGAGCCTCGAGCGTCAGCGAACGTCCCCCAAAGTCCTTGAGGCTAGAGCCCAACCCCGTGGGCCCTGTGTGCATACGGTAGCGCACGAACGGCCAGGCCAGGTATAGCCTGCCAGGGTTCAGGTAGGCGTTAACCTGGTCCCCCAGGAGGTGAGCGCCGTACCCCGTCGCCCAGCCCGCCGCCCGCCGACGACCCCAGAGCACGCCGACCAGCGCCGTGGTCAGTCCCCAACCCAGCAGCGTGTGAGCGGGTAGCCTATCGTTGGGCGTTACGCCAAAGACCCAGCGCAACGGCTTGTCGATCAGGTCCGGAAACATGGCCGCGCCCATCGCCGCCCGCATGTCGGTGCGCAGGCCCCGCGCGGCCATCCAGGCGCTAGCCAGATGCCCTGGCAGAATCATGCTCCCCCCTCGCCATCATGATAGTCAGCGGCCCGCTCGCGCGTCAAGCCCGACCTTGGGGCTGTCGCAGGCCCATGCTATAATCACTGTTATCTACCCATAGGATTCGATCCTAGAATAGGAGCATGCGCCATGGCGCGCATTCCCGTCGAGAGTCTCCGTATCGGCCAAGACCTGCAGGGGCAAACCTTTCTCCTTCGTAGCAAGCAGCTGGCGACCAGCCGCAACGGCAGCCCCTACCTGCGCGTCAACCTCGCGGATCGCACCGGGTTGGTGCCGGGCATCCAGTTTGACGCCAATCCCACCGTTGCCGACAGCCTGGACGAGGGCCAGGGCGTCATCGTGTGGGGGAGAGTGGAGGACTACCGCGACCAGCTTCAAGTAAGGATCGATCGGCTGGGCCCCGCCCAGCTCGACGCCCTCGAGGAGTTCCTACCGATGGCGCGACGCCCCATGGCTGACATGCTGGACGAGTTTGAGGCGCTGCTGGCCAGCATCGAGAACCCAGACCTCAGCGCGCTGCTCACCGCCATCTTTGATGATGACGCCGAGCTGCGGAGCGCCTATGAGCAGGCTCCGGCCGCCAAGACCTACCACCACGCCTGCGTAGGAGGCCTGCTGGAGCATACCCTCAGCGTGGTGCGCATCATCGAGTCGGCCGGCAGCGTCTATCCCGAGCTCGACCGTGATCTGGTCGTCACAGCGGGGCTGCTGCACGATCTGGGCAAGATCTGGTCGTATGACCCAATCAGCTTTCAGATGACCCCACGGGGAGCGCTGCTGTCGCACGTCTACATGAGCGCTGCCTATGTGGAGCAACGCATCCGCGAGATCGACGGCTTTTCGCCGGACGTGGCCCTCCGCCTGCTGCACGCGCTGCTGGCCCACCATGGCCGCCTGGAATACGGCTCGCCAGTGGTGCCGCAAACCCTTGAGGCGATGGTGCTACATAGCGCCGACAAGCTCGATGGCGACGCACGCGGCGCCCTCGACGCCTATGCCCGCAGCGACGGAAGCGGCGACTTTTCCGAGTACTCGACCATGCACGAGACCCGCCTGTACCAAGGTGAGGCAGACAGCTAGCGTCGAGCCGCTCCGCCGGCGTCTCTGGAGTGAAAGGCAAGAGGGGGCAGGTATCTGCCCCCTCTTTTGCGTTACGGACGAAAAGCTCTCGATTAGGCCTTGGCTGCCTCGGCCCGAGCCGCTGCCTTTTTGCGGGAGAACACCTTGCGGATCTCGTCCGCCACCACTACCGTCGCAGCGATAGCGACGACGATCAGCCAGTCCTGTAGGGCCAGCGATTCGGTATGAAAGACCTGCTGCAGGAACGGCAGCCGGTTGGCCGCGATCTGCAAGAGCACCGATACGATGATCGCCCCAAGGAGCCAAGGGTTCGAAAGCACCGGCATCTGGAAGATCGACCGCGTGCGCGAACGGCAGTTCAGCGAGTTGAACACCTGAAACATAGCCAGCGTGGTGAACGCCATCGTCTGCGCATAGGCCACTCCGCGAGCACTGAGGTTGGCCAAGAAGGGCACCAGCGTGCCGGCCGCCATAAAGAGTGCTACCAGCACCACGCCGCGCAGTATCTCGTTGTTGATGATCCTGGCGTGTCGATCCCGCGGCGGGTCGTCCATCACCCCCGCCTCACCCGGCTCCATGGCCAGGGTGATATCCAGGATGCCGTCAGTCACCAAGTTCACCCACAAGATCTGCACCGGCGTAAGGATCATCACGCCGTTGGGCACGATCAACAGGGACGCCAGGATGGTAAGCATCTCACCCACGTTGGTGGCGATCAGGAACTTGACCACCTTGCGCACGTTGGCAAAGACGGTTCGCCCCTCCTCAACGGCGTGCACGATGCTGGCAAAGTTGTCGTCGGTCAGCACCATGTCCGCCGACTCTTTGGTCACATCGGTACCGGTGATGCCCATGGAGACGCCGATCTCTGCCAAGCGCAGGGCCGGGGCATCGTTGATACCATCGCCGGTCATCGCGACGACGTGTCCTCGACGCCGCAACGAGCCAACGATGCGATGCTTGTGCTCGGGCGAGACGCGCGCAAACACCGCCACCCGCCCAACCATCTGGTCGAGAGCCTCGTCGGACCTCTCTTCCAGCTCGGCGCCAGTGACCACCAGGTCGTCTGGCCCAGCGATGCCGATCTCGCGGGCAATAGCCTCGCCCGTCGCCCGGTGGTCGCCCGTCGCCATCACCACGCGTATGCCGGCGCGGCGGCAGTCGCTCACAGCCGTCGCCGCCTCGGGACGCGGCGGATCCATCATGCCGGCCAGCGCCACAAAGACCAGATCGCCCTGCCCCTTGTCCAGATCCTGCTTGGCTTGGTCGAGCTCGGCGTCATCGGCCAGCTCGCGGTACGCCAGCGCCAAGACCCGCATGGCCTGCCCCGCCAGCTCCTCGTTGGCGGCCGCGATCTTTTGCCGGAGCTCGTCATCCAGCGGCCTGATGTCGCCGTTGATGGACACCGATGTACACCGATCCACGACGCGCTCGGGGGCCCCCTTGACGTACACGCGGGCCGCGTCACCGTTCTGCCGGTGGAACGTGGCCATATACCCGCTGCTGGATTCAAAGGGGATCTCGTCCACACGCGGGTGCTCTGCATCGAGCTGAACCTTGTCAAGCCCGGCCTTGGCGGCGGCGACGATCAGAGCGCCCTCGGTGGGATCGCCCCGCACGCCCTGGGCACCGCCAGAATGCTCATCCGTCACCAAGCTGGCATTGTTACAGAGCGTCCCGATCTGCAGCGCCAAAGCTAGCTGCTCGTCGGCAGACGGCTCTACCGCCTCACCGTCCTCGCTAAAGCCGCCCTCGACGGCATAGCCCGCCCCCGAGACCTCCACCTCTCGCCCACAGAAGCGAAGCGCCTGAACCGTCATCTCGTTGGTGGTCAGCGTGCCAGTCTTGTCCGTGCAGATCACCGTGGCGGCGCCCAGCGTGTCCACCGCCATCAAGCGGCGGATGATGGCGTTACGCTTGGCCATCCGGTTCACGCCTACAGCCAGGGTCACCGTCATCACGGCTGGCAGCCCCTCGGGGATTGCCGACACGGCCGAGGCCAGGGCGATTCCCAGCATGTTGGCGACGCCAAACCCGCGCAGCACGCCAACCCCAAACGTCAGCGCGCTCCAGACGATGGCCAGAATGCCCAGCATCTTGCCCAACGCGGCGAGCTGCTCCTGCAGGGGGCCATGCGCCTTTTCGGTCTCCTGGAGAAGGGTCGCGATCTTGCCGACCTCAGTGTTCGCGCCGGTGCCATACACCACCGCCCGCGCCCGGCCACGCGTCACGGCGGTGCCGGCATACACCAGGTTGGAGCGATCGCCCACGCCCGCCTTTTCCGACACCGGGTCGAGCTGCTTGGTGACCGTCGTGGACTCGCCCGTCAGCATCGACTCGTCCACTTCGAGGTTGCTGGCAAAGGTCAGCCGGGCGTCGGCCGGCACCTTGTCGCCGGCTTCTAGCGCGAGCAAGTCGCCGGGCACCAGGTTAGCCGTCTCGACCTCAACCTCCACCGCCTCATCAGACTGCCCCGGCCGGCGCAGCACCCGGGCCTTGGGCGCCGCCCTCGACCTGAGCTGCTCGATGGCGTGCTCGGCCTTGTACTCTTGAGAGAAGCCGATGACGGTGTTGACCAGCACCACTACGCCAATCACGATGGCGTCCGCGTGGTGCCCGATGGCGAGGGAGACGATGGCTGCGACTGCCAGAATCGCAACAAGAGGGTTGAGGATCTGTGCCTTGATGATGGCCCAGGGGCTGGGGCCAGCTTCATCGGCGATGACATTGGGTCCGTGGCTGGCAAGGCGAACACGCGCCTCATCACCGGTCAGTCCCTTTGGGCCGCTCCCAAGCGCCTCAAAGGTCTCGTCCACCTTCAGAGCATGCCAAATACGCTCTTTCATACGCGCCTCCTCGTGCGTCTCCACATCGGCAACAGGCAGTCGACTCGGTCGCCACCCCGGCTGGCGGCACAGTAGCTGGCTGACGAGTTGCGGTGCGGGATCCGCACGGGCGTTCACAGAGCGAAAGCACACCCGGACCCGAACCGGCCATGAGCGCCCCCCTCACGCCGGCTTGTCCGGCGTTGGGGCAGCCCAACGTCACAGCATGGCGTTGATGGCGCCACGCTGACCATCAGATACTATATATAGCCGATAATGATTGTCAAGTGAAGCCGCCGGACCCACACGTGGTCCAGCGGCTTGGCATCGTGTCAAGAAGCCACCCAATGACTCCCTAGGCGGATCAACCCCTCCGAAAGGGGCCGGCAGGCTCGAACGCGGCCACCTCAGGCCAGCCCACGCGCTGTCCGGCTCGCAAGTGGCGCGCCTCGGTATAGCTGACGCCTGGCACGCTGGCGACCACCTCGTCATCATCCGCTCCGGCCCGAATCATCGCTGCCGCCTCATGCCACAGCGATTGGCGCTCACGGTTCAGGGCCTCCAGACGCGACGGGTCGGCCTCCATGCTATAGGCGCCGGCTCGGATCATGTCGGCCAGCTCTTCCTCTGAGGAGGCCGGGGCCTCCAGGCGCAGGGCATAGAGGCCCACCATATCGGTGGTGTGCGCGTCCGAGGTGGCTACCATGCGCAGGCCGCGCCGCTGGGCGAGGTCCACGGCCGCCTCATGAGCCCCATAGTGCATGTGCTTGCTATGCACCTCGATGGCGTCTAGATCCAGCCAGTCCAGCCCGTATCCTGGGTAGCCAGGCCGGAACGGATGCGCCGCGATGACGACGCCACCGCGGGCATGCGCCTCGGCTACCACATCCTCGGCCGGCATCCTGGGGCGAAACCAGTCTCGCCCACTCGCCCCGATGACCAGCAAGTCACCCGAACGCTCGGTGGTGATCTCGACCCCGGCAAAGAGCCTCACCCGGGGAAAGGCACCCTGCAGATCAACAAGCTCGTCCTCTGACCAGCGAACGTGATGCTCGGTGATGACCATGGCATCCAGGCCGTATGCCTCCGCGGCTGCCGCCATCTCTTCCGGGTCGGCATGGCCGCAGGCCGAGTAGCGTCGCGTGTGCACGTGCAGGTCGATCAACAAGACGTAGCCTCCTCAGGCATTGCGCTCACTCACCCGACGGCCCGATGCCGCCATAGATCTCGCCATAGCGCAGATGCTCCTCATAGGTCCGCGCGAACACGTGCTCGCCCGAACCATCATTCTTGGTACGGAAGAACAGGTAGTCGGTGTCGGCCGGCTCTAGCACGGCCAAAATGGACGCGATACGCGGGCTGCAGATCGGACCCGGCGGGAACCCGTCATGCAGGTACGTGTTATAGTCCGAAACGGCGCTGACATACTCTTCCTGGGTGAGTGGCTCCCAGCAGACCAGCTCACCGTCAGAGCCTTCCTGGCAGCCCTTGCCATACTGAACCGTCGGGTCGGCCTGCAGCGGCATGCCCTCCTTGATGCGGTTAAGGTACACGCTGGCGATCAGCTCGCGCTCGTGATCCACGATGGCCTCGCGCTCAACGATGGACGCCAGCGTGATCACCTGGTACATGGTGAGATCCGCCCGGATTGCCTGGTCCACCATCGCCGAGCTAATCTCGGACGCCAGCACCGACACCATCCGGTCCACCACGTCGCCTGGTAGGCTGCCCGTATCGAACCGGTACGTCTCGGGATAGAGGTATCCTTCCATGCCGCCGCGCGGAGACGCCGGCATGCCATGCAGGGCCGCATAGCCGCTGCGAGGCCGTCGCGCCTCGTCGATGAAAGCCTGTTCAGAACGGATTACGCCTTCCTGATAGAGCTTGCGGGCCACCTGCTCCAGCCGCCAACCCTCCGGAATGGTGACCAGGACGTCTGGCACGCGCCCCACCTGAAGCTCCTGCATGATCTCGTGCATCGTCATGCTGGGGCGCAGCGTGTAGGCGCCCGCCTCGATCTGGCGGTCCAGGCCTTCTGACTGCACCACCCGTCGGAACACCGTCGAGTCGGCAATGAGCCCCGCCGATTCTAGCCGTAACGACACCGACCAGAGCGTCTCGCCCTGCTCAATTACGAACGTGGTTGACGTATCATCGTGGGGGGCCGCCGGCGTCGTCACCAGATCACGCTTGGGCAGCAGATACACGTCCCAGAACGCCTTTTCCAGCTTGTCCGCCGTCAACGAGATGGTCACCGGGGCCGCATCGCTGGCCGCACTGGACCACAGGTAGATGCCCGCGCCGCCCAGCACCAGGCACACCGCCGAGATGCCCACAACGAGGGTGGTCAGACGCAGCGCAATCCTAAAGACTCGGGTTCCCACCGCGTTCATGAGGCTTGTTCCTCTGCCATCTCGTCCAAAAAGCTCTGCAGAATCACAGCCGCCGCCATGGCATCCAGTTGCTTGGCCCGGCGACGACGCGATCTGGCCGAGGCGCGCGCCAGGTCAGCAGCCTGGTTGGTGGTATCGCGTTCGTCGTACCGGAGGATCGGGACGGCCACATGCCGGCGCAGGCCATCTAGATAAGCCGCGGTCGAGCGCACCTGCTCGCCCTCGGAACCATTGGGTAGAAAAGGCCACCCCACCACGATGGTGCTCACACCGTATTCGTCCACTAGCGCCTGGATCCGCTCAAAACTGGCTGCGCCCCGGCTGCGGGTAATGACCTCCAACGGACGCGCCAGTATGGCGCCAGCATCGCTCACCGCCACACCGATCCGCGCATCGCCCACGTCCAGAGCCAGATAGCGCATCAACCCGCCACCGTCATCAGCACCTCGACGCGCCCAGAAAGCAACGGCAACCTGTGCCACCAACCCGGCACCACCCGGATCAGCGGCTCATCCACCAGCTCGATCCGATCAGCTAGCAGCTCGATCGCCTCCTCGGGATCCTTGCCGCGCAGCCAGGTCTGCACCTGTTCTTCGGTGACGGCCGGCCCCAGGCTGCCTCGCGCCACGACCTCAAAGGCAAACACATCGCCGGTGTACTCGGCCTCTGGCGAGCGAATCACCAGCAGGCTATCCTTGATGAGGCGATAGTCCTCTTCAGCCTGCGCCTCCACCATGCGGCCGGCCAGATCGTTCAGGGCGTTGCCATCAATGACCAACCCATTGGCAACCACTCGCATCTCGCCCGACACGACCTCGCTTTGCTGACCGATCGTCTGATCCCACTTTTGGGACATCACCAGCACCTCGATCGTCTGGGGGGGAATGAACTCGCCTTCCTCGACGATCGCCTTGAGCTCCTCATAGGCTTGCACCTCGAGCTGGTCAACCAGCTCATCGCGCAGCCGGTTAAAGTCGTCGGCCATCACCACTGGCGCTAGCTGCACCGTGCCACCCGACGTGGGCGAGTCGTTGATCACCTCCACGCGGTTGGCCAGCTCTCCCTCCACCACCGTGATGGTCAGGGCGCCCACGTTGCTCGAGAGGCCCGGCTCCATAGCGACGATGCCCACCCGTTGGTGCGCGTACAGCCTGGCCGGCAGAACCACATCCGAGACGGTAAAGAACCGCGCCACCCGGCCAGAGGCCGACCGCACCACCGTGCCTTTTGGGATGGTCACGGACTCTTGCGTGCGGTTGATCAGCACCACCTCGCCCGCCGCCCGATCGCCCGGCTGCTCCACACTCCCCGACGCCGGCACCTGCGTTCGCCCCGTGACGATCACCTGCACCCGCCGCGCCGGAACGATGGCTCGGCCATAGTCAGTTGTCACCAGGCGCGGGTTGGCCGTCACGCGAAACGTGACCGCCTCGTCCAGCACCACGGGATGCAACGAAACCTGCGCCTCTGGGATAAACAGCAACAGCGCTCCCGCAGCCAGACCCATCACCAGCAGTGTTCCCGCCAACGCGATCAGCGCCTGGCCCAGCCCCAGATGCTTCGGTCGGCGGCGTCCGCGTACTGGGGGGCTATCCACCGGCAACACCCGCGCTGCCAGCCCTTGTGCATCATCCCGCCGCTTTCGGCGATACTTGCGCAAGCCCAGGGGCACCCAGGCATAGGTTGGAATGCCCGCCTCACGCGCCAGCACGCGCGTATTGGCGTGCGCCGATACCAGCCGTAGGTCCAGCCCTGCATGGCGAGCCACCCGCGCAATCAGCTTGAGCCGCAGAAGGTCATTCGCCAGCCGCATACCCCACGGCGCCACCAGCCACACCTGGGCTCCGGGCGTAGCGCTTGCCAGCAACTCGCGAACGGTCTCGACACTATCTCTACGATTGAGGTAGATGACCTCAGTAGCCTTCACGCGCCCCCCTCATCTCAGCAAGCGGCCGACCACGCCGCCTGCCCCAGGCCGGATGGCCTCCATCAGCATACGGTCCAGGTTGGCCTCGTCGCGATACACCCGCGCGGCGTGCCGGGCCAAGGCGCGGGCCAGGCAGTAGCCATCGCCGATGGCCTGAGCCGTGCAATCCAGTACGTTGGCGATCACTCCCGGCGCCACCGCCTTGACCGCGGGGCAGCGCCCAAAGGGCAGGGCCCGCTCCCACGACGGTGTCCCCAGGGCCTTTTCCGCCTCAGGCATCCGCCGCGTGAGGTCATAGAACCACGCCCGATGGGGATAGCCCTCGCTGGGGTAGCTGCGCTGCACCGCCTCGGACAGTGCGGCCATCCAGCGACGCAAGCCCCGCCAAAATGCCAGCGCCACCCGCTCTTCCACGTCCGGCCGCAGGTGGCCCGAGCGGTACACGCGCATCAGCGCCTCTACCTGGCGCTCTTTGAAATCGACGCCCTCGGCCACCACCGCCAGAATCTGCCGTTCGCCATAGGGCACTGCCACCGTCCACTGCGGGCGGCCGTGCACCACCTCGGACACCAGGCTGTGCGTCTCGCCCAAGGCAACCAGCAGCGCCCGAGCGTCGGGCACGGCCGAGGCCAGGGCAATCTCTTCGGGGATAACGCTGCGCAGGCCCAGCTCGAGCCGCTCGGCCAACACCTCCAACGCCCGCACCCACACATGGGGCGCCGTGCTAAAACAGGCGCGCACCTCGAGCACACTGCCGTGGAGCCCCACCGGGTCGACCACAACCTTGCCGTCCACTAGCGACTCGGCCACACCGCCCCACACGATGTCACGGTCCACCTTGGGGCCGTCACCATCCAACAGGTCCTGGGCCTGGCGCAGCGCTCGCCGCACCACCGAGGTCAGCTCCGAGTCCGAGATCCGCTCCCGTGCGTTTCGCCGACGATCCGCCGAGACCGCCACCGACTGGGCTAAAGGCGATGGCAGCGAGACGGTTACCTCGTCGGGCACCACTTTGCGACCAGCGGCCCGCCGCGACATCTCTTCGGCCTCGCCCAGAGCCCGCTCACAGCCAGCCGCCCATCGGTCGACGTCGGGCTGGCCGGTCGGGCCGAGGTCATGGACCGGGGCGGTGGCCACTCCCAGTAACTGGGCCGATCCGTCGGACAGCTCGACCACCGCAGCGCGCACGAGATGGCGCTCCAGGGTGATCAGGCTATGGTACCCGCGCCCACGGTGCGAGGGGGGACTAGGTTTGAGCAAGCGCATGATCATCGGCTCCGCACGGCTATAGGTCAGCCCAACGCCTCTGCCACCAGGTCGGCGATGGCCGCAACGGCAGCCCCCAACCCGTTCACGTCCCGACCACCGGCCTGGGCCATGTTGGGGCGCCCGCCGCCTCCACCGCCCATGGCGCGCGCAGCCGTGCCCGCCAGCTTGCCAGCGTGCAGCCCGCGCTTGACCAAGTCCTCGGTCACGCCCACGATCAAGAGTGGCTTGTCATCAACGGCAGCACCCAGTGCGACCACGGCACTGCCCAGCTTGTCACGAAAGCGGTCCACCATCTCGCGTAGTGCGTCGACGCTGGCCGCATCAACCACCGCAGCTAGCAGAGGGGCATCGCCCACCCGCTGCACCTCGTCTAGCAAGGCGTCCACGTTGCTCGCCGCCAGTGCGCGCTCGAGCTCTTGAATCCGCCTGGCAAGCTCGCGCTGGGTATCCTGCAGGGCTCGCAAACGTGTCGGCTCCTCGCCTGGCGCTCCGCCCAGCATGCCCCGGATCTCATCCAGCGTCCGCATCCGTTCCCGCGCGTAGCTCTCGGCGCCTTGTCCGGTGAGGGCCTCGATGCGCCGCAATCCCGAACCGATGCTAGCCTCGCTGACGATCAAAAAGAAGCCAATATCGCCGGACCGCACCACATGGGTGCCGCCGCACAGCTCGGTCGTGAACCCCTCCACCGCCACCATGCGCACGCGGTCGGTGTACTTTTCGCCAAAGAGCGCCACCGCCCCCGCCTCCAACGCCTCACGGTACCCCGTCACCCGGGTCGCTACGGGGCGGTTGGCACGAATCTCGCGGTTGACGATCTGCTCCACCTGGTCGATCTGCTCCGGTGTCATGGCCGAGAGGTGGCCAAAGTCAAAGCGCAGGCGCTCGGGCGAGACCAACGAACCCGACTGGGCAGCGTGCTCCCCCAACACCTCCCGCAACGCCCGGTGCAGCAGGTGCGTGGCCGTATGGTTACGGGCTGTGGCGGCGCGACGCTCCGCGTCCACCTCAGCCTCGACCGTCTCCCCCACGGCCAGCGAGCCCTCGACGACCCGTCCTCGGTGGGCCGTCAGCCCAGTCACCGGATGCTCCGCACGCTCCACCAGCAGGCGTCCGTTGGGGCCCGTTAGCCAGCCGTGGTCGCCCACCTGCCCGCCCGACTCGCCATAGAACGGTGTGCGATCCAACACCACCTCGACCTGGTCGCCCTCGACGGCGCGTTCGCGAGAGGCGCTGCCACCCACCAGGGCCACGATCTTGGCTTGACAGTCTAGCTGCTCATAGCCCACAAACTCGGTCGCCGGTAGCGCCAGCCGCCGGTACAGCTCGCCCCGGTCGTCGTCGGCGAACTGCTGCGCCGCCCGCGCCCTGGCCCGTTGTTCAGCCATGGCTGCGCGGAATCCAGCTTCGTCCACCGAGAACCCGGCCTCGGCCGCCGCGTCGCGCGTCAGCTCCAGCGGAAACCCGAACGTGTCGTACAGGCGGAACGCCTCGTCGCCGGGCACCACCGTGCTGCCCTGCGAACGCGCCCCGTCCATCAGCTCTTCCAGACGGCTCAGCCCGACCTCTAGCTGCGAGAGGAAGCGCCCTTCCTCCTGGCGCACCACATCCTGAATAAAGTCCGCCCGCTGCCGCAGTTCGCCATAGTGGTCGCCCATCTGGTCGATCACCGTGGCCACCGTCTCGGCCAGGAACGGCTCGTCAAAGCCCAGCCGTTGGCCATAGCGCGCCGCCCGTCGCAGCACCATCCGGGTCACGTATCCGCGCCCCTCGTTCGAGGGCAACACGCCGTCACCCACCAAGAATGCCACCGCGCGGCTGTGGTCGGCGATCACCCGATAGGCCACGTACTGATCGCGCATCCGCTCCGGGCTGTGCCCCAGCAAGGCACGCGTACGCTCCATGATGGGCACAAACAGATCCGTATCATAGTTGTTGTCGGCGCCTTGGAGAATGGCGGTGATCCGCTCGAGGCCCATGCCGGTATCGATGCTCGGCCGGGGCAGTGGTCGCATCTCGCCCGCGGCGTTACGGTCGTACTGCATAAAGACCAGGTTCCAGAACTCGAGCCAGCGGTCGCACTCGTGGGCGGGGCTGCAATCGGCGCGGCCGCAACTGCAAGCCGCGGGGCCGCGATCATACATAATCTCGGAGCAGGGACCGCAGGGACCCGTGTCGCCCATGGACCAAAAGTTCTCTTTGGCGCCCAATCGCGTGATTCGCTCTGCCGAGATCCCCGTGATGCGTCGCCAGAGCCCAAAGGCCTCATCATCATCCTCAAAGATGGTCGGCCAGAGTCGATCCGGGTCCATGCCTAGATCACCTAGCAAGAACGACCATGCGAACTCGATGGCCTCGGCCTTGAAATAGTCACCAAAGGAAAAGTTGCCCAGCATCTCAAAGAACGTGTGATGCCGCGGCGACGGCCCCACCGACTCGAGGTCGTTATGCTTGCCGCTCACCCGCATGCATTTCTGCGAGGACGTGGCACGGCGATAGGCGCGTTGCTCTAGCCCCAGAAACACGTCCTTGAACGGCACCATCCCCGCGTTGGTGAACAGCAGCGTAGGGTCGTTACCAGGGACCAACGAGGCGCTGGGGACTCGTTCATGACCATGGGACGCGAAAAACGCCAGGAACTTGGCGCGAATCTCCGAACTAGTGAGCATGGGCCTTCTCTCTGTCAAACGCAGACCGACCAGAAAACGATTCTAGGGTATCGAGTGGGGAGTGTCAAACATCTGGCCGACGAGGGACGCGATGCCACCCAAGCGACCACGCCGTAGGTGGGTACAGCCACCAGCGTGCTCCGGCCAGCGTTCAGCAGAGGGCCATAGACGGCCCTTGACGTCGGCGTCCACCATGGTACCATCGGCCGAGGGTGATGAGCGGTCGGTACCGACGCGCGAGAGTGCTCTCCGCTACCTGCCCGCGAGCACCCTCTCTCGCCTGCTCTCGGATGAATGGACCGCCGCACCAGCATAACCCAGCGCCAAGGACCAGATGCCATGAACCTGCTCGATCTGATCCGCCGTCAACCTATCCCCGAGCCCTGGGCCGAGGGCGAAAAGATCCCTTGGGACGATGCGAGCTTTTCGCAGCGCATGCTGGCCGAACACCTGAGCCAGGAGCATGATGCCGCCAGCCGCCGCGCGAGCATCATCGACCAGCAGGTGGGCTGGATCCACCAGGATCTTTTGCTGGGCCGCCGTAGCCGTGTCCTCGATCTGGGATGCGGGCCGGGGCTCTATACCCAGCGGCTGGCCGCTCTGGGGCATCGTTGCGTCGGTATCGATTTCGGCCCCGCCTCGATCGCCCACGCCCGGCAGCAGGCCGACTCTGCCGCCCTCGACTGTCGTTATGTCCACGGGGACCTCCGCACGACTCTCTTTGGCACGGCCGAATTCGATCTGGTCATGCAGGTCTATGGCGAGTTCAACGTCTTTCGCGAAACCGAGGCCGCCGATCTGCTAGCTCGCGCCCACGCCGCCCTCGCGCCAGGAGGCACACTCCTGCTCGAGCCGCACACCTTCCAGGCCGTCCAGGAGATCGGCACCCGCCCATCGACCTGGTACAGCAGCTCAGGAGGGCTGTTTTCCGAGCGCCCCCACCTGATGCTGTACGAGCCCCACTGGCACGCCGACCAGGCCATCGCCACCGAGCGTTACTATGTGGTGGATGGCCAGACCGGCGCGGTGACGCGCTATGCCTCGAGCATGCACGCCTATTCCGATGAGGACTACCGCCGGTTGCTGCACCGTGCAGGGTTCCACGACGTCGCTGTGCATCCGTCGCTCACCGGCGACGCAGCGGGAGCGCAGCCGGGCCTGCTGGGCATCGTGGCTCGTAGCTAGTAGATGCCGGCGACCAGCGCGGTCAGAGCCACGCCGGCGAGGCTCACCAGCGCATCGATCGCCGCAACACGTCCCAAAACCAGCGACGCCGAGGATCGCTCCTCGGCGTCGGACATTGCTCTACAATTGGCACGCTGCATGCGCGCCCTAGGCGGCCGCGCCCACCGGCTTTGGAGCGGCTTGGCGGCGGTTCCGCACCGCGTCTTCGGTCACCACATAGTGAGAGACATCAGGCTGAGACGGCAGGTCGTACATGACGTCGAGCAAGGTCTCTTCGATAATCGTCCTCAGGCCGCGAGCCCCCATCCTGTACTGGATGGCCTCTTCGGCCGCCACCTGCAGCGCCTCTTCGCTGAACTCGAGCTCAACGCCATCCAGCGCGAACAGCTTGGCGTACTGGCGCACCAACGCATTCTTGGGCTCGCGCAGGATCCGCACCAACGCCTCGGCGTCCAGCTCGTCGACGTTGACCACGACAGGTAGCCGCCCCACAAACTCGGGGATCAACCCGAACTTGAGCAGGTCGTCCGAGTTCACCATGCGCAACAGCTCAGACTGGCTCCGTTCGTCTCGCGCCCGCCCGCTCGCCGCAAATCCAAGCTCACCCTTGGTCCGGATCCGTTGCCGGACGATATCATCCAGCCCTTGGAAGGCCCCACCACAGATGAACAGGATGTTGGAAGTGTCCATCTGCAGGAACTCTTGGTGGGGGTGCTTGCGCCCGCCCTGGGGCGGCACGTTCGCCACGGTACCTTCGAGGATCTTGAGCAGAGCCTGCTGGACCCCCTCGCCCGAGACGTCTCTGGTGATGGACGCGTTGCCGCCGGACTTGCGGGCAATCTTGTCGATCTCGTCGATATAGATAATGCCGCGCGACGCCCGCGCGATGTCATTGTCGGCCGCCTGGATGAGCCGTAGCAAGATGTTCTCGACATCCTCGCCCACATAGCCAGCCTCTGTCAGGGCGGTGGCATCGCTGATGCAGAACGGAACGTCCAGCACCCGAGCCAGGGTCTGCGCCAAGAGCGTCTTGCCGCAGCCGGTGGGGCCGATCAACAGAATGTTGCTCTTTTGCACCTCGACGCCATCGTCGTCGTCGCTCGCGCCGGCCTTGATGCGCTTGTAGTGGTTATACACGGCCACGGAGAGAACCTTCTTGGCGCGATCCTGGCCGATGACATACTGATCCAGCGCCGCATAGAGCTCGCGCGGAGGAGGCACATGGATCGGCTCCGAGCTGGCCTCCGGCCTGTTGTCGGCCTCGAGGATCTGCTCACATAGCGACACGCAGTTGTCGCAGATGTGGACGCCGTCAGGACCGGCGATCAACCTTTGCACTGCGTTCTCGGGTCGGCCACAGAACGAACAGCGTGGCGATCTCGCCTGTTCGGTCATTCCGCGTCCTCTTCCTGGCCTTTGCTCTTGGGCTTGAGGACTTCATCGACCAAGCCATAGTGACGAGCCGCCTCCGAATCCATGAAAAAGTCACGGTCGGTGTCCCGCTCGATGCGCTCCAGCGGCTGCCCAGTATGATGGACCAGGATGTCGTTCAGCCGTCGGCGAAGACGCAGGATCTCCTCGGCCTGGATCTGCAAATCCGAGGCCTGCCCACGGGCGCCGCCCAGCGGCTGGTGGATGTGAATGGTGGCGTTGGGCAGAGCAAAGCGCTTGCCCGGCGTGCCCGCCGCGAGCAGAATCGTGCCCATGGAGGCCGTGCTGCCCACCGCGATCGTCTCGATCGGACAGGAAACCATCTGCATGGTGTCATAGATCGCCAACCCGGCATAGACGCTGCCGCCCGGCGAGTGGATGTACAAGTGGATCTCTTGCTCGGGATCTTCGCGGGCCAGGTAGAGCATCTGCGCCACCACCAGGTTGGCCACATGGTCATCGATCGGCTGCCCCAGAAAGACGATGCGCTCCTTGAGCAGCAGCGAGTAGATGTCATAGGCCCGCTCGGCGCGGCCAGTCGTCTCGACCACCATCGGTATCAATGCTTGGGGGTTCATAGCCCCTCCTCTTGTCTCGGCCATGCGCTAGGCCTCTGTCTCGCCCTCCGGCTCGGGCGATCCCTCGTCCGTCTGGGCGACGGCGGCCTGCTCGTCACCTTCATCAGCGGCCTCCGGTTCGTCGCCACCCTCTTGGGCGTCTTCTTCCCATGGGCGCCCGGTAAGGCGGGCCACCAGATGGCGCAGCCCCTTTTGCGTGATCAAATCATCATACAGCGGCAGGAGGTTGCGGCTTTCCTGGAACTGGTCCAGCACCTCTTTCGCCCGCTCGCCATAGCTCATGGCTACGTTCCATACGCCTTGCTGGAGCTCCTGGTCGGTAATCTGGACCTCGTTGCTGCGAGCATACTCTCGCAGCACCAGGTGCTGAACTAGACGCTGCTCGGCCCGCGGACGGATCTCCTCTTGGAGCTGCTCCATGGTCTGCCCCGAAAGCCGCAGGTAGACCG
>DAIRUQ010000037.1:15061-26405 GCA_036803245.1 Chloroflexota bacterium | reverse complement strand
GGTCTCGGCGTTGCAGAGCCGTGAGAGCCCACCCAGACCCAGATGCAATCCGTTGGGGTGTGACATGCCGCTAGGCCTCCTTTATCCCTCACCGGATCTGGTGGAGGGTTCGTGTGGGCGCGGATAGAGCCGCGCCGCCAAGCATATGGCACCATTGTACGCGAACGAGGTGGCTAGCGGTAGGGCCGGGGAGTCTGGCTGGCTATAGAAAGACGACCGGTCAACCGTTCCCGGCCGCCGCAAAAGGTTTGCCACTCATCTCTATCTGGTGTATGATGCTCTCAGGCTTGGCTGGGAGTCGCTCTGAGGCAAAGAGAGGTAGTTACCATATGCGCGTTGTTCTACTCAAGGATGTCAAGCGTCTAGGCACAGTCGGCGAGGTCCGTTCCGTTGCGGACGGCTATGCGCGGAACTATTTGATCCCGCGCGGGCTGGCAGTGTTGGCGACCGACGCTGCCCTTGAGCAGGTCAAGGCCGATGCGGCCAGCATGCGACGCCGTGCCTCCCAAGAGCACGATCAGGCCAAGACGCTGGCGGAGCGGATCGACGGTGTCGAGATTGTGTTCCAGGCCAAGGCTGGTGAGACGGGTCGGCTCTATGGCTCCATCACCAATGGTGATGTGGCTGAGCGCTTGGCCGAGATTGCCGGCGAGCCGGTGGATAAGCGCAAGATCCAGCTCGAGGAGCCGATCAAGGATCTCGGCAGCAGCGATGTTCAGGTCAAGCTGCATGGGGACGTCGTCGCCCATGTGACAGTGATCGTCGAGCCGATAGAAGAGTCCTAGCGTGACAGAGGGCCGGCCTCTTCTGTGCCAATTGGCAGCATGGCTAGGCAGGGGGCAGACGGCGGTCACGGGGGACGTTCCTTTCTGAATCCTCGTTCTTTCCCAGCGAGTAGGGTAGCACAAGCGGAGGCCTTGCAGGCCTAGTGCAAAGTGGCGTTATGGGAGCGCACAGGGCGCGTTCACGCGCGGGAATCCGGAATGCGGCCAAGCATTTCGGAGTTTCGTCGTGCATGCGCCATGCGGCGGGCCATTAAAGACAGCCCTGTAGCATAGGAGTGTGGTAATGGCAACGAGATCGCGTCTGTGGCTGGTGGTGCTTCTGGTGGCTGTGTTGGCAACGGCGGGTGGGTGCTCCGAAGGGCCCACGGCGTCGTCCCAGGAGCCAACGCCCACCCCTATACCCCCGCCCGTAGTTCCCGATGAGCCCACCTACGTCGTCCGACGTGGTGATGTGCAGGATTCGCTCTCCTTTAGCGGTCGCGTTTCGCCGTCCCTGGAAGAAGAGCTGTTCTTCCGGACGGGTGGCCGCATCAAGGGCGTCTATATCGAGCGAGGCGACAAGGTCGAAGAGGGCCAGTTGTTGGCCGAGCTGGACAATGACGACCTGCTGCGTCAGCTGGATCAGGCCCTGCTCGAGTTGGATACTGCCACGCTGAACTATCAGAGTGCCGTGTCCAACAAAGAGTACCAGATCGAGCGGGCCAGGCTGAATCTGGACATGAACAAGGTTCAGCTCGAGAAGCTGCGGAGCCAAGCCGCCGATCGGACGGCCGTCGAGCTGGCACGCATCAACCTCGAGAGGGCGCAGATCGCCGTCCAGTTGGCGCAGGCCGCCTTTGACCGCCGACAGGCCAGTCCCGGCTGGGAGGCGAGTGGCGAGGCGCTGAACCTTCAGCAGTCCACGCTCAACGTCGAGGCTGCGCAGGCTTCGTACGACCAGGCAGTCCGCAATGCGGCCCTGGTGCGTTACGATATCGAGGTGCGAGAGCTCCAGATCGAACAGGCCGAGCTCGACCTGGCGCAGATGGAGCGTGAGGTGGATCCTCAGCTTTCCAAGGCCGTTGATCGCGCTCAGCTCACCGTCGATCGGCTGAATTCGTTCATCGAGGACACCCGCATCCATGCGCCGATCGGGGGCGAGGTCACCAGCCTGAGCCTGCGAGAGGGAAACACCGTCGAGGGATTCCGCACCGTGGTGGTGATTGCCGATGACACCAACCTGGTGATCGCGGCCGAGCCTCTCAGCACTCAGATGCAAAAGCTCTCCGAGGGCATGGAAGTGAGCATCGCTCTGTCGGCCTATCCGGGCAAGGAACTGGTTGGCGAGATCGCCCAGCTACCATACCCCTACGGAGGTGGCGGCGGCACGGCGGAGATCGAGGACCAGGACAAGCGGACGCTTATGACATTCGATCCAGAGGACCTCGACTTGCGGTCGGGTGATCTGGTGCGCGTGACAGTGATTCTGGAGCGCAAGGCCGACGTGCTGTGGCTGCCGCCGGCGGCGATCCGTACTTTCTCGGGACGCAAGTTTGTGGTGATCGAGGAAGACGGTCGTCAGCGCCGCGTGGATGTCGTGGTCGGGATCGAGAGCGAGGAACGCATCGAGATCATCGAGGGCGTCGAGGAGGGCCAGGTGGTCGTCGGCGTCTAGAGGTGGCTGCAGGGGCTCGTCACCAGGCGAGCCCCTGTAAAGCGCCCTGACGGGCGAATCACGAGCTGCAGCAGTTGGTGTGCAATGAAAAAAGCCTATGGGAAACGGTGAGATATGGCATCGAATGGTCCCATGATCCTGTGCGACAACCTGGTCAAGATCTACAAGGTCCAGGATTTGGAGGTCGTCGCCCTGCAAGGGCTGGACGTGGTGGTGGAAAAGGGCGAGTTCCTTGCCATTATCGGCCCCAGCGGTAGCGGCAAGTCGACCTTGATGAACACCCTAGGCGGTCTAGACCGACCCTCGGCCGGCAAGGCCATCGTTGACGGGCAGGATCTGCTCAAGCTCTCCTCCTATGCGCTGACGCGATACCGGCGCAACAAGGTGGGCTTTGTGTGGCAGCAGCCCTCGCGAAACTTGATCCCCTACCTCTCGCTGCAGGAGAACGTCGAGCTGCCCATGATCATCGCGGGCATGCCGCGCAGTGAGCGCAAGGCTTGGACCCGTGAGCTGCTCGAGGCGGTGGGGCTGTGGGACCGTCGCAATCACAGCATGCACCAGCTCTCTGGCGGTGAGCAGCAGCGTACCGCTATCGGCGTGGCGCTCGCCAACAAGCCGATTCTTTTGCTGGCTGACGAGCCGACCGGCGAGGTGGATACGGCCACCGCCGAGCGGATCATGGATACGTTCCGCGACCTCAACGCGCGGTACAACCTGACGATCGTCATCGTCACGCACGATCCGCGCGTGTCTGACCAGGTGGATCGTGTGGTCGCGATCCGCGATGGGCGTACCAGTACAGAGCGGGTACGACGCGTGCGCGAGACGCAGGCCACAGAAGAGGTCGTTGGGGAGCAGGCAGCGTTGGGCGAGGGGGTCAGCGCTCCCGCCGCCGAGGACGTCACGTACCACGAGTATGTGGTGGTGGACAATGCCGGCCGGTTGCAGCTTCCGGCGGATTACCTGGAGTCGTTGGGGCTATCGGGCCGTGCTGAGGTGGAACTGACCGAGCATGGCATTCTCGTCAAGCCGGCCAAGGCCCTGGACGATGCGCCGGCACAGGTAGCGCGTAGAGCGCGTGAGGCGGAGGGCGCGGAGGACGCAGAGAGCGGTGGCCGCGCCAAGGCCGTGCGCGGGCTTCGCGGATTGTTCTCACGAGGTAAACGTGAGAACGAAGAGGAATAGGGAGCGGGTAGAACGGTGGCAGAGCGAACCGACGGTTTGATTGTCAAAACTACGGATGTCACGCGCGTCTACCGGGTGGATCAGCAGGAGGTCCATGCGCTGAGGGGCGTGAGCTTCTGGGTCAGAGAGGGCGAGTACCTCGGCGTGATGGGGCGGTCGGGCTCCGGCAAGACTACCTTGCTCAATATCATCGGCGGGCTGGACCGGCCCACCGACGGCGAAGTGTTCGTATTCGGGGAGAGTATCGGCAAGCTATCAGATCGACGTCTCACAGAGTTTCGACGTCATCGGATCGGCTTTGTGTTCCAGTCCTTTGCGCTCATGCCTACCATGTCCGCTTTCGAGAACGTCGAGCTTCCTCTGCGGATGGTTGGTGTGCGGCGTCGCGAGCGGCGGCAGCGGGTGATGGAGTGCCTGGAGCTGGTCGGGCTCAGCAAGTGGGCCAAGCACCGCCCCCAGGAGATGTCGGGTGGTCAGCAGCAGCGGGTGGCCATCGCGCGCAGCTTGGTGAACCGTCCGGGCTTGATCCTGGCAGATGAGCCCACCGGCGAGCTTGATACCGCCACCGCCCGCAGCATCCTGGAGCTATTTCGCTCCATCGTGAAGGAAGAGGGCGTGTCGATCATCATGAGCTCGCACGACCCCAGCATGCTCGATTTCGTGGACTTTTGTTACAACCTGGCGGACGGGCGCGTTCTGAACGAGCGCGATTAGCGTCTAGCGATCGATAGCGGGCGAGCTCTGGCTCGCCCGCTTTGCCATGGGGCTTGCCCCCGCATGACGATGGGCGTACCATAGACGGGTGAGGTCTGCCGAAAGGAGCACGTGCGATGGCCTATCTTGTCGGAATCGACATCGGGACGTCGGGCGCCAAAGCCCTGATCATCGACGAGACGGGTTCGGTGGTGAGCTCGGGCACTGTCGAGTACCCCATGAGCACCCCTCGGCCACTCTGGGCCGAGCAGAACCCAGAGCACTGGTGGGAGGCCGTCTGCGATGCCACGCTGCAGGCGCTACGCGAGGGCTGCATCGCGGCGGATGAGATCGCCAGCATCGGCTTGACGGGGCAGATGCATGGCATGGTACTCCTGGACTCGGCGGGTCGTGTCTTGCGCCCCTGTATTATGTGGAACGACCAGCGGACAGCCGAGCAGTGCGAGTGGATCATGCAGACGGTGGGACGTGAGCGGTTCCTTGAGTTGACGCTCAACCCAGCCCTGCCCGGATTCACCGCGCCCAAGATCATCTGGACGCGCGAGCATGAGCCGGACGTGTATGGCCAGGTCGCCCACGTGCTCCTCCCCAAGGACTATATCCGGTACCGGCTGACGGGTGCGTTCGTGACCGAGGTCTCGGACGCTTCTGGCACGGCGCTGCTGGATGTCCGAGCGCGTGACTGGTCAGACGAGGTGCTCCAGGCGCTGGGCGTTCCCAGAGCTTGGTTGCCTGAGTGCGTCGAGTCGCAGACCGTTACGGGCGCGGTGACAGCATCCGCGGCCGAGATGACGGGGCTCAATGAGGGCACCCCCGTGGTGGGTGGCGGCGGCGACCAGGCCGCTAGTGCCGTCGGGACGGGCATCGTCGAGCCGGGACTGGTCTCGGTGACGCTTGGAACCTCTGGCGTGGTCTTTGCGCATATGCAGCAGCCTCGGCTGGATCCAGAGGGGCGGCTCCATACGTTCTGCCACGCCTTGCCCGATGCCTGGCATGTGATGGGCGTGACACTCTCGGCTGGTGGGTCGTTCCGTTGGTTCCGTGACGCCCTGGGGGCTGCGGAAAAGCAGGTGGCTCTGCTCTCAGGGGTGGACCCCTACGAGATTCTCACCGCTGAGGCCGCTCAGGCCCCCGCGGGCAGCGAGGGGTTGCTTTTCCTGCCCTATCTGACGGGCGAGCGGGCGCCCTATCCCGATCCCAACGCGCGGGGAGTCTACTTTGGGCTGACGTTGCGCCACGATCAACGTCACATGGTTCGAGCGGTCCTCGAAGGCGTGGCCTATAGCCTGCGTGATTCAGTCGAGCTGTTCCGCGAGCTGGGCGTGCCGATCCGGCAGGTCCGTGCGACGGGCGGCGGCGCCCGCAGCCTCCTGTGGCGCCAGATTCTGGCCGATGTGTTTGGTACCCAACTGGTCACCGTGGATGTCACCGACAGCACGGCCTTTGGTGCCGCCCTGCTGGCGGGGGTGGGCACGGGGGTCTACGCGAACGTGCCCGAGGCCTGCCGGGCAACGGTCAAGGTGGTCGACGAGGTGCAGCCCGACGCGCAGCGCCAGGCGACCTATGACGCCTACTATCGCGTGTACCACTCGCTCTATGCCCCGTTGCGGCAGGCGTTCAAAGAGGTTTCGTCGATCGATATGGGCTAGTAGGCGCTGGCCGCCAGTCGCCCAGGAGCCGCCTGCAAGAGACAGCCGGTTCATCATCTACAAAGGAGCGACATGACAGACGACATTAGGGTGGGCATCATCGGTTCTGGTGGCATTGCCAAGGCCGCGCACATGCCCGGATACCTGGCGACTGAGGGAGTTCAGGTGGTTGCGGCGTGCGACGTCATGCCGGGGCGCGCCCAGGCGTTCGCCGACGAATTCGGCATGCCGGCGGCCTATGACAGCTATGAAGAGATGCTGGCACAAGAGGACCTCGACGCCGTCTCGGTGTGCACCCCCAACTATGCTCACAAGGATGCCACGGTGGCAGCCCTCAAGGCGGGCAAACACGTGCTCTGCGAAAAGCCGATGGCCATGAGCCTGGACGAGGCGAACGAGATGGCGGCTGCGGCCAAGGACGCTGGCACGATTCTACAGATCGGCCTCAACTGGCGCTTTACCAGCGAGGCCCAGCTCTTACGACGCTATGTCGAGGCAGGGGACTTGGGTGATATCTACTATGGCGAGGCGACGTGTCTCCGCCGGCGCGGCATTCCCTCCTGGGGCGTCTTTACCCAAAAGCGCCTGCAGGGCGGCGGATCGCTCATCGACGTCGGCGTGCATGCGCTGGATCTGACCATGTGGCTGATGGGCAACCCCAAGCCCGTCTCGGTGATGGGGGCCACCTACATGGCCTTTGGCAAGCGCGATGATGTGGTCAACCCGTGGGGGGCCTGGGATACCAAGGTCTTTGACGTGGACGACATGGGCATCGGCATGATTCGCTTTGATAATGGTGCCACGCTGATTCTACGAGCTAGCTGGGCTGCCAACCTGGAGGACGCCAGCGGCAACCGCGTCATCGGCACCGAGGGCGGCGCTCAGACGTCTCCGTTCAAGCTGTTCATGCAGCAACACGGCGCCCTCATCGATGTGACGCCCACGAGGTTGCCGGAAGTGCGCGCACACACCGAAGAGATTCGTCACTTTGTGGGGTGTATCCGCGGCGAGCATGACTGCGTGGTCAAGGTGGAGCAGGTGCTTGACGTTCAGGCCGTCCTGGACGCTATCTATGCTTCGGCCGAGAGTGGACATGAGGTTGTGCTGGAGGGCTAAGAGCTCTACTGCCGCGCTACGATGCAGATGGCGCTGGTAAGCTGGGCGGCAGAGGTTCCGATGGGCCTCTAGCCGCCCTTGGCACGTAGGGGGGATCGGTGCGAATCCAATGTGTGACCGATAACTGCGTGGGCAGGAGCTCTCCGCTTTGGGGCGAGCATGGCTTGGCAATGCTCATCACCAGCGATGACGGGACGCTGCTGTGGGACACAGGCGGCAGCGGCGAGGTGTTGGAGCACAATCTGCGGTCTCTGGGGGTAGACGCAGCCAACATCGGCGCTGTCGCTTTGAGCCATGCCCACTATGACCACACGGGCGGGTTGGCCTGGCTGCTTCAGCAGCATCCTGGGCTGCCGGTGCACATGCACGCGGCAGGCCTGGTTGCGCGCTACTCCAGGCGCCCTGGTGGCACCGAGAGCATCGGCCTGGGCCTTGCTGGCGAGGCTCTGGAGGCGGCGAGTGAGCTCCACCTGCATGAACAGCCGGCCGAGCTGCTGCCAGGGGTCTTCCTAACGGGTTCGGTTCAGCCGCGGCCCCACCCAAGGGGCGCCAGCGCGCATCATGTGGTGATCCGGGACGGGCGGGAGGTCGCCGATCCCTATGAAGACGACATGTCGTTGGTGCTAGAGACTGGCGAGGGGTTGGTGCTAGTCTGTGGCTGCTGTCATGCTGGGCTGCGCAATACCTTGGCCTATGTCCGCGCGCACTGGGGAGCGCCGATCCATGCGGTGCTGGGAGGTACGCATCTCGCGACTGCAGAAGACCAGGAGCTTGCCGCCGTGGAGGCGGCGCTGGAGGAACTGGGCGTCCCTCAGCTCTATCTCAACCACTGCACCGGTGAACAGGCCATCCGGCGTCTCTGGGCCAGATGGCCAGACCGTGTCCATTCGTTTTCGGCTGGCAGCGCGATCGAGTTCTAGGAGTACAGGATGATTATCTCTGTGGCCAGTGGCAAGGGCGGCACCGGCAAGACGACCGTTGCGGTTGGGTTGGCGCTGGCTTTGCTGGAGAAGCCGCCGGCCGACGTCGCTAGCGTGACGCTGGTTGATTGCGACGTCGAAGCCCCCAACGCTGCCCTCTTTCTGAGGCCGGCCTTGGGGCCGGAGGAGGTTGTCGAGCTGTTGGTGCCCAGCGTGGACGCGGAGCGCTGCACCTTGTGCGGTCGCTGCGCCGAGGTCTGTCAGTACCATGCCCTAGCGGTGGTGGTCGACAAGGTGCTCGTGTTTGAGGATCTCTGCCACGGGTGCGGTAGCTGCACGATGGTCTGCCCCGAAGGGGCCATCAGTGAGGTGCCCCACCGCATCGGCACAGTCGCCAGGGGGCGGGTAGGCTCGATGCGGTTCGCCCACGGGCATCTGGATATCGGGCGTCCCATCGCCGTGCCGATCATCCGGCAGGCCAAGCGGGGAATGCACGACGACAAAGGGGTGCTGGTGCTGGATGCGCCACCAGGGGCGGCATGCCCCGCGGTGGCCTCCATGCGGGGAGCGGACTTTGTGCTTTTGGTCACTGAATCGACGCCCTTTGGCTTGCATGACCTCCAGGCGGCCCTGCAGGTGGCACGCGACGAGCTGGGCATCCCGGTCGGCGTCGTCATCAACCGCGATGGCATCGGCGATGATGGCGTGGAACGGTTTTGCCTCGATGAGAAGGTGCCGATTCTGCTGCGCATTCCCTTTGAGCGGCGCATCGCCGAGTCCTATGCCGACGGCGTGCCCATCACCCAGACTGTTCCCGAGTTGCGGACAGGGCTCCTCGAGCTCTATGGCCGCGTGCGTGAGGCGGTAGCATGAAACAGATTCTGATTCTCAGTGGCAAAGGCGGAACCGGCAAGACGACAGTGGCCGCTGGCCTGGCGCACTTGGCATCAGGGACGGCGTCGCTCGTGCTGGCTGACGCCGATGTGGATGCCTCCAACCTCGAGCTGGTGCTGCACCCGGAGCTGGAAGAGACGACGCCCTTTGAGGGCGGCGTCAAAGCCGTCATCGACCCCGATCTCTGCACAGCGTGTGGACGGTGCGCCGAGGTGTGTCGATTTGAGGCCGTGCTCGCCGGCGATGAGGCCTATGCCGTCGATCCGGTGGCCTGCGAGGGCTGTGCTGCCTGCTACTACCAATGCCCGGTTGAGGCCATCGCTATGAATCCAACGCAGGCTGGCGAGTGGTACCGGTCGCGCACACCCTGGGGCGTGCTGTTTCACGCGCGGCTGTTCCCTGGTGAAGAGAACTCGGGCAAGCTGGTGACGACTGTCAAGCAGAATGCCAATCTCTGGGCGATCCGCGAAAAGGCAGACTATATGCTGGTGGATGGCCCTCCGGGCATCGGCTGCCCGGTCATCGCGGCTACGGCCGGGACCCACTTGGCGTTGCTCGTGACCGAGCCCAGCATGTCTGGGCTGCATGACCTGGAGCGCATTCTGGGGACTGTGGCCCACTTTCAGGTCGAGGCGGCGGTCGTTGTGAACAAGTGGGATCTGAAACCCAGCCGTGCCGCCGAAATCGAGGCCTTTTGTCGGGATCGAGGTGTCTCGCTGATCGGGCGGATACCCTACGACGACGCGGTGACGCGAGCTATGGTCAGCGGCGAGCCCGTGACTGCGGTCACCGACGGACCGGTGACTGCCGAGCTCTGGCGCATCTGGCGGGCGGTGGCAGATATCCTGGCCGACTAGACGTTGACGCTAGATCTCGCGTCCGATGGCGCCGGCGATGGCCTTGAGCTCTTGCATCAGGCTCGCGAAATCGGAAAAGGTGAGGCTCTGGAGGCCATCGGACAGCGCGTTGATCGGATCGGGATGGACCTCGATGAGCAAACCGTCGGCCCCGGCGGCTACTGCCGCTCGGGCGAGAGTGGGCACCAGCTGAAAGTGTCCGGCGGCATGGCTGGGGTCGACGATCACTGGCAGATGGGTGTCTCGTTTCACGACGGCCACCGATGAGATGTCCAGCGTAAAGCGGGTGGACGTCTCATAGGTGCGGATGCCTCGCTCGCACAAGATCACATTGGGGTTGCCCGCTGATAGGATATAGTCGGCAGCCTGAAGCCACTCGGTGACGGTGGAGGCTAGCCCTCGCTTCAGAATGCAGGGCCTCTTGCTCTCGCCGACGGCGCGCAGCAAGGCATAGTTTTGCATGTTACGCGCGCCGATCTGCAAGAGATCTACCCGATCCGCCACGTCCTCGAGATGATGAGGCTCGGTGATCTCGCTGACGATCGGTATCCCCAGCTCCTCGCGAACCTGACTAGCGACCTCGATGCCATCCACACCCAGCCCCTGAAAGCTAAACGGCGATGTGCGCGGCTTGAAGGCGCCTCCCCGCAGAATGGTGGCCCCGCAGGCGCGGACGTGCTTGGCGGTGGCCAGGAGCTGCTCATGGCTCTCTATGGAGCAGGGCCCCGCCATGATCACCACGGCCTTGCCTCCGATCACAAGGTCGCCGATTCTGACCGTCGTCGCGTCCTGGCGGAACTCGCGAGAGGCCAGCTTGAAGGGGCGCATGATGCGGGTGACCGAAGCAACCGCAGGCAACACGGCGAACAGATCGGTGTTGATCTGCCCCGTGTGCGGCCCCAGGATGGCGACGACGACCTTGTTGGTGCCGACATTGAGCTGAACGTCGCAGGAGAGACTGCGAGCCCGTGCGACGACGGCATCAACTTGGTCCTGGCGGGCACCGGCCTGCATTTCGACGATCACAGTATCACCTCGCAACCAAAGGGGCGGGTTGAGCAGTGGCACGGCGGTGTGCTGGGGAAGGTCATCTCGCGGCGGCGCTGCCGGGGGATCTCGTATCTTCCGAGCTGACCCAATAGTAGCGGATCGACCCGCTTTCGCCAAAGATCCGCCAACGCCGGGGGCGGCGCCGCAGCCAATCGTCTACTCAGCCGTCGGACGAGGGCGTTGGCAACGAGGACATGTCGCGGCTGGTGGCCGAGAACCAGCCCCTACCATCGCGGGCGACGAGCTGGTCGGCAGCCGCCGGGCCGCGCGAGCCCTGCTGGTACTGGCACGAGGCCGGGAGCCCGGCCAGGGGATCGACCAACTCCCACGCCCGCTCGATCTCGTCGGCGCGTGCAAATAGCGAAGCGTCACCCTGGAGCGCGTCCAACAGCAAACGCTCGTAGGCATCGGGCAGTTGCTCGTCGCCCAGCAGCCGCTCGTAACGAAAGTCCATGCCGATGGTCTGGCTGCGCATGCCCGCGCCTGGCGTCTTGGACTGGAGACAGAGGTGCATGCCCTC
>DAIRUQ010000037.1:0-14961 GCA_036803245.1 Chloroflexota bacterium | reverse complement strand
GGCGGCTCCATGGCCGTCAGGCTGAGCAGCTGCAGCAGGTGGTTCTGGAGCATGTCGCGAATGGCGCCGGCGCGCTCATAGTAGCCGGCCCGATGCCCGACGCCCTCGGTTTCGGCCATGGTGATCTGGACATGGTCGACGTAGCGGCGGTTCCAGATGGGCTCAAAGATGGCGTTGGCAAAGCGAAAGACCATCAGGTTCTGGACGGTCTCTTTGCCGAGGTAGTGATCGATTCGGTAGATATCGGCTTCGTGAAAGGCGGCATGCAGGGCCTGGTTCAGCTCGCAGGCGCTCTTCAGGTCGTACCCGAATGGCTTCTCGACGATGATCCGTTGCCAACCGGTCGGTGCCGCTTGCAGCCCCGACTCGGCCAGTTGCTGAATGACGCGGGGATAGACCTGCGGCGGCAGTGCCAAGTAGAACAGGCGGTTGGGGGGCATACCTTGCTCGCGCTCGAGACGCTCCAGCTCTCGCCCCAACCTGGCATAGGTGTCAGGGTCGCCATATTCACCCTCAATGTAGGAAAAGCGAGATTGAAAGCCGTCCCAAAGTGAGCAGACCTGCGGATTCAGCCGCGAATACGTCTCGACACCTTCGTAATAGTCGGTGAGCAGCGCCGGTAGGGAAAGCTCGCTACGGGCTACGCCGACGACATGGATCTGCTTCGCAAAGGAGGGTAGCTCGCAGGCCAGCGCGTGGAGCGCTGGGACCAGCTTGCGCCGGGCCAAGTCGCCTGACGCGCCAAAGATGATGATAGTGGCCTTGCCGGAGAGATCAGAGAGAGGCATGGAACCCCCTCGCTCCAGGATGTGACCCAAACCGCCGCTATCTTAGGGCAAGGGCAAGTCGGGGCCAAGCGCGCGAACGTGGTTCGCCAGCGCTGTCACGGCCGCTGAGTCAGGGTCGGGGCAGGCGAGAGGCATCGCATCGCTGATGAGAGCCTGGAGGCTGTTCTGGTAGACGGCATCCGGTACGATCCGCGTCGAGGGTGCCACCTGGACGGATCCTGGCCCCCCGGCCGCCACGAGCTGGGCTAACGACCTGAGCTGCGCTTCCGCTTGGCCACCGAGATCGATGGGGAGGATCACAATCGGACTAGAGCCGCCCTCTAGCCAGTTACGGATCTGCGTCTCAGGCGGAGGCTCGCCGTAGAAAGAGATCAGCTCCACGCTCCAGCGATCCCCCAAGGCTTGATGGAGCTGCCGGCGCGCGGTTTCGAGCTTCGCCCACAAGGGCAGGGGGCCGTGCCGGCGGTATGCTTGGCGAACCTGCCCATAGGCGGCGGGCGCGGCGAACCAGTGCCCTCCAAGCTGCTGCGGCAGATGCCCGTCGGCCTGAAGGCGTGCAAGCGAGGCGGGGTCGTACACGGGCGGCGGCCCTGGGGCGACAAGGACTGCTAGGGGAGTCCCCTGGCCCGCCGGGGCCACGATGGGCGCTGCCTTGGGCTCGGGGATGCGCAGAATCTGTTTGGCTCGCATGGCATAGGTGGCCAAGGCGCCAATGCCAAACACAAAGGCGCCCGCCAAACCCGCGGCGGGCAGCTCAACTCCCAGCCAGATGATCAGCGCGAGGCCCACTAGCGCGGCCAGTCCCATGTTTGCGCGGGCACGCCCCAAGCGGCCCTCGGGCCCCGAAAGCCGCGTGACCAGGCTCCAGCCAAAGGCGACGCCCGCTGCGAGCAGGACGACGCGGTTCCACATGCGGCGGCTAGCCCGCGCTGCCGATGGATAGGAGCAACGACAGCAGCACGCAGACCACGCCAGCGACGACCATGCGCAGCCCAGACCGCAAGACGGCGTCCCTACCCACCCGGCCTAGATAGACGCCCAGGGCAAAGAGGAGCCCCAAGGCTACCCCGATGGACGTGAAATAGGCCGCCTGCATGGTTAGCGCCGTCCCCACCAGCATAAAGGGGATCAGCACCAACGCGCCAGATAGCAGCGGCGAGAGGCCGTCCACGGCGGTGACCACCCAGACGGCAAAGCGTGAGGCGCGGGCCTGCTCGGTGTGATCGAGCTTGCGAAGCATGGCGTGCTCGAGCTCCTGGAGCTGGTTACGCCGCTCGGCTCGCTCAGAGACAAAGGCTCCCCAGCCGCCCGACACGCCCATAGCCATGCAGGTGGCGAGGCCCGTGGAGAGAATGATGCGGGGATCCATGAGGCGGGCCACATAGGACCCAACGATCACGCCCACCATGGTGAGAATGCCATCGAACGAGTTGTTCGCAAAGCAACGGCGGGCAATCAGGTCCACATCCGTCAGGCGACGGTATTGACCAAGTTTTTCCAGTTGTAGTGCCCAGAGTGACATTTCGGCTGTATGCTCCCAAGCGTCGGTAGTTTCCGTAGGACGACAGAACTAGAAGCCCAGAATATGCTCTTCTAGCACGGCCAGATTGGGTGCGGAAACGCCGCGATATGGGGATACTTGAGAGGGGTTACAGCCCGAGCAGGATGGAGTGTAGCGCGCAGTTCCGACCAGTTCCCTTGCGGGCAACGTTGGTCGTCGGGGGTACTCGGAGGTTCGGACGGTTCGGTCTCAAACATGATCGCTCTGATACTCCTTGATATACTGATGGCCCTATTATAGCACAGTCTGGCCAAAGGGGCCAACTCAATGGTGGCGTTCTGTGGGCGGTTTGAGAATTCCTGACCCCGCCACCAGGTCCAGCATCTCCATGGTGATAGCGTGCTGACGAGCGCTATGGTAGACCTGGGTGAGCTCTTCGATGAGTTCCTTCAAGTTATCGCTGGCGCGCTCCATGGCGAAATAGCGGCTGGCGTGCTCGGTCGCCGTGGCTTCTACCAGGAGGCGATAGAGGCGCACGCGAATCCACTCCTCGAGGGCCCCCAAGCCGATCCTGGCGGGATCGCCCTCGACGATGGGCTCTTGGTCCTGCTCGGCGGCTCCTGGCAACAGGGTGGGTGTGATCGGCAGCCATCGCACCACGTCGGCGCGCAACGCCATGCCACCGTGGTATGGCGTATAGATCAGATCGACGGCGTCGACGGTGCCGCTGGCCAGCAGGCGTTCCAGCGAGCGGGAAAGCGCGGTGGCCGCTCGGTAGCTGATGACCCGCGTGAGGGGCATCGGCTGCGCCAGGAACGGGACGCGACCTCGCGCGCGCAGATGCTTGTTGGCGCGCGCGCCCAACGCGATCACCAAGGGAGAGTTGCCCTGGGCGAGATAGGCATCGGTGCGGTCAAACACGATGTCATTATAAGAGCCGCACAGGCCGCGGTCCGATGCAACGACCACCAGCGCGGTTTTGAGCGAGGCGGCGCCCTCGGGAGCTACGTGGGGCAGCTGCTGGCGTGAGGCCATCATGCTGGGCAAGAGGGCCGAAAGAACGGCGGCAAGATCGTCGGTATAGGTCTGGGTGGCCTCAAGGCGGCTGCGAGCCTGGCGCCACGTACCCGCCGCGATCGTGCGGAGGGCCGAGATGATCGGTTCCACGCTCTGCACATTGCGGAGGTGGTCCTTGATGCGTTCGATGTCTTCCATCGCTAGAGCGATCGATCGGCGAACTCGTGCAATAGCTCCATCATCGACTGCTCGAGTTCTGCCGTCAGATCCTGGTCCTCTTCAATCACGCGCACGACACCTGGATGCTCGCGTTGGGCATAGAGCCAGAGGGCTTCTTCGAACTCGGCCACCTGGGCGGTGGGGAGGTGATCGAGAAAGCCATGGTTCACCGAAAAGAATGCCAGCACCTGGCGCGCCAGCGGGAGGGGGGTGTACGCGGGTTGCTTGAGCACTTCGCGAAGGCGCTCGCCCCGCACGATCTGCTCCTGGGTGGCACGGTCGATCTCGCTGCCAAAGCGCGCAAAGTGGGCCACCTCTTCGTACTGAGCCAGCGCCAGCTTGATCTGCGAGCTCACCTGTCGCATGATCGGCGCCTGGGCGGCCCCGCCTACACGGGACACCGACTGACCAGCGTCGACGGCGGGCTTGATATTGGCGTTGAACAGGTCTGGGTCCAGGTATATCTGGCCATCGGTGATCGAGATCAGGTTGGTGGGGATATAGGCCTGGATGTTGCCGCGGCGGGTCTCGACGATGGGCAACGCCGTGATGCTGCCGCCGCCGATTTCATCGCTCAGGCGGGCGGCGCGCTCAAGCAGGCGCGCGTGCAGGTAAAAGATGTCGCCCGGGTAGGCTTCGCGGCCGGGCGGGCGACGAAGCAGCAACGAGAGCTCGCGGTAGGCGTCGGCGTGCTTGGAGAGGTCATCATAGATGATGAGGACATCCTGGCCGTGGTCGAGAAAGAACTCGGCAATGGTGCAGCCAGCGTATGGCGCCAGGTACAGTAGGGCGGGAGGATCGTCCGGCGCCGCCATCACGATGATGCTATGCTCGAGGGCGCCGGCCTCTTCCAGCGTGCGCATGACCTGGAGGGCCGACGATCGCCGCTGGCCGATGCTGACGTACACGCAGACCACATCGCGTCCCCGCTGATTGATGATGGTATCGAGGGCGATGGTGGTTTTGCCGGTCTGGCGGTCGCCCACGATCAGCTCGCGTTGCCCCTTGCCGATGGGCACGATGGCATCGATGGCCTTGAGTCCTGTCTGGAGGGGCTCCTCGACGGGTTGGCGCTCGACCACGCCAGCTGCCTCGCGCTCCACAAAGCGCCGCTCATCGGCGTAAAGGGGGCCCGCTCCGTCGACCGGCTGTCCCAGGGGGTTCACTGCGCGTCCGAGCAGCACCTCACCCACCGGGATCTCGATGCGGCGTCCAGTGGGCCAGACGGGGTCACCACCTTGGATGCCTTCGTCAGATCCGAGGAGAATGCAGTCGATCCAGTCAGTCTCCAGGTTCATCACCAAGCCCGTAACGCCATTGGGAAACTGCAAGAGCTCGTCGGTGGTGGCCTCTGGGAGCCCCCAGACCGAGGCGACGCCATCGCCGACTTGGCGGACGGTGCCTACATCGCGGATCGATAGCCCGGAGCGGGCGCCGCTGGTCCCGGCGACGACGGCATCAAGCATGGCCTTGAGCGATCTCTGGGGACGCTGCACAAAGCTGTGAACGACCCGAGGCGGCTGCTCTTCGCTGGCCGCGTGAGCGCGCCTGGGCTCGCCACGGGCGTCGGAAACCGACACCGATGGATCTGGATTGCTGCCGTGCTCTGCTACTGAATCAAGCATCTCTAGGAATGCATCCTCCGGGTGGAGCGTAGGGAGCCATGTATCCGATCGACGCGGTAGGCTGGCGCTAGCGTTGGGAAGGTCTCCCGGCTGGCGCACCTCTGCCTTGGGTTCAGGAGCTTGCTGGGCTCTCTGCGGCCTGCGTTGCCGGCCGTCCCGCATCCTCAGTGGCCTCGTCTCCCAGACGTTCCATCAGCTCTCCCCGCACGCGGTCGCGCACGCGGGTGAGCTGGCTCAGAATCGTGTTATCAATCAGTTTATCCGCCAGCCGCACCTGGATGCCTGCGATGAGCTCGGGCTCGACTCGCACCTGGATTTCTGCGCGGCGATCGATGAGCGATGACAGCGTATCGGCGAGGGTCTTGGTCTGTTCGGGCGAGAGTGGCACCGGCGTGGATACAAAGGCGGTGGGCACGCGGTTGGCCATTACCCGGCGGTAGGTCTCGACATCGCCCTGGGCCATCTGGTAGATGCTGGCGCAAAAGTTGGTGACCAAGTCATCGTGGGTGCGCCTGGTAGTGACAGACTGTACCACGTTGCCTGCCAGATGGACGATGGTGTCGAGGATCTCGTCATAGTGTTGGACGACGATCTCCCCGCGTTGCCGTTCCAGGTCTTCGCGCATCTGCTCGGTGAGCTCGTCCATGCGGTGTCGCGCCTCTTCGAGGATCTGGGCCGCCTTGCGGTCCGCCTCGGATTGGGCGCTGGCGATGGTCTCTTCGGACTCGCGGTCGATCGCCCGCATTCGTTCCTGCCACGACTCGCGCAACTGAGCAGCCTCGGCCTCTTGCTCGCGGGCGTTATCGAGCTTTTCTGCGATGGTGGCGCCACGCTCTTCGATCTTGCGACGGATCGGTCGAAAGATCAGATAGTTGAGCCCAACCAAGATCACCACAAAGTTGATGATCTGGAAGAGCAGCGAGGCCAGGTCTAGTTCCAGCATCGGTGCCTCCCTAGAGGCCGTAGATATTCGCGAACGGGTTAGCAAATAGCAGGATCAGGCAAATCAGGAGAACATAGATGGCGGTCGACTCCAGGATCGCCAGGACCACGAACAGGAGGCCACGGATCTGGTCGGCGACGCTGGGCTGTCGCGCCATGTCGTCAAACGCTTTGGCAACCGCACGCCCCTCCATCAGGGCCGCGGTGATGGTGCCAAGAACGATGCTCGCGCCCACCACGATGGTGGTGACCACCGAAAACTGGAGAATGTGCTCTGGCTGCATGGCGATTCAAGCTCCTTTCCCTCACGCTGGACTGTACAAGGCTGGCTACATGGCTACGAGCGCGACTGGACGCCCGTGGCGCTGACGATGAACACCAGCGTCAACACCGCAAATACCAGGGCCTGGATCGCGCTGGTGATCATCGTTAGCGCGCTGAAAATGATCGGCGCTATCGGAGGCACCAGTGCAAAGACGACGGCCACAATCAGCTCACCCGACATGATGTTGCCAAAGAGACGCAACGTCATCGAGAGCATGCGGCTGATCTCGCTGATCAGGTTGAGCGGGTTCAGGAACTGGCGCAAATAGGTGCCGGCGCCACGCTCCTTGATCCCGAAATACCAAACGGATCCGAGCGAAACGACAGAGAGCGCCGCCGAGACGTTGATATCGCGCGTGGGAGCCTGCAGGACCGGCAGAGTACCCAGCAGGTTGGCGATGGCGATATAGGCCAACATGGTGGCGATCAGCGGGATCACCTCGGGCAGCGCCCGCCCGCCCATGTCTCGCACCAAGGTGACCACATAGTCGTAAAAGTACTCGAGGGCCAGCTGCCATCCGGACGGGTCCCAGGCGCGGATCCGCTTGTGTGCCCACAGGGCCCCGCCGAGGAGTACCAGGGCGATGAACCACGACTGGACGATAGAGTCGCGCACCGGTAGGCCTAGGACAAAGAACTCTGGCTTTGGGAAGATGTCAGTGATCCCGCCCACAGTGTCCTACCCTTGCCTAAGGACGATTCCCAGCGCTCCAACGCGCCGTAGCGCCCAACCCACCAGTATCGTGCGACCGATCAGGTACCCCAGCAACCAGCCCAGCGTGCTCGACGCGCCGCCGCGGACTGCCCAGTACAGCACGAGGCCCTGGATCGCCAACCGCAGCGGAAGCGTTGCCCCGACCCGGCGCCCAGCCTGGCTGCCCGAGCCATGATGGCCGCGCACAGCCAGGGCCAGCGCGAACGCGTTCACCAGGGCCATGATGGCCCCGACAGCCAACCAGAGCGCCAGCGTCGCCAAGCTCATGCCTCGGACTCTTGCAGGCTGGCCAGCTCTTCCTCTGTCAGATGCTCTGCCAGAGCCGCTTCCAGAGCCAGGGCGAGGCTTCTGTCACTGTCTTCCATCTCTTCCAGTTCGACTTCTGGCAGAGACACGAGTAACGAACAGCGCTCTCCCTCGACACGCAAGGTGCCGCCCGCGATCCTCGTCTCGTGGATGCCATCGCCCGTGTCATAGGTGGCTCTGCCGTGCCCCAGTGGCCCGATCAGCGGAGCATGGCCCGGCCACACGCCCAACAGGCCATCCTGCAACGGAACCTGCACCCACAGCACCGGCCCGCGGTAGAGCACCTGATCTGGCGTCAGAATGATCAGCTGCAGACGCTCAGGAGCCGCCAGCTCTTCGCTCATGCCTCTTCCAACTGCGAGGCCTTTTCCAGAGCGTCCTCGATGGTGCCGACCATATAGAGCGCCTGCTCGGGCGCGGTGTCGAGGTCGCCTCTCAGAATCGCCTCGAAACCGTCCAGCGTTTCCTCGATCGTCACGTAGCGGCCTTCCAGGCCGGTGTACTGCTCGGTGGAAAAGAACGGCTGCGTCAAGAACCGCTGCAGGCGCCGGGCACGGCGGACTACGATCTGGTCCTCTTCAGAGAGCTCGTCGGTGCCCAGGATCGAGATGATGTCCTGGAGCGCTTCGTACTTGGCCAAGACGGCCTTGACCTCGGTAGCGATGCGCACATGCCGCTCGCCCACGTAGCGAGCCTCGAGCATCTTGGACGAGGAGGCGAGCGGATCGACCGCCGGATAAAAGCCCTGGCTAGACAGCTTGCGCGTCAGCACGGTGATGGCGTCTAGGTGGGCAAAGGCCGCCACAACGCCGGGATCGGTAATGTCGTCGGCCGGAATATAGATGGCCTGCACCGACGTGATGGCGCCTCGGGTGGTGCTGGTGATGCGTTCTTGCAGCTCGCCCATCTCGGTGGCGAGGGTGGGCTGGTATCCCACCGCACTGGGAACGCGACCCAGCAGCGCCGAGATCTCGGCGCCAGCCTGCACATAGCGATAGACGTTGTCGATGAACAAGAGCACGTCGCGGCCGGAATCATCGCGGAAATGCTGCGACATGGTCAGGGCGGTCAAGGGAACGCGCAGGCGGGCGCCGGGGGGCTCGTTCATCTGGCCAAACACCAGCACGCTGCTATCGAGCACGCCCGAGCGACGCATGCTGAGCCACAGGTCGTTTCCCTCGCGGGTGCGCTCGCCCACGCCGGCAAACAGGGCCAGGGCATTCCGTTCGCGGGTGCTGTGGCGGATCAGCTCGATCACCAGCATCGTCTTGCCGACGCCGGCGCCGCCAAAGAGGCCGATCTTTGTCCCAAGGCCATAGGGCGTGAGCAAGTCGATCACCTTGAGGCCGGTCTCGAGGATCTCGCTGGTGAGGCGCTGTTCATTGAGAGGCGGCGCCATCATGTGAATGGGGCGCCGCTCGGCTCCTTCGATCGGGCCTAGCTGGTCGATCGGTTCACCGAGCACGTTGAACATGCGGCCGAGCGTCCCGTCGCCCACCGGCACCTGGATCGGGCGGCCAGTGTCACGGACGGACATGTTGCGGTGCAGCCCAGAGGTCGTCGACATGGCGATGCACCGCACCGTCTGCGGGTCGACGTGCTCCTGGACCTCGAGAACGAGGGAGCGCTCGTCGGCTCGTTCGATGACGAGCGCACTGCTGATCGCGGGAAGGTCTCCGGGCGCAAACTGCGCGTCAACCACCACGCCCATCACCCGCGCAACGCGTCCGACTCTCACCGGCATCCTTCCCTTGTAACCAGGTTGCATAACTGGACGACGGCTGCCAGAGACAGCCTAGAGTGATCATACTCAGGCGGGCGAGGGGAGGCAAACCATAGTTGGCTATCGAGTGCTAGCTCATGCCGAGGCGCGGCCTCCCTACCGCTCGCGCTGTCAGGCTGGTGCCCAGATACAGAGCATCTCCCCAGCCCTCTGCAAGGGGCGCGTTCTGCTCATGACGCGAGACCTGCACTTCGATATCCGTGGCCCCGGCGTCTCGGGCCATCGCCATGGCGATGCTGCGGACCCTCGTCTCGGCAAAGCGTTCGGCCTCTGCGCGGGTCGCCACCTTTTCCACCGAATCGGGCAGATGCACGCGAAACCCGTCTTCTTCCTCCAGGGGCACGATGCGGGCGCGTGCCTCCTGGACGATGCTGCCCACCACCGCTCCGATGGCGTTGGCGACCTCGGCTCCCTCGGGTATGACGAGTTCGCCGTTCAGGAGCTCGCGCACCTGGCCAAAGTAGGTGTGAACTGGGGCGCCGAGAGCGACCAGACGTGGACGCAGGGTCACACGGCACGCCAGAGGCGATCTAGAGCTCGGGTTGACAGCCTGTGAGAGCAGATAGCCCTCGGACTGCTCTGCGGCGGGCCCGTCGCCATTGGGCGGTACCAGCGCCAGCACGATCTCTCTGGCCACCCGCTGGCTCGTGAGCGCGTGGATGCGTTGGGCCAGTGTGGTTACGTCGATGCCCAACCGTCGGGCCATGATGGCGGTCCCCAACTCGGCGGCATGCACGTCCCATTCGCCAAATAGGCCAAGGCAGTGAGCGGCGTCGGTGGGGGTCAGCGCCGATCGGAGCAGCACGCCCTCGCGCTCCAGCATGCGCAGCACACTGGCATAGAGCGCGGGCTGCTCTAGGGTGTCGCGGGCCGCGTCGACCGAAAGGGGATGCTCGGCTACCAGGCGCAACAGCTTGTGGATGGGTGCCGGCAGCGCCCCCTCGGGGCCGCGGTACGCGCGCTGAAGAGTGAGGAACTCGCCGTCATTGGGGCGGATGGCCTGGTCGGCGCGCGCCTGCGTCTTCAAGTCGGCCAGGACGCCGGGCCATCGGTGCGCCAAGGCAGAGAGTGGCAGCACGCGCTCTGGCCCCAGCGCTAGATCGCCACGATCGGTGATCCAGACGCGACTGTCGCCGCCTAGGCCAACGGTGTGCACCTCCACGGCCTCGACCATGGTATGCCAGGGCCCGACGCGGGCTCCCTGAGGATCGAGGCGGGGGCGGCTATCGTGGAGCATCGAGATGTCGGTGGTGGTGCCGCCCATATCGGCGACGACCACATCGCCGCCGCCCGCCAAGTGCTGCGCGCCTACCACACTGGCGGCCGGCCCCGCCAAGATGGTTTCCACCGGCCGACGCATCGCCATTCGGGCGTCCATCAACGAGCCATCACCCTTGACGACCATCAGCGGCGCCTGGATGCCGAGACCCTGCACGGTGGAGATCACCGCGTCGATCAGCTCCTGCAGGAGCGGGATCAGGCGGGCGTTTAGGCAGACGGTGCTGGCGCGCCGAACGGCGTCTAGGCGGTGGGTCAGCTCATGCCCGCAGGTGGTGGGGAGCCCCGTGAGTTCCTCGACCAGATGGGCGGCGCGATTTTCGTGCGCAGGGTTGCGCGTCCCAAAGAACCCAGAGACCGCAAAGGCGCCTACGGCGGGGGCGTGTTCCTTGATGGCGGCGACCAAGGAGCGCTCATCCAGGTCACTATGGGCCTCGCCGGTGGCATCATGCCCGCCATCCACAAAGACGTACCGCGACGTGCCCAGGAGCTGCTCCCACGGGGTGGTGGGCGAAACGTGCCCCCGGTACCCGATGAGCAGCGCGCAGATCGGCGCCCCCTTGCCCTCGACAATGGCGTTGGTGGCCAGCGTCGTCGACAGGGAGACCAGCCCGACCTGTGATCGGTCTCCGTTGAGGGCCTGCGACATGGCCTCGCGAATGCCCAGGGCCAGGTCATGTTTGGTGGTGAGGGCCTTGCCACTCTGCAACAGCCGGCCCGATTCATAGTCTACCAGGGCCGCATCGGTGTAGGTGCCGCCCGTATCGATACCTAGAGCAAGTGTCATGCTAGTGCTATCTCTTTTATCACAGCAACCACGCAGAGCACGACGCCCTGCGTGGTTGCTCGGATCCGTCGTTAGGACTGCTGGGCGCGTGCCATGCGCCGGCAGTAACTCACATAGGTCATGCCGAACTCGTCCTTGCCCAGGAGCAGGTCCGAGATCAGCACCGTCTTGAGGGCGTGCGAAGGGTTGACGATGGGAGCGTTCACGCCCATCGCCATGGCCATCGCCAGGAACGCGCTGTTCACTTCCTCGCGATCTGGCAGGCCAAACGAGACGTTGCTGGCGCCCAAGGACATGTTCATCCCGAGCTCGGCGCGGACACCGGCAATGGCGTCCAGCGTGGTCTTGGCCGCCGTCTGGTCCGCAGAGACGGTGAGCACCAGGCAGTCGATCAGGATGTCCTCGCGGGGGATGCCCAGGCTCTCGGCGCGCTCGACGATCCTTTTCGCCACCGCCACGCGCTCCGCGGCCGTCTTGGGAATGCCAGCGTCATCCATCGTCAGACCGATCACCGCGGCGCCATACTCTTTGACGAGGGGCAGCACGCGATTCAACGAGGCTTCTTCGCCGTTCACCGAGTTGATGAGAGCCTTGCCATCGTAGACGTCCAGCGCCGCTTTGAGTGCGGTCGCGTTGGGCGAATCGAGGCACAGGGGCACATCGGTGACCTCTTGCACGGCCTTGACGGCCTTGGGAAGGAGGTCGACCTCGTCCACGCCGGCCGCTCCAACGTTCACGTCCAGGATGTGGGCACCGTTCTCGATCTGGGTCTTGGCCAGCGACCGAACGCGGCTCATGTCACCCTCGGCCAGGGAGGCGGCCAGGAGCTTCTTTCCCGTAGGGTTGATGCGCTCGCCGATGATGACCGTGGGAAGGTCGGGCGCGATGGCAACCTTTTTCGTGGCGCTGTGTACGACAGTTCGCATGGTGTGCTCTCCTCTACTGATAGGTTGGGGCCCGGACGCCTTCGGCCGTGCCATATCCACTCGAAAACGGGGCCTCTACTCCCAAGCCCGGGTGGGCCTGCGCCGGCGCGCTCCGATCATGCGCCGGTCCTCCAGCACGGCCTTGGCTGCAGCAGTCATGGTGGTGCGTGAGTTCTCGGCGCTGATCTGTACGTCGACCAGCGTCTGGCACGATAGCGCCGCCGCCAGCTCTTTGACGATGCGTTCTAGCCCGGGATAGCGCCGCAGAGCGTCCTGCGAGAACCCCGTGCTCAGGTGCGATCGCTGGAACGAGTGGCGGTCATCCTCGAGCAGGCGCAGATCCAGCGTCGCCAGCGCCGGATCGTTGCTTAGCGCATAGCTAGCCGTGCAGTCGGCATCCGCGAGACGCTGCAAGCAGCCCGAGTATGTGTCATAGACGACCTTTTCGGCGCGCAGCGTGAGCCCATAGTAGCGCATCATCGCCTCAACGGCGCCGGGCTGCTCCGAGCGTGGGCTGGGATTGCACAGGCTCACGGCAGGATCCTGGTAGCGCAGATGCGCCACCAGGTCCGAGATGCTGCGAACCTCCTCCAGCCTGGCATCGGTACGACGTACGGCCAACGAGCCGTAGCGGAGACAGGGCGCCGCGCCCACCCACGCGATGCCGTGGGCAGCGTCCTCGGCCGCGATCCGTTCCAACATCAGATCGGCATCGCCGCAGGTGATGTCATGCTTGAGCACCAGGTGCCAGACGTCCCAGCCATAGGCCCAGAGCAGGTCGGCCTCCTCGGCGGCCACGGCCTCGTGGGCCTGTTGGAGGCTCTCGCTCTGTACCAGCTCGACCCCATAGCCCCTGTCTTCCAGCACTAGCCGCGTGAGTTGGGCAAGGGCCTCTTGCTCGGTGCCCTCATAGTAGGCCACTCTCACCGTCCCCAGCGTGGGCTCGGCCGCGCATCCCAAGGGCAACAGGACGGCAAGCAGGAGCAGCCCCGCCAGCAGGTTTCTGTTCATCGAGAGGGTCCGCTCGACCGCAGCAGATACTGCGTGGCCACGACCTGTTCCTCCAGAACGATGCCTCCACTACTCAAGTTGCTGGCTGCGGTCGCCAACGCGCCAAAGGTCGCGGCGGGCACGGCCATCTCGAGGCGCACATCGGCCGCATAGGCCGCATTGATGATCTCGGCGCCATGCCGGTCGATCTCGTAGCGCAACGGCCCCAGCAGGGCATAGTCAACGTGCAGAGCGACCAAGCGATGGAGGCGTTTTTCGCCAATGGGCGCCGCCTCGATAGCTGCGCGAGCGGCGGCCCCGTAGGCTCGCACCAAGCCGCCGGTACCTAGCTTGGTGCCGCCAAAGTAACGCGTGCCGACCACCACGGCCTCAAAGAGCGCCTCGCCGGTCAACACGGCCAACATAGGCCTGCCCGCCGTGCCGCCCGGCTCGCCATCGTCGCTGGATCCGATAGTCTCTTGGGGATCGCCCGGCAGACGATAGGCCCAGGCGTGGTGCGTGGCGTCCGGATAGCGCTGACGCAGGTCTTCCACAAGCTGCTGTGCCGCCTCGATGCTGCTGGCCGGTCCCACCGTCCCGATGAACCTGGATCCCTTGACCACCAGCTCGGCAGTGCCGGTACCCGTGGGCACGCAGTAGCTATCCATGGGCCCCTTGTCTGCTAACTCGCATCCCGCAGGCTATTGTAGAAACCGCATCGTCGGGTGTCAATCGGGGTTCTTGGAGAGGAAAGGCTTTGCACTATACTCTGAGCGTGGGTACACAGATGGCAAGGATGAGGCGATGCGCAGAGTTCGAGTGATTGTTAACCCGTTGGCGGGGCGCGGCCACGCCGCGCAGGTGGCCCCTCAGGTGGCGCGCGAGCTAGAGGCTTTGGGCGTCGACCACGAGATGGTGCGGACGCGTTACGCGGGTGAGGCGGTGGACCTGGCACGGCAGGCGAGCGAAGAGGGCTGCGACGTCGTCGTGGCCGTGGGCGGGGATGGCACCACGCACGAGGTGGTCAACGGGCTGATGACCGACGGCGCAGGTGGCGAGATCGCCATGCTGGGCTGCTTGCCAGCGGGCTCCGGCAACGACTTTGCGCTGATGAACGGGGCCGTCGCCGATGTGGCTGAGGGCTGCCGATCGCTGACCAACGGCTCTGTGCGAACCTTGGATGTTGGTCGGGTCACCGTCGATGGGACGTTGACGCGCTATTTCGATAACGTGGTCGGCATCGGCTTTGATGCCTTGGTGGCGCGGGCGACGCAAGGCGTCAAGCATCTGCGAGGCGCGGCGCTCTACCTGCCGGTGGTGCTAAAGACGACCTTTGTCACCATGCGACCCCCCTGGATGCGCATCGAGTATGACGACCATGTGATCGAAACGCGAGCGCTGATGGCGGTGGTGGCGAACGGGCCGCGTGAGGGGGGTACTTTTCTGGTGGCGCCTCAGGCCAAGACCGATGATGGCTGGCTCGATCTGGTGGTCGCCGATAGTGTGTCCCGGCTCAAGGTGCTGGGTATGATCCCCCATTTCCTCAAAGGGACTCATCTCGACAAGGCCTGCGTACGTTCTGACGTAGCCAAACGGGTCCGGATCACCTCCGAGGAGCCGCTGTATCTCCATGTGGATGGCGAGATCATCTGTGATGTAGCGCACGAGGTGGTGGTCGAGATTCTGCCGGCGGCGCTGCGCATGGTGGCCGCGGGCAATGGCGAGGGGTCGACGGCGCGCTAGGCGGATGAGGGCTCCTG
>DAIRUQ010000036.1:8370-26477 GCA_036803245.1 Chloroflexota bacterium | reverse complement strand
TATCAAATGATAGAACGACACGCCTTCGGTGACGTTTTCATTTGACTGGACACGGGGTGCTCGCAGCATGTATCCGTCAATTCCCGCGGGGCTCGACAAGCGCTGGAATCGTGCGTAGAATCCCCCTGCAAGAACTGGTGAGGCTGGCTCCGCGTCGGGGCAGTCCAGGAACGGCACGGGAACCAACCCATCGGAGCCATGGTGACCATCGTCCTTCGCACACTCCAGAAGAGCTTTGGGGCTCTCCAGTACCCCGCCTACCGCTGGCTCTGGCTGGGACGCCTGGCCACCTCGGCCACCTTTCACATGGGATCGGTGGCCCAGGGCTGGTTGGTCTATGAGCTCACCGACTCGGCCTTTGCGCTCGGATGGGTCGGCGCGGGTTGGAGCCTGGCCACTCTGTTGCTGTCACCGTACGGCGGCGTGATCGTCGATCGGATCGACAAGCGCGGCCTGATGCTGGCGATGCGCATCGGCATGCTGCTGAACAACGTGGCCGTGGGGCTGTTGCTCTCGCTGGGCATGATCCAGGTGTGGCATCTGGCCCTGAGCTGGTTCCTGACGGGGGTCTTTGGCGCCTTTTTGCTGCCCGCCCAGCAGGCCATGCTCTCCGAGGTGGTGCCATCACACGCGTTGATGAACGCCGTCTCGTTCGATGCGCTGGGCATGGGGCTCATGGGGATTCTCGGCGCGTCGGCCGCGGGGTTGATGATCGAGTCCGTGGGAGCGCAGAGCGTCTACTTTGTGGTGGCAGGCATGTACCTGATTGCGTCGGCGGCCACTTGGCCGCTTCCCAAGGCAGAGCCCAGCGCCGCCAACGCCAACGGCGTATGGAGCGATATCATCGAGGGAGCTCGCTACCTGCGATCGGAGCCCCTGTTGTTGGCGCTCATCGCCCTGGGCTTGGTACGAGTCTTTTTCGTCATGCCCTACACCACGCTGCTACCCGCCTTTGCCCAAGATCGCCTGGGACTGCATGCGTCTGGATTGGGCTTGCTGCAGTCGGCCAATGGCACTGGCGCTCTGCTGGCATCGCTCTTGGCCTGCTACCTGGGCGACGCCCGCGGCAAGGGCAAGATGCTGGTCCTGTCGGGCGTCATCGTGGGCCTCTGCCTGATGCTGTACGTCGCGACACCGTGGCTGCCATCGGTACTCTTGTTCTTGGTGTGTATCGGCGGCCTGAGCAACCTCTACTTGGTGCTTAGCAGCACGCTGATCCTTTCGCGCGCTGCCCCCATCTATCGGGGACGGGTGCTCAGCCTAACCATGATGGAGTATGGGCTCTCGCCATTGGGAACCCTGCCTGCTGGCGCCATCGCCGATCAAGTCGGCGTGCCGTGGGTAACGGGCGTGCAGGGGGCGATCGCCGCGGCGGTCTTTGGCCTGGTAGCCATCTTGAAGCCAGAGCTCAGGCGAATGGACTAATGCTAGAGCCCGTTACTCTTGTGAGCGAGGTGCCGATCGAGTCCGCGTCCCGCTGGGACGCACGGGAAGGATGATATGGAAGAGACGCGCGTGATTCAGCCGAGTGAAAAGCTGGCCCCCAAGATGAACCTGGCCGTACTGCTGTGGTTCGCCGTGCTGGTACTTCCATGGGCACTACTAGCCCTCATCCCAGACATGCCGCCAGCCTATATCTGGATCTTTGTCGTGGTCAATGCCTTGTGGCTGATCCCGACGCTGGTACTGGTGCCCATCTACTGCCGTTCCATCTCCTACGAGCTTGGCGATGAGGAACTGATCGTCCGACGCGGCATCATCACTCGATCCGAGGACACGGTACCCTACCACATGATCACCAACATCGTCGTGCGCCGTGGGCCTCTGGATCGCTGGCTGGGCATGGGCAGTCTGCATGTGCATACAGCTGGTTACAGCCAGCAACAGGGTGCGGAAGCCAAGCTCGTCGGCTTGGTCGAGTACGACGCTACGCGCGACGCCGTCCTGCAGGCGGCCCGAGGCTCTCGCGTGGGCACCCAGCAGCCAGTAGCCGAGATACCCGCCGCAGGTGAGGAGGCCAACCTGGCCGAGATCGGGAGTGCCATCTTGGCCGAGCTGCGGACGATTCGTAGCCGTCTGGAGCGCTCCTAGCCTCCGATGAAAGAGCTCCCGACTTTGGAAACGGCCAGACTAGTGCTGCGCCCCTTTGCCAAGGCCGACATCGACGAGGTCGCGCGCCTGGCGGGCGCTCGCGAGGTGGCGCGGTACACGCTGCACATTCCGCATCCTTACCAGCGGCACATGGCCGAGAGCTGGATCACATCGCACCGCGAGCGGTACGACGAGGGTGTAGCGTTGACCCTCGCCGTCACCGAACGCCAGGGCCGCAGCCTGGTCGGTGCCATGGGGCTTTCGGTCGATGCGGGCAACCTGACGGGCGAACTGGGGTACTGGATCGGTGTCCCTTACTGGGGTCGCGGCTATGCTACCGAAGCCGCGCAGGCCGTGTTGGCTCATGGCTTTGGCCCCCTGGGGTTGGAGCGCATCCACGCCTGCCATTTGGCCCCCAACTTGGCCTCTGGCCGCGTCATGCAAAAGCTAGGGATGGTCCAGGAGGGCGTCCTACGTCAGCATGTCGTCAAGTGGGGCATCCGCTACGACTTGATCTACTATGGGCTGCTGCGACCTGAGTACCTGGCGACGCAGCACCAGAGCGTAACCGTTTCGACGACCGACACGGTGGGAAGGAAAAGCCATGAGTGAGCTCGCTATTGATGGTGGTAGTCCCGTGCGCGTTGACCCGTGGCCCCGTCGCCTTCTGATCACCGAACGCGAGATCGAAGTCGTGCATGCACTTCTCGAAAAGGAGCGTACTCAGGGAGGGGGCCTCGACCGCTACGGCGGTGAGCACGTCGATGCCTATGAGCACGAGTTTGCCGCCTACCACGGCATGGCCTATGCGACGGCCACCAGCTCGGGCACGGCCGCCGTCCATGCAGCCCTGGGGGCCCTACGGATCGACATCGCCCATGAGGTCATCAGCTCTCCGATCACCGACCCTGGTGCGGTGGCACCAATCCTCTGGAACAACTGCATCCCCATCTTTGCCGATGCCGATCCCGACACGATGAACGTCGACCCGGCGTCCATCGCCGAGCGGATCACCGAGCGCACCGCCGCCATCATTGTGGCCCATATAGGCGGCCAACCCGCCGACATGGACCCGATCATGGAGATCGCCAAAGCCCATGGGCTCCCCGTCATCGAGGATGCCAGCCAGGCGCACGCCGCCGTCTACAAGGGGCGCAAGGTAGGCACCATCGGGCAGATGGGCGTCTTTAGCCTCATGGGAGGCAAGCACCATACATCGGGCGGCCAGGGCGGCATGGTGATCACCAGCGACGAAGAGCTCTACTGGAACGCCAAGCGCTTTGCCGACCGTGGCAAGCCGTTCAATAGCATCGAGACGCGCAACCTGTTTCTGGGCCTCAACTTTCGCATGACCGAGCTGGAGGCGGTGATGGGTCGGGTTCAGCTGGAGCGGCTGGACGAGATCGTCGCCGCCCGCCGCCTTCGTGCCGACCAGCTCGGCGAGCGGATTGCGGACCTGCGGGCCGTGCGCATGCGCACCCTCATCCCCGATACGGTCAGCTCTTACTGGCTGATGCTCATGCATGTAGACGAGGCAGCGCTGCGCGTGGACAAGGAAACCTTGGTGCGCGCCTGTGTGGCCGAGGGCATTCCCATGGATCCCCACTATGACCACATCGCCTATGAGAACCCGCTGTTCCGCCAACGCGCCGCCTACGGCCAGTCAGGTTGCCCCTGGAACTGTCCGTTCTATGGCCAGCAGGTCGAGTACGAGGGCAGCTGCCCAGGCGCCCGAGCCGCCATCAACAGCCACTTTATCATGCCGTGGCACGAGTGCCTGACCGAACGTGAAGTGGACGACATTGCCGCCGCCTTGCACAAGGTGGAGCGTGTCTACCTGCGTTGACAGTCCGATGGCGTTGACCGTGGGCGGCCATTCTTGGTGCGAGTGCGCGGCCGTTGTACAATGCCCGTTGGCGCTCTAGGCATCTTGTGGAAGGACGAATCGAGGTCGAGTCATGGCATTGAGGTGTCTGGTGACGGGGGCGGCAGGCTTCATCGGCTCGCATCTCTGCGAGCGCCTGCTGGACGACGGACACCAGGTGATCGGGGTCGACTGCTTCACCGACTATTACGCCCGCGGCCTCAAAGAGGCCAACGTGGCGGGGATCCTGGCTCACCCCATGTTCGAGTTCGTCGAGGATGATCTGGGACGCATGGATCTGCGTGGCCTCCTCGACGGTGTCCAGGTTGTCTTTCATCAGGCCGCCCAGGCGGGGGTGCGGGCTAGCTGGGGGCAGAGCTTTGCCATCTATACCGAGCTGAACGTGCTGAACACCCAGCGCCTGCTCGAGGCGGCCGTTGGCTCCCCGACCCTAAAAAAGTTCGTCTATGCCTCCTCCTCGTCCGTCTATGGCAACACCGACACGCTGCCGCTGCGCGAAGCCGATCGCCTGCAGCCCGTCTCGCCCTATGGCGTCACCAAGCTGGCGGGAGAGCATCTGGCGCGGCTCTATGCGGCGAACTTGAGCGTGCCTACGACGTCGCTGCGCTACTTTACCGTATACGGCCCGCGCCAGCGCCCCGACATGGCCTTTACCAAGTTCCTCCGTGCCATCTACCGCGACCAGGCGATCACTGTCTATGGCGACGGAGAGCAGACCCGTGACTTTACCTTTGTGGCCGATGCCGTCGAGGCCAACGTGCGCGCGGCGCAGCATGGCCGACCTGGCAGTTACTATAACATAGGTGGGGGTTCCCGCGTCACGGTGAACCAGTGCCTCGATGTGCTGCGCCAGGTGACGGGCTTGCCCGTCCGTGTGAACCATATCGAGACGCAGCACGGAGATGTGAGGCATACCTGGGCTGATACGTCGCTGGCCCAAGAGGAGCTTGGCTTTCGGCCCAGCGTATCCATACAAGAGGGCCTGGCCCAGCAGGCAGCCTGGATCCGCGCGACCATCGATGCCGAGAGAACCACAGAGCCCTGAGGTCTTGATGCTCATGACGCAGAATTGCGAGGCCGATCGACCCTGCCCTCTGACCTTGTCCGTCGTCATCCCCGTGTACAACGAAGAGGAGAGCTTGCCGCGCCTGGAAGAGGCGCTCCACGACGCCCTCGATGGCCTGGACGAGCGTTGGGAGGTCCTGCTGATCGATGATGGCAGCACCGATGGCAGTTACCCGCTGCTTCAGGCCATGCACGAGCGCGATGCACGGTTCGGTGTGGTCCGCTTTCGCCGCAACTTTGGCCAGACGGCGGCCTTTTCTGCCGGGTTCGATCTGGCCCAGGGCGAGGTGGTCTTTACCATGGACGCGGACCTGCAGAACGACCCCCGCGACATCCCCATCATGCTGGCGACGCTGCGCGAGGGCGACTATGATATCGTCAGTGGCTGGCGCAAGGATCGCCAGGATGCCTTTCTCCTGCGCAAGTTCCCCTCTCGCATCGCCAACTGGCTCATCTCGCGCGTGACGGGCGTCCATCTGCACGACTATGGCTGCTCCCTCAAGGCCTATCGGAACGAGGTCGTCAAGAACGTCAAGCTTTACGGTGAGCTACATCGCTTTGTGCCCGCCATCGCCAGCTGGATGGGCGTGCGCATCTTTGAGATGCCCGTTCATCACCACGCTCGGCGCTATGGCCGCTCCAAGTACGGCATCTCGCGCACGCTGCGCGTCATCCTGGATCTCTTAACCGTGCGCTTTCTGCTGAGCTATGCCGCCAGGCCGATGCAAGTCTTTGGGCGCTGGGGCTTTGTCTGCACCGCCCTCGGCGTGGGCCTGGGCATCTATCTCACCATCCTCAAACTCGCCCGTAATGTCTCGCTAGCATCGCGCCCTCTGCTATCACTTGCCGTGCTCCTGATGATCATCGGCATCCAGTTCATCTCGATGGGGTTGCTGGCTGAGCTGATGGTCCGCGTCTACCACGAGTCGCAGGACAAACCCATCTATGTGGTCCGAAATCGCCTTCCAACGGCACAGCCTGCGCCTCATGAGCGGGCCTCGCGATGATGCCAGCGCCCTCGGACGATCGAGCCAGCGCCATGGCCGCCCAAGAGTCCGCCGCTCAGAGCCGATCCAAGCCATGGCTCAACGTGCTCAAGGTGGTCGTGTCCGCAGGGCTGCTGGTGCTGGTCATCACGCAGGCCGATCTGCGGGCCGTCTGGCATCTGGTGGCGGGTGCACAGATGGGAGCCCTGGCGGCCGCCTTTGTGGTGGTGCAGCTAGGCGTCGTCCTGCGCGCGGGCCGATGGATGGCCCTCATGCGCGGTCAGGGCGACCACACGCCGTATGGCACCCTGCTTTACCTTTACTATGTGGGAGCCTTTTTCAACACCTTTCTCCCCACGGGATTTGGTGGCGACGCCATCCGCATCTATGAGCTCAGCCAGGATGGCGGCACCCCTCGCGCGGCCATCTCGACAGTGGTAGCCGAGCGAGCCCTCGGCCTCCTGGTCCAGTTCGCCATGGCGCTGCTGCTGCTCCCTCTAGCTTGGAGGCTGATCCCGCAGGAAGTCGCTCTGCTCCTGCTGGTGTTCGTGCTGGGCGCCTTTGTGGGAACGGCCCTCTTTATGAGCCGCAAGCTGTACGCGTGGATGGCCGATCACCTGCCGCTGGTGGGGCGCCTGCTACGCCATCCCAAGATCGTTGCGCTCTATGGGTCCTTTCACGGTTACTCACCCCGCTCCGTCCGCCAGGCGGCGGGCATCTCGGTGCTGTTCAACGTCACCCTCATCTTGAGCCAATGGCTGCTGGCGCGCGCCCTCGGCATTGGCCTGGGCGTTCTCGAGTTTGCCGTGTTCACGCCCATCCTCTCGACGCTCCTGCTGGTGCCGATCACCATCGGCGGCCTGGGCGTCCGCGAGGGCGGCTATGTGTTGCTCTACGGCCAGGCTGGGGTTCCGCAGGATCAGGCCCTGGCGCTTTCGCTGCTCACCTATGCCACCACCCTGGCGTCTGGCCTCATCGGTGGCGTGCTCTATGTCATCGTGGGGTTGCGGCGTATGCGGGGGCGCCCGCGGAACGCTGGGTAATCTGCCATGGGCAAGCATCCCCGGGCGCTGGACACGCTGATCGCACTGGCACTGGCCCTCACCGTGCTGCTGAGCCGCGGCCTCGCGGCCGACCGCTTTCTCTCGTGGGATGAGCCCATGTGGGCCCACCGATCAGCCCGCTTCCTGACGGCCCTCCAAGATGCCCGTTGGGGTGATACCCTCATAACGGGCCACCCCGGCGTCACCACCATGTGGGGCGGATCCCTCGGCCTGTGGTGGCACAGCCAGATCACGGGCGACGCGTCACGCGACCAGCTAGCCGCCGCCGCGTCGATGACGGGCATCGACGTCCATGACGACACCCAGATGCGCGCCCTGGGTGAGCTTGTGCCCCTGGCCAAGCACGGTGTCCTGGTGCTCCATGCAGCCATGGCAGTTCTCAGCTACCTCCTGCTGCGCCAGGTCCTGGAACGGGTCACGGCGGTGGCCGCCGCTCTGGCCGTGCTGGGCAACCCCTTCTTGCTGGGACTCTCCCGCCTCCTCCACATCGATGCGTTGGCGGCGCAGTTCATGCTGCTGGCGATTATCGCGATGCTGGTCTACCAACGTCGGCGGGAGCTCCTCTGGCTGGGCGTATCGGGCACGGCCACAGCGTTGGCTTTTGCCACCAAGGCCTACGCCGTGTTCTTGGCGCCGTGCGCCTTGCTACTGATCGGCCTCGCGCCCCACCGCGACGTGGATGCCAGCGCCAAGCCTGCGATCCGCACCGTCACCCATCTTTTCATGTGGGGCTCCGCTGCCTGGTTGGCGCTGCTGGTCATCTGGCCAGCCGCCGCCCATCGTCCTGTGGCGGTGATCCGGGAGGTGTTCGGCCTGGCCCTCGGATATGCTGGCGACCCAGATGCGGCCACCAGCACGTACTTTCTGGGCCAGCAGACAGCCTCTCCTGGTCTAGGGTTCTATCCGCTGGCATACCTATGGCGAGCCACGCCTCTCTCCCTGGTGGGCGTAGCGGCGGCCCTGGTGATGCTGCCCTGGCCCGCTCTCTGGCGCGACAAGGAACAGCGGCGAATGGTAGCGGCGCTGCTCGGGTACGGCCTGGTCTATACCCTGCTCATCAGCCTGAGCGCGAAAAAGTTCGACCGCTACCTACTCCCCGCCATCCTGGCGGGCGATGTGGCCGCTGGCGTCAGCTTGACGCAACTGATCGCCAAGCCGCTTGGCGCCATCAGGGCGCGGTGGGCCATCTCGTACCAATCAGGGGCGCTCGCCGCGGTAGCGATCGCGATCCAGGCGGTGGCCCTGGCGGCACCGTTGGCACCAGCGCACTACCTGGCCTACTACAACCCGCTGGCAGGGGGCCTGCCCAGCGCCGTCGAGACCCTCCCCGTGGGATGGGGCGAGGGGCTGGAGGAGGCCATCGCCTGGCTGCAGGAGCAGCCACGCGCCGCCGATCTCACGGTGGCCGCTTGGGGCGTGCCTGGCGTGGCGCCGCTCTTTGACGGAGAGGTTGTCCCCCCCACCGCCGCCAATCTCCACCGCGCCGACTATGTGCTGGTCTATATCAGCGACGTGCAGAACGGCGAGCCCATCCTCGAGCGCTTTGCGAGGGAAGACCCCGTCCACACCACGCGGGTGAGCGGGCAAGAGTACGTTTGGGTCTATGCCAACGACTGGCCGCAGGCGCTCGAGCCCTACCTTCGCTCCATGACCAGCGCCGACTCTGTGCTGGTAGCCAATGATCACAGCACGCTCGACGCGCGCTTGGGCAACAACGCGCTGCACGTGATCCTGGACGACTCTGACGAGACCATCGCCCGCCGCCTACAGGATCTAGCTCAGGGGTGCGACGAGCTGTGGTACCTTTGTTTTGATGCCGTGGCCCCCCAACGCACCCAGCGACTCACTCGTCTGCTGGCTATCGAGGCCATCCTCCTCGAAGAGATCCCCTTTGCCTACGGCACGCTGCAGCGCTATGCCCTGCCGACCGATCCCGCTTTCGGGGAGTCGTTGCCGCAAATCGACCTGGAAGCCGACTTTGGGGGTCGACTCCGCCTGAGAAGCGGCGGGTTTCATCGCACCGACGTAGAACATGGCCAGGCCGTGGGCGTGACGCTGACCTGGGCGGCCCAGGAGGTCGGTGACGCCGACCTATCGATCTATTTGCATCTGGTCGACGCGCAGGGGCGCCGCTGGGCGCAGACCGATGAGCTGCTCCGCAACCAGGCGCGTGCGACGACCTCGGCGTGGCTGGCAGAGTCTGAGCAGCTCAGTCACCACACCATCGATCTGCCCGCTGGGCTGCCGCCCGGACCCTACGAGGTGCTTGCGGGCCTCTATGCGCTGGCGGAGCAGCACAGCCTGGTCCCCATGACCGCCGACGGCCGGTCCCATGCGGGCGGCGTGCCACTGGGCGCCATCACCGTCAGGCCAGCCACCCACCCGCCATCACCAGACCAGGTCGCCGTGGCCCGGAGGCTCGACGCTTTGCTCGGACCCCTGCGCCTGATCGGCTACCGCCCTGAAGCGCTCCAAGGAAGATCGGGCGAGACGCTAGCCGTGGACCTCTGCTGGGAGTGCATCCGCGAGATGGATGCCGACTACCAACTCCAGCTTGTCCTGACCACCGGGGCGCAAGCGGCGATCACCGCGACGCTGCCCCTGTCCGGCGCGCCGTATCCCGGCAGCGCCTGGCAACGTGGCGACGTCATCTGCCAGCCGTACGCAATTCCCCTGGACGTCGACCTCGCTGGGGGCCAGTATCAGCTAGGCGTCTCGTTGCTGGATGCAGGCGGCGCCTCGTTGCCAGAGGTCCCGAGCGTGGAGCTGGGACTAGCCGAGGTCGCCCACGTCTCGCGGCAGATGGCCGAGCCCGAAACTGGGCATCGGGTCGCCTACGGCTTTGGCCCCCTATGCACGCTGGTCGGCATCGACTGGAACCAGGAATCGCTCTCCGCCGAGTCTCCGCTCAAGCTCACCTTGACCTGGCATTCGCTAACAGCCACCGACACCGACTATGCCGTGTTCGTGCATCTCGTGGATGACGGCGGCCATATCCTGGCCCAGCTGGATGCTCAGCCCGCCTCCGGAACCCGCCCAACCAGCGGTTGGCTGCCCGGCGAGTATGTCACCGACCGGCACCAGCTCACGGTGCCCGAGGACGCCGCTCCGGGGCCAGTTCGGGTCATGGTCGGGCTCTATGATCCCGCTACCCTAGAGCGCTTGCCGATTCGTGACTTGACCGCCGATCGCGCGGTGGGCGACGCGCTCCAGATGCCAGCCTCGTTCCGTATCATCCCACAAGGCGAGGAGGACTGAGCCGATGTCGCTACGAGGATATCGCGGCAACGTGCGGGCGCCCGAGTTTCCCGAGGGCGCAAGCTGGGTCAACGCCCCAGCGCCTATCACCCTCCGACAGTTGCGCGGCCAACTGGTGCTGCTGGATTTCTGGACCTATGGCTGCATCAACTGTCTCCACATCCTGCCCGACCTGCATCGGCTCCAGGAGGAGTTTGCCCGGGAACTGACCATCATCGGGGCACACTCGGCCAAGTTCGACCATGAGAAACAAGAAGACAGCCTTCGCCAGGTTGTGGCCCGTTACGGGATCACCCATCCGGTCGTGAGCGACCCCGACTATCGCATCTGGGAGGCCTATGCCGTGCGGGCCTGGCCGACCACGGTGCTGATCGACCCCACCGGCCGGATCGTCAACGTCCACAGCGGCGAGGGAGTCTACCAGGCCCATCATCAGGCCATCGTGGATACCATCGCACAGCACCGGTCTGAGGAATCGCTCCTGCCCGCTGTTTCCATCCCCATCTCCGAGGTCGACCAGCCCCACGGCCCCCTGGCCTATCCCGGTGCCGTGCTCGTGGACGCAGCCCGAGAGCGGCTCTGGATCGCCGACACCAGCCACCACCGGCTGTTGGTGACCACGCTCTCGGGCCGCGTGCAGGCCGTCGTCGGCGATGGCGAGCCGGGCCTGGTGGATGGAGCTTACGAGAGCGCCCGGTTCCGGCTGCCTCTGGGAATGGCCCTGGCGCCCGACGGCTCGGTCTACCTGGCCGATCGCGGCAACCACGCCGTCCGGCAGATCGATCCCGCCGCCGATCACGTGGCCACCGTGGCCGGTGACGGCCACCAGGCTCGTGGCGCGATGGTCGAGGGCGCACTTCCGGGCCGGCTCAGCTCGCCGTGGGATCTCTGCCTCATCGGCGAGAAGCTCTATGTGGCCATGGCCGGCAACCACCAGATTTGGGTTATCGACCTTGGCAAGAGGCGGCTAGGCCTTCACGCCGGCAGTGGCCGCGAGGGCGTCCTGGATGCTCCGCTCAAGCTGGCAAGCCTGGCCCAGCCTAGCGCCCTGGCCTACGATGGCGAGGCGCTTTACGTGGCCGATGCCGAGTCTAGCGCCATCCGCATGGTGCCGCTCGGTGATGAGGGCGAGGTGCGCACCCTGGTAGGCGAGGGCCTGTTCGACTTTGGCGACCGCGACGGCGACTGGCCCCACGCGCGCCTCCAGCACCCCCAGGGCCTGGCCTGGTGTGCCGGGCGCGGCCTGTTCGTGGCCGATACCTACAACCACAAGATCAAGCGGCTGGACCCGGCCAACGGCCACGTCGTCACCTATGCTGGCGACGGGTCGCCGGGGGCGGAGGACGGCCAGTCAGCACGCTTCTGGGAGCCGACAGGCCTAGATTGCGACGGCACCACCCTCTACGTGGCCGACACCAACAACCATGCCATCCGCATCATCGGGCTGGCTGACGGCTCGACGCAGACGCTGCCGATCACACCGGCCGCGCCATCGACGCGCAGCGGCCCCTCGGGAGCCCGTGTGCTCAAGGCCGACGTCGTGTCGCTCCAGCCGGGCCAGGTACGCCTGACCGTTGAGCTCGTTCCGCCAGCGGGCTTTCATCTCAACGCGGAGGCGCACTCGCGCATGCGTTGGCGCATCGAACCTGCAGGGGTGGAGGGCGACCTGGATCTACGGGAAAGCGGCCGGCACCCAACCCTGTCGTTCGACCTGCCCGTGGGCGAGAGCGTGCTACACGCCGAGGTGATGGCCTACCTATGCCAGAGCGACGAGGGGCTGTGCCGCGTGGATCGCGTGATGCTGGTGGTGCCGCTGCGAGGAGAGCCCGTCGCCACCACCCGTGAGCAGACGGTGCGGCTGGAGTTGGCCCTGGAGCCGCTGACGTCCTAGCCGCTGCGGCCAAGTTCGGTCACCACCGCCCCGGTGATGCGGACCAGATCGTCTACGCGCAGCTCAAGGTTGATCCCCCGCTTGCCCGCGCTCACCAACACGCGCTCCTGGGCCAGCGCGGACGCGTCCAGAAACACCTGCCAGCCCCGCTGGGTCAACGCCAAGGGCGAGATACCGCCCACCTGCAAGCCGGTGATCCGTTCGGCGTCGCGATGGCTGGCCATGTGGCAACGCTTGGCACCCGCCGCCCGCGCCAGGGCCTTGAGGTCCAGCTCGGCGTCACCAGGTAGCATGGCCAACACGGTCTCGTTGTCATCGGTCACCGTCACCAGCGTCTTGAAAACGCGTTCCGCGGGTATGCCCACCGCCTCGGCCACATCCTGGGCAGAGCGGATGGCGTCCGGGAAGATATGTACGGTATAGGCAATGCCCTCCCGATCCAGAAGCCGCATGGCGTTGGTGCGCGTCGGTTGCTTGGCCACAGCCATTCCTCCCGCTAGAGTTCGCCGGCTCCCAGAATATGGCACAAGCATGCCGCGGGCGCAACGTTTGCCTGGGGGGCGATCACACGCTATAATGCCCGCCAATTCCCCGGCACGCCCCGGTAAGCGCGTCCCGGCGAGCCCGCCTCTGGCAAGGCAGCCCTCTCCCGACGCTGGACCCGTTGCTCCGCCTCCCGCAGCGGCGCAAAGACACAAGCTTGGATGCGGCCCCTGGCCGGCGTCCGGCCGCGGGTTTTTGTTCCAGCCGTGTGGGAGGAGTAGGCCATGATCGTCCACAAGTTCGGCGGCTCGTCCGTCGGCACCGGCGAGCGCATCACCAGCGTCGCCCGCATCATCACCGATCTCAAGCAGCGCTCCGAGCAGCAGCCGATCGTCGTGGTCAGCGCCATGAGCGGCGTTACGGACTATCTCATTCGGGCAGCCACCTCTGCCGCCGAAGGTGACAGATCGACGTTCGTCGATATCCGTCAGGCCTTGGCCGAAAAGCACCGCGAAGCCTCGCTTCTCTGCACCACCGACCCGGCTGAGCAAGCGCACCTGCTGGAAGAACAGTCCGAGCTGCTGGACTGGTTCGAGACGCTGTGCGGCAGCATCGCCACGCTGGGAGAGCTCACACCTCGGGGCCTGGACGCCGTCTCTGGCCTTGGCGAGCGACTCTCTGCCCGGCTCACGGCCGCGGCCCTCCGCGAGTTGGGGACGGCCGCCCAAGCCATCGAGGCCACCGAGCTCATCGTCACCAACGGCAGGTTCGGTGCTGCCGTGCCCATTTGGGACGAAACCACGCCCCGCGTCAAGGAGCGCCTGATCCCGCTGGTGCTACGTGGCGTTGTGCCTGTGGTGACCGGGTTCATCGGGGCCACGTCGTCTGGCGCCCCCACCACCCTGGGTCGCGGGGGCAGTGACTATTCCGCCTCTGTGTTGGGGCGATGCCTCCCGGCCGATGAGGTCTGGATCTGGAGCGACGTGGACGGCGTGATGACCGCCGACCCACGCGTGGTGTCCAACGCCGCGACGCTGCCTTCGGTCACCTATGGCGAGGTCTCGGAGCTGGCGTTCTTTGGTGCCAAGGTGCTACACCCCAAGACCATCCAGCCGGTGGCCGATCTGGGCATCCCCGTGCGGGTGCTGAACAGCTTTGCGCCCCATCACCCCGGCACGTTGGTTTGCCAGACGCCCGATGAGACCCGCCTTGTCAAGGGCATTACAGCCATCCGCGACCTTTCGATCGTGTCCGTCCAGGGAAGTGGCATGATGGGCGTGCCGGGCATCGCTGGGCGAGCCTTTACCGCCGTCGCTCGAGCTGGCGTCTCGATCCTCATGATCACCCAGTCGTCGTCGGAGCAGAGCATCTGCTTTGAGATCCGAAGACCCGACTCGCCCCAGGTGATCGAGGCCTTGGAGGAAGAGTTCCAGCTGGAGATGATGCGGCGTGACGTGGACCGCATTTCGGCGCGCCACGATGTCGCGATCGTCGCGGTGGTGGGAGCCGGCATGCTCGGTCGCCCTGGCATCGCTTCCGAGGTCTTTAGCGCGCTGGCCGAGCGGGAGATCAACGTGATCTCTATCGCCCAGGGATCCTCAGAGTACAACCTCTCGCTAGTCGTCGCGCAGGCCGATGCCGACGAGGCCGTCCGCGCCATCCATGACCGCTTCCAGCTTGGCAACGGCGCCTCGACAAGATAGGAGCATACCTCCATGAAGCCTCTACGGGTAGGTGTCTTGGGCGCCACGGGTGCCGTGGGCCAGCGATTTGTGCAGCTTCTCTCGGCTAACCCGTGGTTCGAGCTCACGGCGCTGGCCGCCTCCGAGCGTTCAACCGATCAGCGCTATGCCCAGGCCTGCACCTGGCGCCTCTCCAGTGACATCCCGCCAGCCGCACGTGATCTGCCCGTGCTCCCCTGCGAGCCAGGTCTGCCCTGCGACGCCGTCTTTTCTGCGCTGCCCTCGTCCGTCGCCGGAGCGGTCGAAGAGCGTATGGCTGCCGCGGGCTATGCCGTCCTTAGCAACGCCAGCGCCCACCGCATGGACGCCGACGTCCCCCTGCTGATCCCCGAGGTGAACGGCGCACATATCGGCCTGATCGCCGGTCAGCGGGCCCGTCGCGGCTGGATCAAGGGGATGCTCGCGACCGACCCCAACTGCTCCACCGTGGGCCTTGCGCTGGCGCTTGCACCGCTGCATGCTGCGTTCGGTGTCACGCAGGTGATGGTGACCACCATGCAGGCCCTATCTGGAGCGGGGTATCCGGGCGTGCCGGCCTTGGATTCGCTGGACAATGTGATACCCTACATCGGTGGAGAAGAGGAAAAGGTGGCCACCGAGCCACTCAAGCTGCTGGGATCGCTGGACGAGGCTCACGGTAGGATCGTGCCGGCCGAGATGGTCATCAGCGCTGCCTGCAACCGCGTCGCCACGCGTGATGGCCACCTTGAGGCGGTCTCGGTCAAGCTGGCGAGCCCTGCCACGCTGGAGGATCTGATCGCCGCTTGGGAGGGCTTCCGGAGCGAGCCCGCCGCCCTGGGCTGTCCCTCGGCGGTACAACCAGCCATCATCGTTCGGCGCGAGGCCGATCGCCCGCAGACCAACCTGGATCGCGACGCCGGAAACGGCATGGCCATCAGCGTGGGCCGCGTCCGCCCGTGCCCTGTGCTGGATTGGAAGTTTGTCGTGCTGGTCCACAATACGATCCGAGGAGCGGCCGGTGGCTCCATTTTGAACGCCGAATACATGATGGCCAAAGGACTGTTGCCATGATCAAATCCGATCTCGCCAGCGTGCTCGATGACCGGGTCGCTTACCGCAACCTGGAGCCTGTGGATCCGGGACTACCTGGCTTGCGGGCGACCTGGCAAAAGATCGGTCTGGATTCCTATCGCATTCCTCGCAAGACGGAGCCGGACTATGCCCAGGTGCTGATCCATTTCATCCAGCTGGCCCAAGCCCAGCGCGGCAGCGCCCCGCTGGAGCGGCTGCTCTTTATCGGCGACACACCCATGAATGACGCCCAGGCGGCGCGCAATCTGGGGCAGTGGCTGCCTATGCGCGGCTTTATCGGTGCCGATCGCCTGTCGCAGCCAGCCCAGACCACCGTCGAGGACGGCCTGATGTTGGCCAACCGCTGGGGCGCGCTGGCATCCTGGCTCCAGTGGCTGCGCGATGAGAGCATAGTGATCGATGAGCGCACCGCGCTGCTGCTGGATATCGACAAGACCCTCATGGGAGCCCGTGGGCGTAACGACCACGTCATCGATCTGGCCCGTGTCTCTGCCATCGTGGCCACCATGCGCGCCGCCCTAGGCTCACATTACCAGGAGGGCCGCTTCCGGCAGGTCTATGACCGGATCAACCAGCCGGCCTTTCATCCATTCACCAAGGACAACCAGGACTATTTGGCGTATGTCTGCATGATGCTGCTGGCCAGCGTATACCAGGAGGCGGCGTTCTGGCAGCAGCTAGAGGATGGCAGCCTTGCCACGTTCGAGGCCTTTGTCGAGCGGTGCGACCAGCAAGCCCCGCGAATGCCCGCCGACCTGGCGGAAGCCCATCGCCAGGTGGTGGATGGCTTGGCCGCAGGCGATCCCACGCCGTTCAAGACGTTCCGCCGCCAAGAATACCTCGAGACGTTAGCCCACATGGACATCTCGACTGAGGACGAGCCCGATGCGTGGCTCCGGCAAGAGATCGTCATCACCGCCGAGGTGCTCAGCGTCGCCCGGTATGCCGTGTCGTTGGGGGCCCTGACCTTTGGCCTATCGGACAAACCTGATGAGGCTTCGCTGCCCACCGCAGAGCAGGCCGCTCAGGGGATGCCGGCTATCCACCACGCTACCATGAAAGTCTACGGCGCGACGCTCGTCTAGGCGGGGTCCCAACTAGTCAGAGAGCGGAACAAAGCGGGCCAACCCCGAAAGGTTGGCCCGCTCTTTTGCTCGATAAGCCCGCGCGCAGCTCAATCCTGAGGCACCTGGGGTGGCCCTCCCGCATCGGGATAGCGCTCCCACGCATCGGGCAAGAACACCTCGGCATCGTAGCGGGTAGCGGCATGCCAGAACAACCAGCCCGATGAACCCGCTTCCTCAGCCGCCCGGATCTGGAGCAACAGCTCAACCGGGCCATAGACAAAGGAACCGATAGAGTAGGCCTGGATCCACGGACGCACCAGCGTCTCGGTTCGATCGTGGTGCTTCATGGTGCTGCGATAGACCACATCATAGGGATGGTTGCCGGGCACCTCATAGCCCAGGTTGCCCCGCGTGAACGTGGTCGGATAGAGCATGGGGCACACAAAGTCAGCATACGCCGCGATATCGGCCACCCGCTGTCCAATGCCCATATCGGCGGGGGGCTCTACCCACGGCGTGAGCCCAAAGAGATCCACGGAAAAGAACGCCGGCGTCTTGGCGAGGGCCTCGTGGGCCTGGCGGACCATCTCGGTCACCGCGGCAGTCCGGGTATCGGCATCGTCCTCTTGGGAGTACACCACCCCGCGCACACCGTCCGAGGCGAACCGGATATAGTCGTACTGAATCTCGTCGAACCCGATGTCGACTACTTCCATGGTCAGCGCCAGGTTATAGTCCCGAACCTCTTGGCGGAATGGGTCCATCCACGCCAGTCCCTCAAAGTCAGTGTACAAGGTGCCGTTGGACCACTTGGCTGCCCAGTCCGGACGCGCCGTCGCCAGCGGCTGATCCTTGAAGATGACCATGCGCGCGATGGCATAGATCCCGCGGTCATGGCACATTTTGACCGCCTCGCGCAGATCCATCAGCTCCTCGCGGTAGAGTCCCATCTCTTGCGCCAGCGGCACTTCGCTGGGCCAAGCCAGCCAGCCGCGGTCGCTCTTGACATCGATCACCACTGCGTTGAGCTCGGTGTCCTCCACCAGTTGCAGCAGACTCTCAAAGGCGGCACGGTCCGCCAGCCGACCAAAGGTGATATAGATGCCCTTGACGGCAAAGGGCTCCAGCGCGACCTCCACGACCGCCTCGTCACCCACGGGCTGGGCCGACAACGCATAGCCAGGCGCCTTGACCAGGATCCGCTCGATCTGTTGGGGCTCCTCCAACACAAAGCGTCCCCGCTCGTCGGGGTAGCAGAGGATCGGCTCCTCCTTGCCGGGCTCAAAGGCCTGCACGGTGGCCCGTGTGACCACCTCGCCCGTCTCGGCATCGGTGAGCATCCCCGCCAAACCAACCGACTCGAGCTCGATGGTGATCGTCTCTTCACCCTGGTAGGTCAGCGCGGCCGGCCGGTAGCCAAACTGGTCGATGGTCAGGCTCGCCCCGGGGCGCACCATAACCGCCACCTGCCCGTCCTCCTCGGTCTCGATGAACCCGGCGTCGCTCTCGACGAGCACCCCGG
>DAIRUQ010000036.1:0-8270 GCA_036803245.1 Chloroflexota bacterium | reverse complement strand
TGCCCGTCCTCCTCGGTCTCGATGAACCCGGCGTCGCTCTCGACGAGCACCCCGGGCAGCCCAGCGCCACTCTGGGCGTCCACAACCTGCAGCAGCGTCCACCAAGGCTCCAGCGTCACATCCTGCTGCGCCTGTCCCTCATAAGCCACACCATCCGGCGCGCGATGGGTCGCTGACTCCAACTGCAGCTCTGTACCAGATGCGCACGCCAACAGCGTATATAGACCATCCGGTCCGGTGGTGACCTCTTGCGAGCCAAGCGACACCTCGACATCGGCCACCGGTTCGCCCGAAAATCGATCGGTGATCTGCCCCTGCAGCAGCCGCGGAGCGAGCGCGACCTCGAACGGCTGTTGCTGCTCGCCGGACGGGGCATACAGGGCTTCTAGATCGGCTGCCGCTACCTCCACCGGCTGGTAGCAGTCGGCCGCGAACGTCAGGTCGCCCAGCGAGGTGGCATCCAGCTCGAAAGCGCCAGCATCATCGACGATGCTGGCCTGCTCGCCCAAAGACACCCGCGCGCCAGGCAGTGGCTCGCCGGCCTCGGTGCGAACCACGCCCTGCAGCCGTCGCGGCTCCAGGCGCACCTCGACGAGTTCGGCCTCGCTTCCGCTGCCGACTGTCGCCTCGACTACCTGCTGCACATAGCCAGCAGCCTCAACGGCCAACTCGTGTGTGCCCTCACTCAGCCGCACGACAAACTCGCCCTGCGGGTCCGTCTTGGTGGACTGGCCAGGCCCCCTCACCAAGGCATCGGCCACGGGCGCTCCGGTGACAGCATCCCGGACGCTGCCGGTCAGCTTGGGCGAGGCCAGGCCACAGCCCATCATCATGGCCAGAGCTAGCACGAGCCCTGCCGTCACGCAGAACACCCTGGGATTGCGGGTCATGGATCGCATGGCCTCTCTCCTCGCGTAGCCGACCACTCCTACGAAACCGAAAGCATTATACCACCGAGTTCCACATTCGGCGCAACCGCCCAGGCAGGCGCCACAATGCTTCCGACAATGACCAAGACGGACTTTTTACCCTGCCAGGTTGACAGAATGACGCGAGCATGGTATCATCTTAGCAGTCGATAAAGTAGAGTGCTAATCAGTTTACCATAACTTCACCAGAAAGGCTGCCAGGGGCCCAAAACGGCCCCCTGCAGGCCCCGAGTCTTGACACATCGGCGGCCGCGATGCTATCATCTTGGCACTCTGGCCACGAGACTGCTAGCGCCGCTCCCTGCAAAGGAACACCATGGCATCACCAGCGGAGCCGAACATTGGCGTGAGCCTCACGCCGCGCCAGCGCGACATTCTCAAGACCGTCGTGCAGCGCTATATTGAGACGGCTACGCCCGTGGGGTCCAGCGCCGTTCAGGCCGTGGGCGGGATGGACGTCAGCACGGCCACGATCCGCAACGAGCTGGTTGCGCTGGAAGAGGCGGGGTTCTTGGCGCAGCCGCACACGTCGGCTGGCCGCGTGCCCACCGCCCAGGGCTATCGCTACTATGTCGAGCACCTGGTCGAGCGCACGGACCTGCCCGTGCCCGAGCAGCGCATGATTCAGCACCAGTTCCATCAGTTGCGTCTGGACATGGATCAGTGGACGCGGCTCACGGCGGCGGTGTTGGCCCACACGGCTCGGGCAGCGTCCTTGGTGACGCCGCCCCACGCCACCAACGCCCGCTTTCGCCATCTCGAGCTGATCTCGATCAATGACGCCACCTGTCTGATGGTGTTGGTGCTGCAGGATAGCAGCATCCACCAAGAGATGCTGATGCTGACCGATGTGGTGGACCAGGGCGAACTCAGCCGCGTCTCCAACAAGCTGAATGCGCTGGTAGGCGGGCTGACCCTGCGCGACATCAAGGATAGCACCCACCCCGAGTTGGCGACGCTACGCGGCTTTGAGGCCTCGGTGTTGGAGCGGGTACTGCTCGTCATGAAGGGCGCTGAACGTCGCGCAGCCCAAGAGGTGTACCGCGGCGGCCTGTCGCACATGCTCAGCGAACCCGAGTTCGCTGACGTGACCAAACGCGAGCAGGTGCTACGCCTGTTCGAGCAGAGGCGCCTGCTGGACCTTGTGCTTTCGCGCATGCTCGGCGCCACGGGGGTTCAGATCATTATCGGTGGCGAGGGACCTCAGAGCGAGATGGAGGATTTCTCCATGATCCTCTCGCCCTATGGCGTGCGCGGCAAGGCCAGCGGCGTGTTGGGCGTGGTCGGTCCCACGCGGATGGCCTATGGGCGCGGCATTTCGGCCGTGCGATACGTAACCGAGTTGATGGACCAGCTGATACAGGACCTGTTTGGCCAATAGAGGTAGTGAGGAGTGCGATAGAGCCATGGTAGAGAAGCGTCATAAGGCGAGCCAAGAGGACGTGCCCCAACAGGCGCCTGAGTGCTCGGAGGAGGATCAGGCGATGGAGCAGGCCGACGTAGAGGATCTGGGCAAAGAACTGGCCGAGGCGCAGGCCCAGTGCGCCGAGTATCTGGACAAGTATCGCCGCAGTGCGGCGGCGTTTGACAACTATCGCAAGCGGCAGCAGCGCGATCAGGAACGCCAGACCCAACAGCTCACGGCCAGCGTGGTAAGAGACCTGCTTCCCGTGGCCGACGACCTCGAGCGCGCCGTAGAGCACGTTCCTAACGATGGTCTGGACCAGCCCTGGGTGCAGGGGGTGGCTCTGATCCAGCAAAAGCTGCAAAAGCTCTTGCAGAGCTATGGCATCACCGAGATCGAGGCCGAGGGGATGCCCTTTGATCCCAACTTTCACGAGAGCCTCTTTACCGAGGCCAGCGACGAGCACCCCGAAGGCACCGTCCTCGAGGTGTACGAGAGGGGCTACAAGCTCGGCGATCTGGTCGTTCGCCCCGCCAAGGTCAAGGTCTCTTCGGGAGCCAAAAACGAACCAGCGACAGAAAGCAACTAGAAAGCACTACAGGAGGTAGAGCAGATGAGCAAGATCATTGGAATCGACCTGGGAACCACGAACTCGGTGGTGTCGGTCATGGAGGGTGGCGAGCCCACCGTGATCAACACAGCAGAGGGCGAGCGCCTGTGCCCGTCGGTCGTGGCGGTCAACCCCAAAACCAGCGAGCGCATGGAAGGACGCATTGCCCGTCGCCAGGCTATCACCAACCCTGACAACACCATCTTTTCCGTCAAGCGCCTCATGGGCCGCAAGTTCTCCGATCCAGAGGTGCAAAAAGCGATCAAGGTGTTGCCCTACAAGATCGTCGAGGCGGACAATGGCGACGCCTGGGTGGTCATGGGGGGCAAAGAGTATTCGCCGCCAGAGATCTCGGCCATGATTCTGAGCAAGCTCAAGCGAGATGCCGAGGCCTATCTGGGGGAGACGGTCACCGACGCAGTGATCACCGTCCCCGCCTATTTCAACGACTCGCAGCGCCAGGCTACCAAAGACGCTGGGCGAATCGCGGGCCTGAATGTGCGGCGCATTATCAACGAGCCCACGGCCTCGGCTCTTGCCTATGGCCTGGACAAGAAAAAGGACGAGCGTATCGCCGTCTATGACCTGGGCGGAGGCACGTTTGACATCTCTATCCTAGACCTGGGCGACGGCGTCTTTGAGGTCAAGTCTACCAACGGCGACACCTTTCTCGGCGGCGACGACTTAGACCAGCGCGTGATCGACTGGATCGTGGACGAGTTCCGCAAGGACCAGGGCATCGACCTGCGTAACGACCGCATGGCCTTGCAGCGCCTCAAGGACGCGGCCGAAAAGGCCAAGATCGAGCTCTCCACCACGCAGCAGACCGAGATCAACCTGCCGTTCATCACCGCCGATGCCAGCGGCCCCAAGCATCTCAACCTGACGCTCACGCGATCCAAGCTCGAGCAGCTGGTGGACGACCTGGTGGAGCGCACCCTCGGACCCTGCCAGAAGGCTCTGGAGGACGCTGGCCTCAGGAAAGAGGACATCAACGAGGTCATCCTGGTTGGCGGGCAGATCCGAATGCCGTTGGTGCAGCGCCGCGTCGAAGAGTTCTTTGGCCGCACCCCGCACAAGGGCATCAACCCTGACGAGGTAGTATCGGTCGGCGCCGCCATCCAGGCTGGCGTTCTGGCTGGCGATGTGGACGACGTGCTGCTGCTGGACGTGACGCCCCTCACCCTGGGCATCGAGACCCTAGGTGGCGTGGCAACGCCGCTGATCGAGCGCAACAGCACCATCCCGACCCGCAAGAGCCAGGTCTTTTCTACGGCCGCAGACAACCAGACCCAGGTGCAAATCAATGTGGTTCAGGGCGAGCGTCCCATGGCGGGCGATAACAAGCAGCTGGGCACCTTTGTGCTGGATGGTATCCCGACCGCCCCGCGCGGCATCCCACAGATCGAGGTCACCTTTGATATCGATGCTGACGGAATCCTGCACGTATCGGCCAAGGACAAGGCTACTGGGCGGGAGCAAAAGATCACCATCCAAGCTTCCAGCGGACTTGACGAAAACGAGATCGAGCGTATGGTCGAGGATGCCAAGCGGCACGCCGACGAGGACCGCCAGCGCAAGGATCAGGTAGAGCAGCGCAACGAGGCTGACACCCTCGCCTATCAGGCCGAGAAGATGTTGGGCGACCTGGGGGACAAGGTTCCCGCAGAGATCCGCAGCGACGTCGAGGCAAAGATCGGCGACGTGCGCAAGGCGCTGGAGGGCCAGGATCTCTCCGAGATCAAGCGGCGCAAGGACGCGCTTTCACAAGCCATGCAAAAGGTGGGCGAGGCCGCCTACCAGCAGGCTGATCCAGGTGCTGGCGCCGAAGGCCCAACCCAGGGCGGCGGCGATGACGAAGGCACCGTCGAAGGCGAGTTTCGTGAGGTCTAGCTAGACCTTGCTGCAACGGAGCAGGTTAGGGGCACAACCTCGTCCCTAGCCTGCTCTTTGTTCGGACTAGAGAGCGGGGGCGCGTGTACCAATGACCGACGAGAAGCGTGACTATTACGAGGTCCTGGGCGTATCGCGCGACGCGACCGCGGATGACTTGCGCCGATCCTATCGCAAGCTGGCGCGTCGCTACCATCCTGACGTGTGCAAAGAGCCCGACGCTGAAGCGCGCTTCAAAGAGGTCAATGAGGCCTATCAGGTTCTCTCCGATGACGAGGCGCGCGCCCGCTATGATCGCTACGGACATGCTGGCCTCAACCAAGGCGGCTTTGATGGCTTTGCGGGATTTGGCGGTTTTGAGGACATCTTTGGGGATCTCTTTGGCTTCGGAGGACGCCGTCCTCAGCGTCGCGGCCCGACGCGCGGCGCCGATCAGCGGCTCGACCTGCAGATAACCTTTGAAGAGGCGGTGTTTGGCTGCAGCAAGGACGTGCAGCTCAACCGCCACGAGACCTGCCCCGAATGCCAAGGCAGCGGCGCCGAGCCTGGCACCAGCCCAACCCGTTGCCCCGACTGCAACGGCAGCGGACAGATCCGTCGGGCCCAGCAGTCGATCTTTGGCCAGTTTGTCAACGTTACCACCTGCCCGCGTTGCGGCGGCCGCGGCGAGGTCGTCACAACGCCCTGTAGCAGCTGCCACGGTGGCGGCACCGTGGAGCGACAGCGCCGCCTGGCGGTGGACATCCCCGCGGGCGTCGACGATGGCACCCGCATCCGCCTCAGCGGCGAGGGCGAAGCGGGCCTCCACGGCGGCCCGCCTGGCAACTTGTACGTGTTCATCCATGTGGAGCCGCACCGCTACTTTGTGCGACGCGAGAACGACATCCTGCTGAATATCGAGATCAACGTCGCCCAGGCCTCCCTCGGCGATCTGGTTCAAGTGCCGACGCTCGAAGACACCGAACAGCTTCGCATCCCAGCTGGCACGCAGAACGGTGCCGTGTTCCGCCTCCGAGAAAAGGGCGTGCCCTACCTGCGTCGCAGCGGTCGCGGCGATCAGATCGTCGTGGTGAACGTGGCCATCCCCACCAAGCTGAACGACAAGCAAAAGGAGCTCTTGCGAGAGCTCGGCGATACGCTGGATACCGACATCGTGCCACAAGGCCAAAGGGGATTCGTAGAAAGGCTGCGCGATGCCCTCGGACTCTGAACGTTGGGTGCAAGTGTCGGTCCTGGCTCATCCCGATGCGGCCGATGACCTCACCCGCATCCTGAGCCTGAACTGCCCCGGCGGCGCAGCGGTGGAAGAGAGCGCCGACCCTCCGCCAGGTCTCCCGCCACGCCTCACCGTCAAGGGCTGGATTCCGGCCGCTGATCAAGAGACCCGCCACAAGCTCGAGATCGCCCTGCTGCTACTCTCGCGAGACGGCGCCATTTCCGAGCCGATCTTCCAAGAGCTGGCCTATGAAGATTGGGCAACCTCGTGGAAGGAACACTTTCGCCCGCTGCGGATCGGCCGGCGAACGGTGATCGTTCCCTCCTGGTGCTCCTATGAGCCAGAGCCCGATGACCTAGTAATCACCCTGGACCCGGGCATGGCCTTTGGCACGGGCCTACACGCCACTACACGGCTGTGCCTGCAAGCCCTCGAGGCACACCCTCCCAGCGGCCAGCGCATCCTCGATGTCGGCTGTGGTTCGGGCATCCTGTCCATCGCGGCTGTGCTACTTGGCGCCGCCTCGGCGACGGCCATCGACAATGACCCCGTCGCCGTGACCGCCAGCCGCGAGAACGCGGAGCGCAACGCCGTGGCAGATCGCATGCAGGTGGCCTGGGGCACCCTGCCAAGCGGCACCGCCGGCAAAACCCCGCTTCACAACGAGACTGATTATGACCTGGTGGTGGCCAACATCCTGGCCGAGGTGATCATCGGCATGGCCGGCGGCCTCTCCCGCAGCGCCCGCATGGGCGGAACCCTGGTGCTCTCGGGCATCCTGGCGGAAAAGGCCGACCTGGTGCGCCAAGCGATGACCGCCGAGGGCGTGGATATTCACACCACCCTCGCTGAAGGCGAGTGGGTGGCGCTCATCGGACAGAGGCACTGAGTGGCCCCGCGCTTTTTCGTGCCTCCGGATTGGCTCTCTGCCGAGCGGGCCCGGTTGGAGGGCGAAGCGGCCCACCGGGTCGCTCGCGTGCTGCGTCTCCGTCCAGGCGACGAGGTCGAACTCTGCGATGGATCGGGGCAGATCTTTCGGGTTGAGCTGATCGAGGTCGCGCCGGAGCGAGCGGTGGGACGCGTCCTGGCCGTTGAACGCCCGGCTGCCGAGTCGGCCGTCTACCTCACCCTCTACCAGTCGGTCATCCGCGAAAAGCGCATGGCCTGGCTCATGGAAAAGGGCACCGAGGTGGGCGTAGACCGCTTTGTGCCGTTGACCACCGAGCGCACTGTGCGAGCCAAAGAGGGCCAGGTTAACGCCACACGGCTGGGCCGCTGGGAACGGATCGTGCGCGAGGCGGCCGAGCAATCGCGTCGCACTCGCGCCCCGCTCGTGTCTCACGCCATGACCCTGGAAGAAGCCTGCGAGGAATGTGAAGGCATCGGGCTATTCTGCGCCGCGCAGATCGAGGCCCGCCCGCTACAATCGGCGCTAGGGGAGCTGTGGAGGGAGGACGCGCGAGACGTCGCGCTATTCATCGGCCCCGAGGGCGGCTGGAGCCCAGCAGAGATCGAGCGCGCCATCGCCGCGGAACTGCGCCCCGTCAGCCTTGGTCGTCGCGTCCTCCGCGCCGAAACCGCCGGCGTGGTGGCCACTGCCCTGGCGCTGGCGACCCTGGAAGACGCAAGCTAGGCGCCCTGGGCCCTACTGCATCACGGAGCGGATCACCGGCAGATCGACATAGTAGAGGATGGCAGCCGACGCCACCATGGACGCCGCGAACGTGCCCAGCATGGCATAGTCCACCACCGGGCCGCTCTCTCCCATGGTGGCCACTCCCGCCACCAGCACCAACAGGTGCACCAGGATGCTGAAACCCTGGATGAACACGGTTGCGGTGTGACTCCACGATCGGCGGCGCAGCAGGTTCACCGCGACCAAGCCGAACACGAGCGCCACCACCGCCCATAGAGCGACGGGAGCGCTGGCCAGGAGCGACGGAGGTTTGATCATTGGTGCTATCCACTGGAATAGCGCCACCAGCCATAATCCGATCGGCAACCGTCTGTCCATGCTCTCGCCCTCCTAGCGCCCGATTGGCGAAGGATACCATCGCGGCGGGGACGTGTCAATCACGCTTCCGCTGGTCATTCTGAAGCGTCACCAAGCTCGTCCTCCGAAAGGAGACCGCATGCTCAGCGTCTGCGGCCAGAAGCTCGACCCACGCCTGATCATCCTGGATAAAGACGGCACGCTGATGGCCTTTGATAGCCTTT
>DAIRUQ010000035.1:0-27820 GCA_036803245.1 Chloroflexota bacterium | reverse complement strand
TATACCCAGGCCCACATGGACGTCACCGCCGAGTCGGTTCTCAGCGTTTATGAGGGGCGCCAGGCCGTCCGTGGCTTGCGGATGGTCTACGAGCCCGAGTACCTGCGCTTTTTCCAGGCCCGCTTTGAGCGACTATGACCGACAGCGCGCTTGCAGCAGAACGGGGCTCTCCGGCATGGAGAGCCCCGTGTGATCGCATGGCTGGCGTAGCGCGGCTCGTCTAGTCGTCGCTCGGCTCGAATTGCAGCGCCACCGAGTTGATGCAGTAGCGAAGACCGGTCGGCTCGGGGCCATCGTCAAAGAGGTGGCCCAAGTGCGCGTCACACCGGCGACACAACACCTCGGTCCGCTGCATGCCCAGGGTGAAATCGCCGTCAGTCTTGACGGCATCGTCGGCGGCCACGGCCCAAAAGCTGGGCCAGCCGGAGCCCGAGTCAAACTTTTCGTCCGAGCGGAACAGACGGTTACCGCAGCACACGCAATGATAGGATCCTTCCTCGTGATGATCCCAATAGGCGCCGGTAAAGGCCCGCTCGGTCCCTTTGAGCCGCGTCACCCGGAACTGCTCCTCGGTTAGGATCTCCCGCCACTCGTCCAACGTCTTGACCACCTTGTCCACGTCGGCCTCCTCTGGCTCGGCGGTTGGGTCTGGCGCAAGCGGCGCAGGGGCGCAGCCGCCCCACAGGGCCGTCGCCAACGCTCCCCACAGGAACGCACGTCGTCTCATGCCACCTCCCCCACCCAACCATACCCGATGCCATATAGTATACTAACTAGACTTGTATTATATAGATTGTGCGCCCGGTGTCAACTGCTCGCTGTCTCCCCCGCCGCTTTCGCCCTGGCCGGCGGCGGGTATAATGGACGAGCTGTTGCGACCTCGAGGCGAGAGGAGGCTGCCCGTGCGCGTTTCCGAGATCCAACCACGGACGCTGATGGGCCCCGGCCCGTCGGACGTCCATCCCCGCGTGCTCCAAGCCATGGCCCGCCCCACCATCGGCCACCTAGATCCCCAGTGCATCCAGCTGCTGGACGAGATCCGCGCCATGCTCCAGCAGGTCTTTTGCACGTCCAACCAACTTACCCTGGCCGTGAGTGGCACCGGCTCGGCCGGCATGGAGACCTGCGTCGTCAACCTGATCGAGCCCGGCGACCGGATGCTGGTCTGCTCGGCCGGCGTCTTTGGTGAGCGCATGCGCGACGTAGCCAGCCGCGCCGGCGCCGAGGTGGTGGCGCTAGAGGTTCCCTGGGGCCAGGTCTTTGAGGCCGACGCCGTGCGGCAGGCCCTGCGCAACCAGGGCCCGTTCAAGGTGGTCGGCATCGTCCACGCCGAGACGTCCACCGGTGCCGCCCAACCGCTCGACGAGCTCGGCGCCATCGTCCATGAGGCTGGCGCCCTCTTGCTGGTCGATGCTGTCACCAGCCTCGGGGGCATGCCCGTTCTGGTGGACCGATGGGATATCGATGCCTGCTACAGCGGCACCCAAAAGTGCCTCTCCTGCCCTCCAGGGTTGGCCCCCGTCACCTTTGGTGCGCGCGCGGTCGAGGCCATATCCACACGCCGCACCCCGGTGCAGAGCTGGTATCTTGACATGAACATGGTTCGCCGCTATTGGGGCTCGGAGCGGCTCTACCACCACACCGCCCCCATCAACATGCTCTATGCTCTGCACGAGGCGCTGGTGCTGGTGCTGGAAGAGGGCATGGAGGCCCGCTGGGAGCGCCACGCCCGCGAGCACCGTCGCCTCAAGGCCGGCCTGGAGGCGCTGGGCCTGCGCTACCTGGCCGACTCCGCCCACCAACTGCCCATGCTCAACGCCGTCGCCACCCCCGAGGGCTGCGACGAGGGCGCCCTGCGTCGCCGCCTCCTGGAGGAGCACGCCATTGAGATCGGCGGAGGCCTGGGTGCTTTCAAGGGCAAGGCCTGGCGCATCGGCTTGATGGGCGAAAGCGCCACGGAGAGCCACGTCACGAGGTTACTGAGCGCACTCGGGACGCTGATGTCCGGTGGCCCTGCCCTCGGCACCTAGTCACAGGAGGATGGCACCATGGAAAAGACCCAGTATACCGCTGCCCAACTAGGAATGCTGGCAGGTATCGTTCTCGGCGCCGGTATCGGCATAGTCCTGTTCGCCATCTCGGGCAACGCCGTCTACATCGCCCTCGCTGGCGCCGGTGCCGGCATCGGGCTGGCCTTGGGCGCCGGCATAGACAGCCACCGAAAGGACCAGGGCGAGCGCCAAGGTCGCTAGCTCCCAGGGCCGCGGTCTCTCAAACCCACGGCCGGTTGGCCATAACAGCGAATCTTGGCGCCAGCTGCTGCTCCAGCACAGCGGGGGGCGTAACCTTTCCGATGCCACGACGTCTCACCTGTGAGGCAACCATTGGTCACAGAACGGGAACTCTTGCGCGGCGTCAGACGGCTCTCTGACGAGGCGCTGGCTGAGGCATACGATCGCTACAGCACCGAGCTGTACGCCTATGCCATGCGGCAACTGGCCAATGCCGGACTGGCGGAGGACTGTGTTGCCGAGACCTACCGTCGCCTCCTGGACGCAGTACAGCGAGGCAAGGGTCCACGTCGACATCTGCGCGCTTATCTGTATCGCACGGCGCACAACTGGATAACCGACAACTACCGCCGGCCATCTACCGAGGCGCTCGATGAGACCAACCCGGCCGAGGATGAATCGGCACCAGCGCCAGAGGCCAGCTTGGCCTCCCAGGCGGAACGAGCAGCGTTGGAGCAGGCCATGGCTGAGCTGACGGCCGACCAGCGTCAGGTGCTGATGCTACGCTTTGTGGAGGACTGGTCCTTGGCCGATACCGCCCAGGCCATGCAGCGTTCGGTTGGGGCCGTCAAGGCTCTCCAGTTCCGCGCTATCCAGGCCCTGGGGCGAGCTTTGGAGCTCCGAGAGGATCCATCGTGAGCACGCATCAGGTCGAAGAAGAAGATCAGGTGGCCCAACGCCTGCAGGCGCTGCGGCCGGTACCTCCCCGCGACCCCGAGATCGCAGCCCGGCGGCGGGCAGCGTTCCTGCAGTCCTGCCAGCGCGTCAGGCTGGCACGAGAAAGCGTCCCCTATCGCCGTCCGCAGCTTCGCGTGGCCGCGATGCTCGTGGGCCTCGTTCTGGTGCTCATCTCCAGCACTGGGTTGATGGTGTCGGCATCACAGGTGGCGCTGCCGGGCGATTCGCTCTACCCCGTCAAGCTGGCCGCCGAGGGAGTCGCCATCGCCCTCTCTTTCGGCCCTGCCGCTCGCGCCCGACAGGCGGCCGACCGGGCGCTGCGACGCGCACAAGAGATCGAGATCCTGGCCCTGACGGCGCCGGAACGGATCCAGGAAGAGGATCTCGCGCGGTTCCAGCGGCACTCGGCCACCGCCCAAGCGCACGCCGACTCGTTGGCCCCGGAGCTGGCGCCGCTGACTGAGGCGTTGCGCCTGCGGCTACAGGAAGCGACAGCCGTGCAAGAGGGGGCCTTGCGCCGCGTCCGCGGCCAGAAAGCGCCGTTCGGTCCGCAGCAGCCGGGCGCGGGCCCGTCCGACGAGCGTCAGGCCGCGGATCGCGTCCCAGCCACGGAGTCCACACCCAACGCTCCGCAGCCAGAACGCCGCGGCCCCTCTGGCGCCGCTCCCACAGCCGCGCCAGGCGGCCCGGCACAGGAACCCGCCAGCGAGAACACGGCGCCGCACACGCCAGGTGGGGCAAGCCCGTCGCTCCAGCCAACGTCGGCACCGCCGCAGAGCGCAACGCAGCCGTCGCCATCGTCCAGCCCTCCCGGGCCAGACGTGACAGTCTCCGCTGGCACCCCACCGGCCCGTGGCCCCGGCGACCAAGGGCCGGGCAGCGACGGCGTCCAGGGAGCTGCCGGCGGTGGCGCTGGCGGCGGCGGTAGCTAGGGCAAACGCTGTATCACCGGTTCGGTTCGGTTCAGCTCGCGCCCCACCAGATCGGCTAGTAGTTGCGCGAGTGCGCCATTGTCAGGCAGGCGCCCCGCCGATTTCATGGCACGGTCGAGCCATTCGGCCGCCTCGGCAACCCGACCCTGGCCAACCATCACAGCCGCCAGATTCACCATCGCCTCCGCGTCCTCACCGTCGGCTTCCAGCCGCACCCGGGCCTGCCGCTCCTCCTCCTCCGTCGCTTGCAGAGGCTCTAGCACCACCGGTCCTCCCAGGATGTGGCGGGGATCATAGCGGCTGGCGCGGTGGCGGATGGCCGAGACGGTTCGAGGCACGACCATGTCAAAGCGCAGCACGATTTGCAGCGTCAGCTCGACCGCGCCTGGCTCGCCGGCGATGGGGCAGCACACCTGCCGACCCGCGTCCACCAGAGCGTTCACCCGTCTCAAGCTGCCATCGACACGAATCTTGCTTAGCAGCAGTGGGCGTTCGCCCAGATTCTGCACCATCACTTGGCCCGGCTCCAGCCGGACGCACACATCTCGCTCCAGGGCCTCTCTGGCCGAAGCGAGCTCGGCACTATTACGATCGGCGCACGCAGCGGCGGTCGCCTCGTCGGGGGTGACGCGCATCACCAGGGGCTGCGGCACATAGACGTCCATCAGCTCGATGAACTCGGTGGTATAGCCCTTGAGCACGCCCATGTACTCAATCTCCTGATCGCCGCGCAACAGGTGCACCACAACGTGTTCGCCGATCAGTCGCTCCAGCAGGGGGTCGTACTTTGTGCCGACGGTGCTAAAGAGCTCGCGCGCCAGCCCCTTGACCTCGGTCTGTCCCGGCGCCAGCACCCTGGCCTGCACCACCCGCGACCCGCTGATCATGAGACCGAGCGCCTGGGTCAGCGAATCGGTGGCCGTGTTGGTAAAGTTGGTCACCCAGCGCATAGCCTTGGTCAAGGGGTGAGGGTGAAAGGCGCGCTGATAGACCCGGTCTCGCCTTTGCCGGTTGTCTGGCCGTAGATCATCTACATTCCGGTAGATGGCCTGAACGCTGCCATAGTCAGCCCGGTAGACCAGGTAAGACTGCTCCAGGTGCATCTGGTCATCCAGCACCTCGTCGCGATACAGCAGCTCGAATCCGGTGGACACCAGACACATCAGGCCATAGACGGGCGGCTTGTCCTTGCGCTCAACTGTCACGTGAAAGCCGTTCAGATCCCCCAGGCAACGATCCTTTCTCAGAGCCGAGAGCGCCGAGACCAGCAGGGTGCTCAGAAAGATGATGCCGACGGTGATGAGCAAGGATGTATCCACACCAGCCCCCCATTCAAACTGCCTCGGCGCAACGGGCCGATTATGGCGACGAGGTGCGATCCGAGCAAGCGGCTGAGGCGCCCAGCCACAGGCCCACCCCTCAGCATGGTTCGTCTTGCCAAGCCATGCCCGCTATGCTAGAATCGCTCAGCAATCGAAAGCCTGGGCTGCGTCAGCGCACAGTCCCCATCAAGCCTCCCATACGACGCTCTACCATCTAGGGAGTTCGCTGCGCAACCAGTCAACCAGCCCAGGACTCGCAACTCCGTACCGACCCGGAGCCATGCTGTAGGCGTCAAAGGAGCCAAACCGACTCATGTCAGAAGCCAAACCTACACGTCGTCTTTCCTCCTTTCTCCAGAGCAAGCGCACCGAGCGCGTGGTGGAGCTGATAGTCGTACCGATTCTTCTCATCATCTCGCTGCTGCTACCCCCCGCATCCGTGGGGACCAGGCTACTGAATCTCGACCTGCCCTCGATCAAACCGAACGAGCCCTCCGAGATCCTGGGCCCGTCCGGGGCGCGTCTGAACGTCCCCGAGGGCGCCGTGGCCAAGCGCGTGAAGGTTCGGTTCGATAGCGTGGGCGCTACCGAGCTAGGCGCCATGTCCGCCGACAGCCCAGAGATGGTCGCCGCGCAACAGGTGCCCATGGACCTCTTGGCCTTTGAGCCATTCTACCGGTTCGAGGTCAAGGGTGATGGCCCCTCCGAGGGCGGTCTTACGCTACCGATCCCATACGAGCTGGCCGCCTTGGATCTGGCCGATCTCTACGCCTGGGACGGATCGAGCTGGAAATGGATCCCGTCGCAGGTTTCGAACGACGGCCTAGACGTGGTTGCTGAGCTGGACGGCCTGAATAGCCTCTATCTGATCGCCCAGACACAGCCCCAAACGCCGCGTGTCGGCTTTGTGGCCGACCCCGAGCAGGCGGCTGACGTGCCGCCCAGTGCGGCCGTGATCTCGTTGCAGGGAGCCACCCTGGCCGGCGACGGAACGATTGCCAACCTTTCTCAGCCCGCTGGCGACATTGCCGACGCTGACGTCCTCATGCAGGTCAGCAACGTGGTCGATGGGGTGTTGCGCTCCGATTGGCTGGACAACCTGATCATCGATCCCGCTCTTGTGGAACAGCACGTGGCCACCTTGAGCGGGCAAGCCGCGTTCGACGGCGTCGAGCTGGACTATCGGGGAGCGGATCCCGCCCTCAAGGCCGAGTTCACGACGCTGGTGCAGGCGTTGGGCGATGCCCTACATGCCCAGGGCAAGACGCTTGCCGTGGTCCTGGATCCTCCGGCCGCGGGCAGCCGCGACACGGGCGCCTATGACTGGCGGGCCCTGGGAGCCGTTGCCGATCTCGTACGCATCCGCGCCTATGGCGATCCCCAAGCCTGGGCGGCCGACGGCCCCATGGATGACCTGCTCAAGTTCGCGACCAGCCAGATCGACCGACACAAGATCGACCTCGCCCTGAGCGCCGATAGCCTGGTTCGCGCCGGCGATCAGACGCGGCCGATCTCCTATCAGCAGGCGTTGACCCTACTGGCCTCTGAGCTGGACGTGGACGATTCGGACGGGCTGTTGCTGCCGGGCGAGTCAATCACGGTCAAGCTGGCTGGATTGCAGGATGCTAACGTGGATTTTGATCCCGAGGCGCAGGTCTACTCGTTCCGCGCCGCTGGCGAGGATGGAGCCGAACAGACCGTGTTCCTCACCAATGCCGCTAGCATCGCGCGACGCACCCAGTATGTGAACCGGTATGCGTTGGGTGGAGCCTCCATTGAGGGCGCGTTGGCCCCGGAGGCGGACCGGGCCATCGCCACCCTGCTCGATGACCTCCCCCATACCGTCGTGCCACCATCGCCGCGTTTTGCCTATGTGTATACGGTGTGGAGCGCCGACGGCGACGCCATCGGCAGCCAGGTCGTGCCGGTGGACGATCCTAGCATGACCTGGACGGCGCCCAACAACCCCGGTCGCTACATCATCCGTGCCGAGATCTCGGACGATGGCGGTGAGACCACCCTCGGAACCGTGGGCTCGGTGGATGTCTCGGTTCCCACGCCGACCTTTACGCCGACGCCGACCAACACGCCCACGCCCACGCCCACCAACACGCCGACGCCGACCAACACGCCACGGCCGACAGCGGCGCCTCAGGCCCAGGCGGCCGCGCAACCAGCGGCGCCGGCAGTCGGCCTGGGTGGCGGCTCGGTTGGTGGCTACTTTGGCTATGGCATCCAGGCCCACATGCTGGACATTGGCGACCTGGGCAACGTAATCGGCCATATCAATGGCATGGGCTTTAACTGGGTCAAGCAGCAGGTCGAATGGTGGCGGTTTAACCCCGCCCCCGGCCAGTACAACTGGGGCTCGCTGGATCAGGTGGTGGACGCCGCCAGCAACAACGGCATCAACGTGCTGCTCTCGGTGGTAGCGGCCCCGGCCTGGGCGCGCCCCGGCGGTGACGACCGCAGCGTGGCCGGCCCACCCGCTGACCCGGCGACCTATGCCACGTTCATGCGCGAGTTGGCCAGCCGCTACAAGGGCCGCGTCAAGGCCTATGAGATCTGGAACGAGCAGAACCTCTGGTACGAGTGGGGCGGGCGCGGCAATCGGCTCTCGGCCGCCGCCTATGTCAACCTGTTGCACCATGCCTATAACGCCGTCAAGTCGGTTGATCCCGGCGCGGTGGTGATTAGCGGCGCCCTGACGCCTACAGGATGGAACGATGGCGACACCGCCATCGACGACCGCACCTACCTGGAGCAGATGTACCAGGCTGGGGTGGCCCGCTATTGCGACGCCATCGGCGCGCACCCCAGTGGCTATAACAACCCGCCGGACGCCGATTGGCAGACCTATAACGATCCCGCCAAGCCCGGCTGCAAGGGACACCCCAGCTGGTTCTTCCGCGGCACCATGGAGAGTTATCGCAACATCATGGTCAAGTACGGTGATGGCGGCAAGCGCATCTGGCCGACCGAGTTCGGCTGGGCCACTACCGAAGGCCTTGGTGTCGGCCCGAACGCGGGCTATGAGTACGCAGGGACCAACTCGGAGGCGGAGCAGGCTGCCTACTTGGTGCGCGCCTTCCAAATGGGCCGAAACTGGGGCTGGGTCGGACCGATGTTCGTCTGGAACCTGAACTTTGCCCCGGTCAGCGGTGTCCAGGATGAAAAGGCCAAGTTCGGTGTCGTCCGTGCCGATTGGAGCCCACGACCGGCCTACTCTGCCCTCCGGGATATGGGCAAGTAGCACAAGCGAGCACACCAAAAGCGACGTAGGTCCTCTTGAGGGATCCTACGTCGCTTTCTGTGGAACCGGCCGCCATGGCGCGATGTCTGCGAGAAGAGGTCGCTGGAGGAGAATAGACGGTGCAGCATAGAGTCTACACCAAACGATGGATCATTCTTGCGCTGGTTGCAGCGTTGCTGTTGGCATCCTGCGGCCCAGCTGCCACGCCGGACCCATCCATGGCCACGGACACCCCAGCCAGAACCCCCAAGCCGACCTTTACGCCCCAACCGGGGGAGCCCGCCACACCCGCCGATGCGGGGACACCCACCGACGAAGGCGTCTCGGCGGCAGAGGCTACCCTAGCCCCCACCATGACGGTCGCTGCGGCGGGCCCGGCATCCACGGACGAACCGACTGCAGTTCCTGCCACAGCCACACCGAGCCCGGTCAAGAGCCTTCGCATGGATTCGCCCGAATACGGCATGCAGATCTTTCCTTGGTGGCGACCAGAGGTGGGCAGCCGCGATTTCCAGGTGGTGGCCGAGGCCGGCTTCTCCTGGGCCAAGGTCAACTTTGGCTGGCGCGAGATTGAGGGCGCCGGCAAGGGCGTCTTTGATTGGTCTCGTACCGACGAGATCGTCCGCATGGCCGCGGAGAACGACATCGACCTGGTGATCCGCGTCGATCACCAGCCCGCATGGGCGGGAGGCGGCTTTCCTGTCAACGGCCCGCCGGACGACTATCAGGATCTGGCTGACTTTTTCACGGCCATGGCCACCCGGTACCGAGGGCGCGTCCGCGCCTACCAGGTTTGGAACGAGCCCAACCTCGCGCGGGAATGGGGCGGACGGCTGCCCGATCCGGGCCAGTATGCCAAACTGCTTCGCGTCTGCTATCAGGCGATCAAGGCCGCCGATCCGAACGCGATGGTGATCAGCGCGGGCCTCTCCCCCACGGGGACGTGGAACGAACAAGCTCGCCCGGACGACTGGTACCTGGAAAGCATGTATATCGCCATGAACGAGGCCCTGGGCAGCAGCGACGGCTACTTTGACGTGCTGGGCGCCCATGCCCCGGGCTTCAAGAGCCCGCCCGAGCGCGATCCCGCCCAGGTGGCGGCCGACCCAGACCTAGGTGGCCAGCGGGCCTTTGCCTTCCGTCGCGTTGAGGATCTGCGGGCCATCATGGTCAAGTACGGCGATGCCAACAAGCAGGTCGCCATCCTCGAATTCGGCTGGACCAGCGACCCGCGGCCCGATTCGCCCTACAACTGGCATGCCGTCAGTGAGCAGGTCAAGGCCGACTATCTGGTGCGCGCCTACCAGTACGCGCGAGACAACTGGTCGCCGTGGATCGGCCTCATGAGCCTGATCTATATCTGCGATCACGACTGGACGCCCGAGGACGAGCAATACTGGTGGTCGATCTCCGATCCCGGCTGGCCCGAATTCAAGCCCCGTCCCGCTTATACGGCGCTCAAGCAGATGGCCAAGTGAGGATCTCGAAGGCACATAGCTTTGACACACGGCCGAGTGCCGATGTAAGATACCTTGTCGGGGCGGGGAAATGCCACGATGATTTACAGCAAGAGTGTGACGCGGCACGCCGCGGCCGTTGTTGGCTGCGGGCGAACTAGTTAGGACAATAGCATGCCGGTATTGATCGAGGGAAAGCGGCGCTTGCAGGGCGAGGTGCTGGTGGACGGCGCCAAGAACGCCGCCTTGCCCATCATCGCGGCCACGCTGCTCACGTCCGATGACTGCCTCATTGAGAATGTCCCGTTCATCGAGGACATTCGCAACATGATCAAGGTTCTTCACCATCACGGCGTGGCCGCTCGCTTTGAGGGCCACAACACCCTTCGGATCAAGGCCACCCGCATCGCCACCAGCAAGCTCCCGGCTGACCTGGCGCAAGCCATGCGAGCGAGCTTTTTGATCGCTGGTCCTCTCCTGGCCCGCTTTGGCCAGGTTGAGGCACCCCACCCCGGCGGCTGCGCCATTGGCAAGCGGCCTGTCACGGTAGACCTCAAGGGCTTTGAGGCCATGGGCGCCGAGATCCGCTGCACGGACGACGGATATATCGTCCAGTCACCACGACTGCGCGGCACCCATCTCGTCCTCGATTACCCCAGCCATACCGGCACCGAGAACCTGATGATGGCCGCGGTCCTGGCAGAGGGCGTCACGACCATTGAGAACGCCTCAATCGAGCCCGAGGTGCTGGACCTGGCCGAGTTCCTGTGCGCCATGGGCGCTCGAGTCCGCGGAGCCGGCACGAGCACCATCGAGATCGAGGGCACCCGCCGGCTGCATGGGGCCGCTTTTCGCGTCATGCCAGACCGCATGGTGGCCGGCACGTATGCCCTGGCCGCCGTCATAACCGGCGGCTCCATCACGATCCCCGGCAACGTGGGTCGCTACCTGGGCGCCTTTACCACCAAGCTGCGTGAGGCCGGGGCCAACGTCGAGGCCCGCGCGGATAGCTATTGCGTCGGCGCCGACCAACCGCTCCGAGCGGTCGATGTTCAGACGTACCCTTACCCCGGTTTCCCCACCGATCTGCAAGCCCCCTTTACTACGCTGCTAACCCAGGCCGACGGCAAGAGCACGGTCTACGAGACCATGTTCGATGGTCGCTTGCGTTATGTCGAGCAGTTGCGGCGCATGGGCGCCGAGATCGACGTCTCGGGTTCGGGACGCGTTGCCATGGTCCACGGCGCCACCGTGTTACGCGGAGCCTCTGTGGAGGCGCTGGACATTCGCTCCGGTGCGGCCATGGTCTTGGCAGGGCTCGCAGCCGAGGGCGAGACAGAGATCCACAACGTTACCTATATCGATCGCGGCTACCAGGATATCGACTCGCGCCTACGTCAGCTAGGCGCTGGCGTCAGCCGCGTGGAGGAGCTAGAGCACCGCCTCCCCACCCAGAGTGCGCCCGACCCTCTCGAGTGGGTGCCCCTGTCGTCGAGCTGAGCGGTGAAGTCCGCGTACCTGCATTCGCGCCACACACTGCAGTAGGAGGGCCGATGTTCGGCAAACAGATTGGCATCGACCTGGGCACCGTCAATGTCATCGTCGTTGTACGAGGCAAGGGCGTCGTCCTCAACGAGCCTTCGGTCGTTGCCATCTCTCTGAACGATAGCCGCATTCTCGCGGTCGGCAATGAGGCCCGCGCCATGCTCGGGCGCACCCCCGAGACTATCGAGGTCGCTCGTCCCATGCGCGATGGCGTCATCGCTGACTATGTGGTGACCGAGGCCATGTTGCGCTATTTCTTTAGCAAGATCTGCAGCCGCCTGGAACGGCGTCCCGAGGTGATGATCAGCGTGCCTGTAGGCGTCACCAGCGTCGAGGGACGGGCTGTGCGCGATGCGGCCATTCAGGCTGGCGCGCGTGTAGCGCATCTGATCCCCGAGCCGCTGGCCGCTGCGCTAGGCGCCGACATGCCGATCGGCACACCCACGGGCAACATGATCGTCGACATTGGCGGCGGGGCCAGCGAGGCAGCCGTCATCTCCATGCACGGCATCGTCGTGTCCGATTCGGTCCGCGTGGCTGGCGAAAAGATGGATGAAGCCATCACCGCCTATGTGCGCCGCAAGTACAACCTGATGATCGGCGAGCAGACCGCCGAGCAGATCAAGATCGCCATCGGCAGCGCCCTGCCGTTGGAAGAGGACCTGACCATGGATGTGCGCGGACGTGACCAGGTGCAGGGCCTTCCCCGCACCGTCACCATCGCCTCATCAGAGATCACCGACGCCTTGGCAGAGCCGTTGGCTACCATCGCCACCACCGTGCGTTCGGTTCTGGAGCGCACACCACCCGAGCTAGCCTCGGACATTATCGACCGCGGCATGGTTCTGGCAGGCGGCGGAGCGCTCTTGCGCAACATGGACCAGTACCTCACCAAGCATACCGGCGTGCCGGCCAATGTCGCCGAGGAACCCATGCTGTGTACGGCGGTGGGCGCCAGCCGCGGTCTACAGCACCTCCCTCTGCTGCGGCGCGCTGTAGACACACTCTAGCGGTCGGCACAGACGTGCGTCAAGGGGACTCGCCGTGACGCAGCAGCCAGAGTTGTTCCCCAGCCCGTCGCCTGAGCGGGCCGTCGGCCCGGTGGGCGCGCAGGTGACGGGCTCGAGTACGCTGCTCGAGCTCTTGCCCGCCTTCCTGGACCATCTGCGTGAACGCTCGTTGGCAGCCAACACCGTCCGGTGTCTCGCCAACGACGTCGAGCTGCTGGCCCGACACTTGGGCGAGGATACGCCTGTCTCCAAGTGTAGCACCGCCCGGTTACGCCAGTACCTGGCTCATCTCGACCATGAGGAAGGCCTCTCCGCCAAGAGTCTCCAGCGACGCACCACCACCCTCAAGACCCTGTTCGGTTGGCTCGAAGGGATCGGGGCCATTTCGGTCGATCCAGCCGCCGCGCTCGAGCAGACCCCCTCGCCCGTTCGCTTGCCACAGGTTCTGACGCCGGCCGAGCGCGACCGACTGACGACCGCCGCGCGCGAGCTCTTGCAGGGGAGCGATGCCGATGCCCGCCCCTATCTGCTAGTGGCGCTGCTCCTCTCCACTGGCATGACCAAGACCGAGCTGCTCAACCTTGGGCTGGACGACTTCTACCTCGACGACATGCCCGCCGTGGTGATTCAGCCGGCGACACGCGGTGACCACCCCAGGTATCTCCGCCTGCCCGACGACCTTCCTGCCGTCGTAAACGCATATCTGCGCCAGTATCACCCTCGAAAGCGCTTGTTCGAGTGCACCGGACGCAACCTAGAATACGTGTTGGATGATCTGAGAAAGCGAGCGGGGATCAGACGACGGGTGGGCTTTCGGGTGCTGCGCTGGACGTCGGCCGTAGACAGCCTTCGAGCGGGGATGGATCCGGAGACGCTGCGAACACGCCTGGGCCTCGCTGAGGCCACCTGGGCCAGCAGACTACCGCTACTGGAGCAACTCTCCAGCGGCCCGAACTAGACCGCCTGCTCGGCCTCGTTCGCCACTAGGGCAAGAGATAGCACAGCCCCACGGTTCCTGGGCCACTGTGGACCGTCAGGGCGGGCGAGAGATCGCACATGAGCACCTCGACGGGGCGCACCACTTGCTCAACCAGCTCGCGCAGCGTTTCCGCATCTGCCAGCGCCGCAGCGTGCGTCAGGGCGATCTTGACGCGAGCCCCGGCGCCCGCCGCCTTTTCGACCAGCGTGGCGATGCGCCGGTAGGCACCCATGCGCGTACGTGCCACGTGCACGGGCACAACCACCCCGTCCTCCATGCTGATGATCGGCTTGATATGCAACAACGAACCCACCAGGTGCGCCGAACGTCCGATGCGCCCACCCATGTAGAGATACCGGAGCGTGTCCGCCGTCTGCAGCATGCGCGTCCGGGGAATGAACCGACGCACCTGCTCCACAATCGTGGCCAAGGGCGCGCCCTGCTCTGCCAATCGTGCGGCCTCCAGGGTGAGCCAGCCATGGCACATGGAGACATTCCGCGTATCCACCACCTCGATCGCTAGCTCTGGCCGCTCCTTGAGCGCCATGGCGCGGCCCAAGACGGCGGCCTGGTAAGCGCCGCTACCATCAGAAGTCATGTGGAACGAGATGATCTCGTTGCTCTCACGAGCGGCTTCTAGGTAGGCCTCGGCGTATTCGCCTGGCCCCGGATTAGCAGTACGAGGCAGCTCATCGTCGTCGGCCAACGCCTCCATGTAGGCGTTGAATGCCGCAGGCGTGAGATCGACCATATCGCGAGCCACCCGGTCCGGCAGATGCACATAGTAGGGCACCATGCCGATACCGTACCGCTCATACATCTCGGGGGGCAGGCTAGAGGTGCTATCGGTTATCACAGAGACTTTCATCTGCCCCTCCCCTCGCTCCGGAGACAGCGACAGCTCCCAGATAGCCAAACAGGATGCCCGGCTCGGGGAGCGAGCATCCTGTCGCTATCGACTGACGATCCGCCTACGCGAGCCGCTGCTCCATATAGGTCACGGCATCGCTCACGGTCTGGATCTTTTGGGCGTCCTCGTCGGCGATCTCGCAATCGAACTCTTCCTCAAAGGCCATAATCAGCTCGACCAGGTCTAGCGAGTCGGCATCAAGATCTTCGCGGAAGGACGACTCGGGTTTGATCGTCTCCTTCTCAAGCCCCAGTTCCTCGGCAACGATATCGCGAATGCGCTCAAAGGTATCTGTGCTCATGCCTCTGCTCCTCTGTCTTGGCCAGACGTGGCAAGAGTATAACACCCGCGATCAGGGCGGTCAATCTTGCCAGCCCGGCAGCACCATTTCTCCCATCCTACAACACAGCTCAAGTCTCATGGTTGCGGCCAGGCCCACGTTGACACACTGCGCCCTGCCATCTAGACTGTCGAGCATGAGCGAACAACAGGCCAAGCATCTGCCCCAACGAAAGCAAGAGCACCTCGAGATCTGCCTCGCCGGCAACGTCGATGGCGGCGTCAGTAGCGGCGCGGAGCAGTACCAGCTTGTTCACGTCGCGCTGCCCGAGATCTCGCTGGCCGACGTGGACCTGACCACGGTCTTTCTGGGCAAGCGCCTGGCGGCCCCGCTGCTGATATCATCCATGACCGGCGGGACCCCTCGCGCCGCCGCGCTGAACCGGCGGCTGGCCCGCGCCGCCCAAAGCCTCGGCATCGCCATGGGGTTGGGGTCTTTCCGAGCCGCCATCGAGAATCCGGCCTTGGCGGCGACCTACCAGGTCCGCGAGGAAGCGCCCGACATCCTCCTGTTCGCCAACCTCGGGGCCGTGCAGCTGAACTATGGCTATACCGCCGACCAGTGCCGGCGCGCGGTGGAAACCGTGGGGGCCGACGCGCTGATGCTGCACCTGAATCCGCTGCAGGAGGCGCTCCAGCCAGAGGGCGAGACCAGCTTTGCGGGGCTACTGACCAGGATCGCCGAACTCTGTCGGACGCTGCCGGTGCCCGTGGTGGTAAAAGAGGTAGGGCATGGCATCAGCGGCCAGGTTGCCCGGGCTCTGCGGGATGCCGGCGTTGCCGCCATCGATGTAGCCGGCGCGGGAGGCACTTCGTGGAGCGACGTAGAGGCCGTACGCGACGCCAGCGTCGCCGCCGTTGCCGAACCTTTTCACCGCTGGGGCATCCCCACCTTTGACGCGCTGGTCGACGTTGCGGCCGCCGTACCGGATCTACCCATCATCGCCAGCGGTGGCATCACGGATGGCGTGGACGCTGCCAAGGCGCTGGCTCTGGGCGCATCGCTGGCTGGATGTGGTCGTCCGTGGCTCTGCGCTGCCGCCGCCAGCCCCGAAACGCTGCACGCGGCCATCTATACGATGATCCAGCAGCTCAGAATCGCGCTCTTTTGCTGCGGGGCCCCGGACCTCGCGGCCCTCGGCCCCCACTGCATCCGCACGAGGAGCTAGCCATGGACAGCATCCCCGGCCTGGTCTTTTACCTGCAAGCGATCGAGGACGAGCTGAAACGCATCGTCACAGCGCTCGATGGGCCTGCCAAGCCGATGTACCAGATGATGCAGTACCACTTGGGCTGGCTGGATCGCCACCTGCAGCCGGCGGTAGCCCGCCACGGCAAGCGCGTGCGCCCTTTGATGTGCCTCCTGGCATGCCATGCTACCGCTGATTCCTGGGAAAAAGCTCTGCCCGTCGCCGCGGCCATCGAGCTCATCCACAATTTCACCCTGATCCATGATGACATCCAGGATAACTCGCTGCAACGCCACGGGCGCGACACGGTCTGGCATGTGTGGGGCTTGGCTCAGGGAATCAACACCGGCGACGCCATGTGGGCGTTGGCGCAGGCGGCCGTCCATCGGCTCAGCGATCAGCGACAGCCGCCCGAGACCGTGCTGGCCGTGCTGCGCCTCCTCAGCGAGAGCTGTCTGGCGCTCTGTGCCGGTCAGCACCTCGATCTAACCTATGAGAGCTTGGGGATGGTGCGCCTCGACGACTATGTTGAGATGATCCGTGGCAAGACCGCAGCCCTGCTGGGCGCCACATGCGCGGCAGGCGCCATCGTCGGCGGGGCGGAGCCCCGGGCCGTCGAGCTCTACCGCACTTTTGGCACACACATCGGCCTGGCCTACCAGATGGTCGATGACATCCTGGGCATCTGGGGAGACCCTGAGACGACTGGCAAGCCCGTAGGTGACGACATCCTCGCCCGGAAAAAGAGCCTGCCCATCGTCCACGCGCTCAACTGGGAAAAGAACCAGGGGCGAGACGAGCTCTACGAGCTGTATCAGAGGGAGCAGTTGCGAGAGCGGCACATTGCGCAGGTGCAGACCATCCTCGCCGAGGCTGGCTCCGAGGCCTTTACCCAGCAGCTGGCCGAGGAGCATCTGACGCGGGCAGCGCGGGCCCTAGCCGCCATCGGCATCGATCACCCTGCCCAAGATAGCCTGGCGGCCCTGGCGTTCTCCATGGGACGTCGCTCGGCCTAGTCCGGCGGGCGCTACGATCAACCCCAGAGGTGGAGCAGCCCGATCCAGGCCGTCTCAAGCTGAGGCATGAGCTCTATCACATATGCTGCCGTGACGCTCAGCGCGTTAAATGCTGCGTGCAGGACGATCGACGGCCATAGCGAGTCGGTCTCAAAGCGCAGGATGCTAAAGATCAGCCCCAAGACAAAGATCGGCGGCAAAACCCCGGGCAGTATATGCACCAGCGCAAAGAGCACCGCCGTCACGATGATAGCCACCCAGGCGCCAAAGCGGTTCTCCAAACCCGCCTGCAGAAACCCACGGAAAAAGACCTCTTCCGCCAGCGGCGCCACGCCCGAGGCGATGACCAAAGCGGCGATATACCCTGCAAAGCCTTGTCCGAATACCGGCACCAGCTCGGGTTGTGTGGCCCAGCCTAGGCGCTCGAGGGCGACGCTCCACAGCGCGTTGAACCCAAAGGCGATCGCCAGGCCCAACGCGGTCATCCAGAGCAGCTTTCCGATCGCGACTCGGCGAAAGCCCAGGGCCGCCAACCCACCCCCGTGTTTGCGGGGCCCGAACCACCACGCGGGCACGATCATCGCCGCCTCGCCGAGAAAGACGGCCAGTAAAAGAACGCTCTGCGGCAACTCGATGCCGGCAAACTGCAGCGCTACCCAGGCAATGGCCACCGCGAACACGCCCACGGCGAACAACACGCCGGCCACCAGAGAGCCAAGCAGGATGTCCTTGATGCCCCACTGGGCTCGAGTGCCGTTGCCGTACTGCATGCCGCTCTCCTCGCTGATGCCACTCCATGCGGGCTGATCCGTTGACACTGGCTGTCGCGCGCCTATACTAACCGCTAGCATGTCCCAAGCCAAACGCATCGATCTGCATACACACTCTATCTTTAGCGACGGCGAGCTGCTGCCCTCGGAACTCCTGAGGCGGGCCAGCGCGCTGGAGCATGCCGCTGTCGCCATTACCGATCACGCCGATGCCAGCAATATGGATCTGGTCATCACCCAACTGCGCCGCATCCTACAGATGCAGCCTGATGACTTTGCCACGGCGCTCCTCGTGGGCATCGAGCTAACCCACGTGGCGCCCGGCAGCATCGATGGGTTGGCTTGCCGAGCCAAAGAGCTCGGCGCTGAGCTGGTCGTGGTACACGGCGAGACGTTGGTCGAGCCGGTGGCCCCAGGCACCAACCTGGCCGCCGCACGCTCGCCCTACGTGGACATCCTCGCCCATCCAGGGCTTATCACCCATGAGACGGCAACGGCCTTGGCTCGGCGCGGGGCACTCTGTGAGCTGACGGCCCGCAAGGGCCACTGCCTCGCCAATGGGCACGTGGCACGGGTGTGCGCTGAGACTGGGACCGGCCTGGTGGTGAACACTGATACCCATAGCCCGTCGGACCTAGCCACGCTAGCCTTTGCCCGTGACGTTGCCCTAGGCGCAGGGCTCGACCTTGCACAGGTTGAGCTCGCCACCGTCACCAATCCGCGCCGCCTCGTCGATCGGGTGCTGGCGGCGCGTTCCTAGTCGTACCCATCTTTGGAGGATTCACCATGGCCTTTGCCCCCATGCCCAGCCCCATGACGTGCCCCAGCTGTGGCACCAAGTTCGTCGTCGAGATCCACACCATTATCGACGTCAGCCAAGAGCCTGAGCTAAAGCAGGCGTTTATGGGCTCGCGCATCAACTATGCCTCTTGCCCCCAGTGCGATTTCGCCGGCATCGTCAGCACCCCCCTCGTCTATCACGATCCCGAGCATGAGCTCCTCATCGCGTATGTGCCGCCAGAGCTCGAGATCAACGGTGACGACCGCGAAAAGCTGGTGGGGCGGCTGCTCAACGCCGTCATGCAAAGCGTTCCGCAAGAGCAGCGCAAGGGGTACTTTTTGCAGCCTCGCACGGCCCTCACCTATGAGGGCCTCCTTGAGGCTGTCTTTGAGACCGAAGGCATCACACCCGAGATGCTGGAGGAACGGCGCAGAGTCATGCGCCTGCTAGAGAGCCTCCTGGAGAGCTTGGACGACCGAGCGGCGCTGGAGGCCCTGGCCAAAGAGCATGCCGACGAGATCGATTATGGCTTTTTCCTGCTCCTGAGCTCGCTGATCGACGCAGCCCATGAGGATGAAGAGATCGGCCTGAACGCTGAGGCGCTCGAACAGCTGCGCCGCACCCTGCTTGACGTCGTCGGCCCGCCTGCTCCCCCCGCCGCGCCCGCTGACGCCAGCGTTGATGACCTGGTCCAGCTTTTCCTGGGCGCCAAAGACGACCAAGCCTTCCAGGGCGCCGTGATGCTGAATCGCGCCAAGCTGGACTATGGCTTTTTCCAGGCTCTTACCCAGCGCATCGACGCCGCCGAGAACGACGGCGACACCGACCGCGCCGAGCGCCTGACCGAGCTCCGCCGGCGCATTCTCGACGCCGTAGAGCAGCAGCGACAAGCCATCCAAGAGATGGAGGATGAGGCGCAACTACTGGTGGCAGAGCTTCTCGGCGAGGACGATGTGGCCCAGGCAGTGCGGGCTCGCCAAGACGAGCTCAATGACATTGTGTTGACGGCCGCCCTGCGCCTACGGCAGGCCGCCGAGCGCAAGGGAAACGAACAGCGGGTGGCCAAGCTCGATGCGCTGGTGACCGCCATTCTGGAGACCATGGAGGAGGCCCTGCCCCCCAAGCAGCGGCTGATCAACCAGCTCTTTCGCGCCGAGACCGCCGAGGAGACCGGTCGCATTCTCGAGGCCAACCGCGGCCTGCTCGATGACGACTTGGTCGAGGGCATCGAGGCCTACATCGATGAGCTGAGCCAGAATCGCGACGAAAGAGCGCGCGAGCTGGCCGACCACTTGACGGACGTGCTCAAGCAGATCGAGGCCAAGCGCACCATCCAGCGCGGTTAGCACCAACCCCCGGCGCTAGAGCAAAAAGCCTGCAAAGACGCGGTTGCCCAAGAGGCGACCGCGTCGGCTTAGGCGGATCCCTCGCTCATCAGCCACCAACAGGCCATCAGCGACGAGCTGGTCGATGACATCGCCGTAGACCTCCTGTAGCGACCTCCCAAAGCGTCGACGGAACCGATCCCAGGGCATGCCGCGGCTGGTTCGTAGCGCCAACATCATAGTCTCGCCCATGCGCCCTGCGGCGTCGAGCGTCTCGCTCTCGGCGATGGGGAGACGCCCCTGCCCCACCTGGCTGATATAAGCCCTCAGGTTGCCAGTGTTCCGGCAGCGGGTACGCCCGTCATAGGAGACGGCAGCCGTGCCCAGCCCCAGGTAATGGCCATTGCGCCAATAGCGCAGGTTGTGTCGGCACAGGTTGTTCCAGGCTGACCTCTGCCCATCGGGCAGCGTCTCGCGCCGCGCCCAGTTCGAGATCTCATAGTGCGCATACCCCTCACACCGCAGGCGCTCCTCGGCCCAGCGGTACATGTCGGCCCCCAGATGCTCATCCGGCTCGGGATAGCGCCCTCTATCCACGTCGCGCTTGAGCGGGGTGCCATCCTCCAGAGCAAGCCCATACAACGAAAGGTGCTCTGGCCGGAGCTGAATCGCCTGCTCAAGCGAGCGCTGCCAATGTGCCAGCGACTGTCCAGGCAACCCCATCAGCAGATCCAGGCTGATTCGCTCAAAGCCCGCCTCTCGCGCCATCTGGACCGCCGCCACTGCCTCTTTGGCCGTGTGTATTCTCCCAAGGAGCGCCAGCTCGTCATCCACCAGGCTCTGCACGCCTAGGCTAATCCGATCGAGCCCGGCGCGACGCAGTTCGCGTAGCTGCTCAAGCGAAAGCGTCCCAGGGTTGGCCTCGATGGTGGCCTCACGCAGGTTCGTCAGGTCCAGATGCTCATCACAGGCAGCGAGCACGCTGGTGATCTGGGCTGCCGTTAGCAGCGTGGGGGTGCCGCCTCCTACGTAGAGCGTATCAAAGCGCGCCGATCGCCACCGCGCGGCTCGCAGACGCACCTCGTCACAGAGGGCAGCGACGTAGGCTGGGATCAGGCGATCCATGCCTGCATAGGAGCAGAAATCACAGTAGGTGCATTTGCGCACGCAAAAGGGGATGTGGATGTAGAGGCTATGCATAGCCGGGTAGCGTGGCCACTCAGTGCTCTTGGGATGCGAGGCGCCGGTGCGCCGCCCGGGCCGCGCCCTTGAGTGCAGCGTGGCAAGCCTCGCGAAAGGCGCTCTCATTGATCCCATCGGGAGCCCCCGAACCTGCTCCAGCCAGCTCTAGCTCGACAAGCTTGACCACAAAGCCTCGCAGCCGCTCCTTGTCATCCAAGGCGATACCCACCAGTTCCGAAGCCAGGTCGGGGAGGCTGGTCGGGGTCATCCAGTCAGCACCATGAGCGATCATCACCTGGGCGAAACGCTCGCCGCTCTCGTCCAGACGAACAGCTATCGCCAGGCCATACACATCCGCGCCGTTCGCTGCCGATGCAACGCCGATCCCACCGCCGTGAACCCCCTGAGTTACAGGTACGCGGACCCGCGTCAGGATCTCTGACGAGCTATCGACCCGCGAGAGGCCTTGCCGTACAAACAGGGACGACACCGGCAACCACTGGGCGCCGGTAAGGTTGGTGATTTCAGCTTGTGCACCCAGACCTACCAGGGCTAGGTTGATCGGATCCCCACCACGGGCTGAGACCACACGCGCCGCCAGCGTCTCGGCACCCCGCCCCTTTTCCTCATGGTGCCAGCCTGCCACCGCAAGCAGAGGCGCTGCCGCCTGAACCTCAGGATGCTTGATCAGCGTTGAGAGCAGCAACGCACCCCCGAGGAGCAGCCCATCGTCGCTGATCTCCACGCGACGCAAGGCCGCAACCTCGGAGACGTCGACGAGGTAGGCCTCATCCGGGAGATCAAGCCCGCCAGCCAGCCCGGCCAGCCCAGCTACGATGCGGGCCCGTCCACGCCGGGTGGTCAGATGCGACAGCGCCTCCGCCACCGAAGCCACTGTCACGACTCGCTCGGTGTGATCCGTCATCGGACGGTGTCCACGTCGTCATGCGTCGCCATGTCTCGCCTCTGAGCCCCCCAGCTAGCCATCGTCACGCTGCGCCAGGCGAATCTCGGTATAGACCCGCTCAACACTGTGGCGCCGTCGCTCGCGGATGCGGGTAGCCTTTTCCTCGGGCACGGGAAAAAAGTCCAACATGCCCACTTTTTCGACACAGTCTCGTCGAGAAGCGCCCGTGGCAAAGCACTCGGCGGTGCGACGGCGCATCTCTGTGATATACTCGATCAGCGGGTCGATGACCTCCTTGCCACAGGGAGCGCCCTCACCCGGCACGATGACGTCGACATCCATGCTGCGGATCCGCCGCAGGGTGCGCAGCCACGCCTCGGTGTTGGCATCATAGAGAGCCGGATGCTCTTGGTTCATCAGATTGTCGCCCGCGAAAAGGAGGCGCTCCTCTGGCAGGTAGACCACCAGCGATGCTGGTGTATGCCCCTCCATGTGAATCACCTTGACGCGACGGTCACCGAGGTGCAACGTGACGCGATCATCCACGCCGATCTCGGGCTCGAACAGCTCCACGTCGGCCAGCGCCGCCGCCAGCGCCGGATCATCCTCGCCAATCTCCTCGGCCAGCCGGTCCAGGCCAGACGTGCGGTACTTTTCGATGGGTTTGAGCGAGGCATCGTGCCCCAGGATCCGCGTCGGCATGACTGCGGCATTGCCGAACATGTGCTCCGGGTGATAGTCGGTATTCACCACCCCAAAGATCGGCCCCACGCCCTCCCCCTGCAGACGGCGGCACCAGTCTTCCGCCTCCCAGGGGCGCATGGGCATGTCCACCAGCAGTGCCCCCCGAGCCGACGCTATGAGGCCCACGTTGCCATGCCAGTAGTCTCTTGAGATATAGACGCCGGGCGCCAGTTCTTCCAGCATCCTATCGCCTCTCTTTGCCCATCGACCGCTCCATCAACCACGCTCGGGCCGCCGTCAACACCTCACCGAGGCGCTCTGGCTTCACACCGCCCCCCTGGGCCGCTGCGGGGCTGCCGCCTCCCCGACCCCCGAACGGTTCCAGCACCGCCCGAATGAGCTCGCCCGCATGGACACCGCTCTGTGGCCCACAGGCCACACACACGATCGGGCTAGGCGCGCCCGCAGCCAGCACCGCTACCAACGAACTATCGCCAGTGATCTCGCCGGCCAGCCGACGCAGCTCATCCGCTGGCCGGTTGTCGAACACTCGCAGCACCGCGCTATGCCCCGCGATCGTCTCGGCCTGCGCCGCAAACTGCCGCGCTTCTACCTGGGCCAGGCGCTCCTGAAGCGCCATGGCGCGTTTCTCCTCAGCCTTGCGTTCATCGAGAGCCTTGCTCACCAAGGGAACCACGTCGTCGAGGCCGCAGCTCAATAGCCCAGTCAGCTCGTGCAAGCGAGCCGTCTTGGCCCAATGATCGGCCACGGCCCGCCCGCCACACAAGAACGTGAGCCGCGTCTGTCCCTTGGACCTTTCCCACCGGGTCACCTGAATCGCGCCGATCTCGCCGGTGCGACGCAGGTGCGTGCCGCAGCACGCGCTATCGTCATAGTCGCCAACCGACACAACGCGTATCTCCTGCTCCACCGTCGGTGCCTTGCGCAGTGCGTCAGGTAGCGACGCTGCATCGGCGTGAACGGCCACGGCTACAGGCAGATCGGCGCTGGTCACACGATTCGCCTCGGCCACCACGTCGCACAGCAGGTCCGTCGGTACGTCAGCAACCGCCAGGTCGATCGTGCTAGCTTGCTCGCCCAAATGAAAGCCAACCGTTGGCGCACCCGCCACGCGCAGACAAGCCTGCGACAGAACATGCTGCCCGGTATGCTGTTGCATATGGTCAAAGCGCCGGTCCCAATCCACCTGCCCTTTGACCCTAGTTCCCTGGAGGCCCCGCGCGAGAACGTGCACGACGGCACCGCCGTCTTCGAGGACGTCGACCACGGGGATCCCGTTGAGCGTGCCGGTATCATACGGCTGCCCGCCAGAGGTGGGGTAGAAGCAGGTGCGATCGAGGACCACCGCCAGCCCGCCCTCGACCTCTACCGACGCCAGGGCCTGCGCCTCAAAGGCTGTCGCGTAGGGATCATCCTGGTAGAGACGAATGGTACGCGGCGCTGCATCTTGATCGCCGCAGGCCGCACTGGAGACCGGCTTCATTCCCACGCCGCCCTAGAAGGGGATCTCGTCGTCATCGATGGTATCGATGCTGGTGACCTGGTTGCTGCCGGTGCTGCCGCGCTCCGAGGTGTCCTCGTAAGGCCCCGAGTCGGGCGGGGCGGCGACATCCCCTCGGCCACCCACGAACTTGACCGTATAAGCGGTCACCTCCAGCGAGGCCCGCCACTCGCCGTCACGCCCCTGCCAGGCCCGCGGCTCATCCAGCTCGCCCTCTACCAGCACCTGCCGTCCCTTGGTCAGGTACTGTGAGCACGTCTCGGCCAACCGGCGCCAGGCCGTCACCCGGAACCAGACCGTCTTTTCGCCCTGCTGCCCATCCCTGGTGGTCCAGCGCTTGTTGGTGGCCACCGAAAAGGACGTAACCGGCGTCCCATCGGGCGTGTAGCGCATCTCGGGATCTTGGCCGAGGTTGCCCACGATGATGATCTTCTGATACATGGCAAACCCTCCTGCTGGTGCTCCAGGCGTCGCAGCGTCACGTGATGAGGTCGATTATAGCATCCGAGCGAGCCCTGATCAACAGCCCGAGCCGTCGGCCCGGTGCGCTCAAGCCTCGCCTTGCGCACAAGCAACATGGCCGCCCTTTGAGGGCGGCCATGCGTGTACTGCCATCGACCCCAACGGATCAGGGCACCTCGTCCGCCAAGTCCACCACCCAATCCGCGACGTTGAACGCCATCGCCGGGTCTGGAGGCGGCGCGCCTTCCGGGCGCGGTCGATCCTTGAATTTGGAGAGGATATAAGGATGCAAATCCGCCGAGCGCATGCCGAACGTTAGCTTGGTCTCGTCACGCGGTCGGACCATCTTGAGCACGATCTCGTTGACACCCTTTTTCAGAGCCACCTTGGAGTGAACGTTGTTAAAGGGCGTCCACCAAGTCGCCTCATCGGCCTCCCCCACCAGCTCACCATTCACCCACAGCCGATAGCTATCAGTGTTGCCGATGCCGATATGAACCAGTCGGTCATCGGGGGAGATCACCGTCCGCGCCAGGTAGAACACCAACGGGCCACGCAGACCAACGAGACACGATGGGTCCACCACCCGCTCGTAAGCGGGCACAACCGCCCTCTTGCCGATCCGTTCCGACCAGGTGGCAAAGAGCCCGTCCACGTCCTGCACCGGCTCGGGGATAAAGTCGCGCTCAAGCGACACAAAGTGATGGTTGAAGCGACGTCGCCGGCCGACATCCTTGGGCACATAGTCGCCAGGCACGGCATCAAAGTGCACCCCGATCAGCTTCCACAACTGCGCGCCAGCCACCCCAAAAGTGTAGGACAGATCGCCCAGCCTGACCGTGAACAGGTTCTTCTGGGGCCAGACGTCGGCATCCTCGGGCGCATGCAGGCTGACCTTGACCGAGGAGCGCAGCGGCCCCACCTGGGCGGTGGCAGGCGCAATCGCCCAGCCATCGGGCCCCGTGACGCTTAGCTCGCCCTCGGGCACCACCCCCTCGACGCGAACGACCACGTCGACCGTATCCCCCGGTGCCGCCTCAGGCAGCCCTGCATACTCGACCACTAGCTGCGTCTCGGGAAACACCGCCGCGGGGGGTAGGGATTCCAATTGAGGAACGCCATCGAACGTGCAGTCGGTGGCACATTGATCGGCCAGCAACACCCCCATGCGGGCGGTATCGCGGGCCAGAGCCGACAAGGTCATCTCGGGCCGGTTGTACTGGATGCCCATGACCAGGTCATCGCCCACCGGCTCCACGATGTTGGCCGGCAGACCAGAAGCGCCCACGATCTGCCCGATGAAAGCCCCCGCCGACGCCAAGGTGCAGTCGGTATCATAGCCGCACTTGAGCGCCGAAAGGAGCGTCTCGACCATATCGTTTCCGCCCCACAGGAGCCCAATAAAGGTAAAGGGCACATTGATCTGGCTGTCGCAGGCCTCCGGATGCCCCGCCATGTACATGATCCGGTCGCGGGTCTCGCGCAGGCTGATCCCGGCATCATAGCAGCGGAACACCTCGCGAGTCATGCGCTCGATGGGGCTGCCTTCCGGGAGGTAATGGATGAACATACCCGTCAGTCGTCGAACATCGTCGACGAAAAACGCCATGGACGCCATGGCGGCAAACATCATCTCGGCTCCCACCGACTGCTCGGTGTGGTCCAACGTGCCGTCCATATAGGCGTACTTGGCCGCCAAGTCAGGAGCCCCCGGGAACACATAGCCCCAGATCTCGGAGCGGATCGGGCACCCCTCGCCGGTCTCCCAAAACTGGTTGGTAAAGCGCCCGGACATGGGAGGATGGATGCCGAGCTGCCAGTTACGCCGAAAGATGCCGTACTCGTTGAACGGATACCAGCACCCATCCAGCCAGGCCTCGGCCAGGTCATCGGAGGTGAGCGCCGCACCCTTTTCCTCAAGCACCTTTAGCCAGAGCACTTGCAGGTCGAGATCGTCGTTGGGCGGCATCTCGTCGGGGAACATCTCCTCGGGCGAGATCTCGATGTAAGCCTTGGTGCCCTCAAAACGGGCCCCAATGGCGCCGCCAGCCGATTTGCCGATCCAACCACCCAACACCTTGTCGAGATAGACATCATAGTCCAGGTGCATCCTTGATCCTCCTAACTGGCACCCTTGCCAGAGCAACTTACTCTGCGAACTAGCCCTTGACGCCGGTTACCACCACGCCCTGGATGAACAGCCGCTGCGCAAAGAAGAACAGCAGCAGGCACGGCAGCATCGAGATACAGGCCGCCGCCATCATGTTGGCATAGTTGGCGTATTGCTCACTACGGAACGAGAGAATGCCAACCGAGATGGTAAGCTTGTCCTGGCTCTGCAGGTAGATCAACGGCCCCAGGAGCTCGTTCCAATGGGTAAAGAACGAGAAAATGGCCACCGTGGCCAGCGCGGGGCGCGCCAACGGCAACATGATCTGCCAAAAGATGCGCAGGGTGGAGCACCCGTCGATACGAGCGGCATCCTCCAGATCCCGTGGAACGCCCATAAAGAACTGCCGCAGCAGAAAGGTGTAAAAGGGCTGCGCAAAAAACGTTGGCACAAGCAACGGTTTGAAGCTGTTCAGCCAGCCAAAGTACTTGAACATGATAAAGGTGGGGATCATCGTGACCCAGCCCGGCACCATCATGGTGCTGAGCATCAGCATGAACAGCAGGTTCTTGCCGCGGAAACGCAGTCGAGCGAACGCAAACGCGGCCAGCGAGCTACCAAAGAGGTTGCCCATGATCGCCACACCGGTAAGGTAGGCGGTATTGAGGATGTAACGAGCGAAAGGAGAACGCTCGAATACCTCCACATAGTTATACCAGACCAGCCGGCTGGGGATCCACTTGATCGGAAAGATAAAGATTTCATCGAGCGGTTTGAGGCTGGTGCTCACCATCCAGTAGAACGGAATCATCAAGACGGTTGCGCCCATCAGCAGCACGATGTACACGATGACCCGCTCAAGGGCTGTCTGCCGGTGGCCACCGATGATGACAGTCTGATCCTCATGGCGAAGAGTGCGTGGCCGAGTCGTGACCTCCATGCCCATTATACTGGCCTCCTCTCCGCCTCATGCTCATAGTACACCCATCGGTTGGACGTGCTGAACACAATAAGCGTGACAACAAGGATGATGATAAAGAGTACCCAAGCCAATGCGGCTGCATAGCCGATCTGGAGTTTCTGGAAGGTGGTATAGTAAACGTTTAGGCTATAGAAATAGGTAGCATAGTTGGGGCCACCGCTGGTCATAATATA
>DAIRUQ010000034.1:0-28060 GCA_036803245.1 Chloroflexota bacterium | reverse complement strand
AGTGCCGCCCCAAACGCCCTCTTTGTCCTCGCCGGGCAGCCGGAGCGTGCGGCTAGTCTGCGCGCCGATGGCCAGCACCACTGACGCATATCCCTCGTCATCCATCAAGCCATCAATGGTGATATCGCGACCCAGGGCAGTGTTGAGCTTGAGCTCCACGCCAGCGCGCTTGATCGCCTCGATCTCTTCGTTCAGGATCTCGCGGGGCAAGCGATAGTCGGGAATGCCCACCGCCATCATGCCGCCGGCCACGGGGAGCGCCTCAAAGACGGTGACGGGGTATCCCCGCTGGGCCAACCGGAGCGCCGATGTGAGGCCGGCAGGGCCAGATCCGATGATCGCGATCTTTTCCGCCTTGGCGTCCTCGAGCTTGGCTGGCGTCCACGGGTTCGCGAGCTCTTGATCAGCCATGAATCGCTTGGCCTGGCGGATGGCGATAGCCTCGTCCACCTCGCCACGGCGGCAACGATGCTCGCAATAGGCGGGGCAGACGCGGCCACACACCAACGCAAACGGGTTGCGCTTGCGGTGGATCGCCAACGCGGTAGCATAGTCACCTTCGCTGATCTTGGTCAGATAGCTGGGCACATCCACGCCAGCCGGGCACGCATTGACGCATGGGGCCCTCACCAGGGCCTTGCAGGCGCCCGCGGGGCAGCGCTTTTCTAGGATGTGAGCCTCAAACTCGGGCCGGAAATAGCGCAAAGCCGACAGCACGGGACCAGGCGTGAGCTGACCCAACGCGCAGATGGCGCCCTCGGTCATGCCCTCGGCGATCTCTTGCAAGAGATCGAGATCCTCCATGGTGCCCTCACCCTCGGAGATGCGCGTTAGGATCTCGAGCATCCGTCGCCCACCAACGCGGCAGGGAACGCACTTGCCACAGGACTCGGCCGTGGCGAACGTGAGAAAGAACTTGCTGAACTCGACCATGCAGGTGGTCTCGTCGACCACAATCATGCCGCCCGAGCCCATCACAGCGCCGGCCTGCCGCAAAGAGTCAAAGTCCACGTTGAGGTTGAGGCCTGACGCGGGCAGACAGCCGCCCAGCGGACCACCCGTCTGCACAGCCTTGAACTGCTTGCCATCGGGGACGCCGCCGCCGATATCAAAGACGATCTCGCCCATGGTGATGCCCATGGGAACCTCAACCAGGCCCGTGTTCCGCACCTTGCCCGTCAGAGCAAAGATGGCTGTGCCAGGGCTGCGCTGGGGGCCGATGCCCGCGAACCAGTCCGCGCCCCTGGCAATGATCTGTGGAACATAGGCATAGCTCTTGACGTTGTTGTTGTTGGTCGGCTTGGCCCAGAGGCCCGAGACCGCCGGGAAGGGCGGACGCGGACGCGGCTCGCCACGCTTGCCTTCGATGGAGGCGATCAGCGCCGTTTCCTCACCGCAGACAAAGGCGCCGGCTCCTTCCTTGATTTTGAGCTCAAAGGAAAAGTCGGTGCCCATGATGTTCTCGCCCATGAGCCCATACTCTTTGGCCTGGGCGATGGCGATCTTGAGCCGCTTGATCGCCAGTGGGTACTCGGCGCGACAGTAGACATAGCCCTCGTGCGCACCGATGGCGTACGCGGCGATGGTCATGCCCTCGACCACCGAGAGCGGGTCGCCCTCGAGAATCGAGCGGTCCATAAACGCGCCAGGGTCACCCTCGTCAGCGTTACAGACCACGTATTTGATGTCGCCGGGGGCTTTTTGGGTGAACTCCCACTTGAGCCCGGTCAAAAAGCCGGCGCCGCCTCGCCCACGCAGACCCGCGTTCTTGACCTCGTCGATCACCTGCTCCGGAGTCATGGTGGTGAGCGCTGTCGCCAGGCCCTCATAGCCGCCACGGGCGATGTATTCCTCGATTCGCTCCGGATCGATAATGCCACAGTTGCGCAGAATGATGCGCTGCTGCTTGTGGTAGAAGGGAATATCCTCGTAGAACGGGACCGAGGCCTGCTCGTCGGTGGTCTTGTAGGTGAGGCGCTCGACCACGCGACCCTTGACGAGCGTCTCCTCCACCAGCTCCGGAACATCCTCCGGCTTGACCTGGCAATAGAAGATGCCCTCGGGATAGATCACCATCACAGGGCCCATGGAGCAGAGGCCGCGGCAGCCCGTCTGCAGAACCTGCACTTCGGTATCAAGGCCGCGCTTGCCGATCTCATCGATCAGCGACTCGTAGACTCCTAGCGAACCCGACGCTTCACATCCAGTGCCAGCGCAAATCATCACGTTGGCACGGTACACTGCCTCTGACATGCCTGTCTCCTTGCGCTGCTACGATTCTTCGGAGGTTGGGACAGCGACGCCGCCATCGGACACGCGACCGAACACCCACTCTTGGACCACGCGCCCATTGACGAGGTGTTCCTCGATCAAGCGCGGCACCATCGGCGGATGCACGTTCGCATAGGTAACCCGCGGCTTGCCGGCTTGCTCGATATCCACCAGCGGCTCTTTTGAGCACATGCCGATGCAGCCCACCGTAGCCACGTTCGCCTCGATCTCACGGCTATCCAGCTCTTTGAGGATGGCCTGCATCGTCTCACGCGCACCAGCGGCGATGCCACACGTGCCCATCCCCACCGTAATCTTGGTGCCCGTGCTCCGCCGGATCGTGAGATCCCGCAGCGCACTCTCGCGTATCTTTTTCAAGTCGTCGAGAGATCCGATCTTGGGCATGATTGCTCCTTTAGCTCCTGCTCACACCGGGCCAGATACTCGCTCAACCAACGCCTCACTGCCGCGTCTCCCGGTGACATACCACCCAGGAGATCGTGCAGCTCGCGTGTATCAAAGGCAAAGACCCACTCATCGATGCGATGCTCGTAGGTCAGCCTCAGTCGCTCGTCATCGCCACGCAATAGGATCGCCATAAGCGCTCCGGCCACATCACCCAACGGAGCTCGATCGATATGGCTGCGCTGGAACCGAGCTACCACCGTCGTGCCGACGCCTAGCTCGGAACTGATCTCCAGGCCCCCTCCACACCGCTCTGCGGCCGCCGCCAGGAACGGAATTCCCAGCCCCACATCGCGCGTGGTGCGCGTGGTGAAAAACGGCGTCCGAACCTTGGCCAGCGTCTCTGCGTCCATCCCGCAGCCGTCATCCTGGACGGTCATCACCAGGCTATCCGTCGCAAGAGACTCGCTGATGCTAATGTGCAAATGGCGGGCGCCCGCCGCAATGGCGTTCTCGGCAATGTCGAGCAGATGCAATGAAAGCTCGCGCATCGCCGCCGGTCACCTATGCCAGCTTACGAACCACGTCTAGAACCTTGTCCGGGACGAGGTGCCCGACCACATGGTCGTCAATCACAGCTACCGGAGCCAGACCACACGAGCCCAAGCAGTATACCACCTCGAGCGTGAACTTGTAGTCCGGCGTTGTCTCGCCAGCCGAGATACCGAGCTCTTTTTCCAGCGCGGTGATGATGCGTGGCGCCCCCTTGACATGGCAAGCGGTGCCATCGCAGACACGGATGATATGCTCACCGCGACGGGTTAGGAAGAACTGGGCGTAAAAGGTCGCCACGCCATAAACCTGGCTAACGGGCACACTCATCCGCTCAGCGATGCGAGCCAGCACCTCTGCGGGCAGGTAGCCATAGATCTCTTGGGCCTGCTGTAGCACAGCAATCAGAGTCCCCTTGCTCCCCGCATAGGTCTCGAACACCGGCTCGAGCAGCGAGAGATCGATCTGCTCTTCTGTGATGGTCTGCGTCTCTTCGGCCACTGTGCTCTCCTTGCATCATGTGATCGTCTCGTGGGTCGCGCGCCCGGGTAGACGACACGGCCTATGCTAGTAGCTCTATCGCACGTCCCGCCTCGCCTCGCAGAGCGAGCTCAAACTCGGCGATGGTCGGCCGCTCCACCGTTAGGCGGAAACACGCGCGCATCTGCGACAGTGTATGCGCATCGCTGGATCGAATCAAAGGCCAGCGTGCGACCTGCGGCAGCCTCGAATGGATCTCTCCCAGAGGCGTCGCTTGCGATACCTCAAGGGCTGCCAGGTCCAGATCCTCCGGAACAAAGCCCAAGCTGGCCACCAGGCTATAACTGGGCCGATCAACATGGGCCGCAATGGCGATGCCACCGCGCTCCCTAACCAGGCTCACGACGCTCTCCACGGAGAGGCCACAAGCCACCTGGCGCAGCAGCGCGTCTTTGCGCAGGAACTCGCCCTGGGCATCCACCACCAGCTGCACCCCGAAAAACGCTTCGGGGTTCTCCTCGTGAGGAAGGTGTCCCTCAATCGTGGCTGCGAGCGCCTCGGCCTGCTCGGGGCTATCGAATAGGCAGGTGATGTGCGCCTCTTCGCGCGTCTGCACCTCGATGCCCGGCCAGACCACCAGGTCAGACTCGTGGGCGGCCTCATAGACGGCGGCCACGTTAGCTGCGCTGTTGTGATCGGTGATCGCGATCACATCCAGGCCAAGCTGACGAGCCCGCTCAGCAATGAGCGGCGGCAGCATCTCGATCTCGGCGCAGGCAGACGCTACGGTGTGAATGTGCAGGTCGGCCCGGAAGCCTCGCAGCGAGCTCACGCGTTGCCCGGAACGCCCATGCCGGCCAACTGGGCCACGGTCGCAAAGCTACCTTGATCGGTGCTCAGCACCACCACGCCGCGCTGATCGGCGCGAGCCAGCGCCTCGTCATCTAGGGAAGCCCCTTCGGTGATGATGACACAGGCCAACTCGAGCAGCGCCGCCACGGCGATGACGTTCATGTGCGCCTGGAGCGTGACCCAGACGTTGCCCTTTTGCGCCCCGGCCATGACGCAGCTCAGCAGGTCCGAGGCATAGCCGCCAGTGACCTCATTATCCAGATGATCGGCTCCCGCGGCCACTCGTACCGGTAGCGCTGCCACGATTTCGGATACTTGCACCGTTCCCTCCGAACCTACCGCAGCCGGAACGACAACACCAGCCGCGTGCCCACCCCCAGATCCGAGGTGATCGTCATCTCGTCAGACGACGCCTTGATGTTCGAGAGCCCCATCCCCGCCCCAAAGCCGAGCTCGCGGATCCAGTCGGGGCACGTCGAATAGCCGGGCTTCATAGCCTGTCTGACATCGGCGATGCCGGGCCCAGTGTCCTCAGCGGTCAGCACCAGGCGATCGGGATGCACCTCGGCGCGCATCTCGCCGCCCTCGGTATGGATCATCAGGTTAGTCTCTGCCTCGTAGGCCGCGACGGCGATGCGTCGCACGACGCGGCTATCAGCCCCTAGGCGGGTGAGTGCCTTTTTGATCTTGCTGGATGCCTCACCGCCCCGCACGAAATCTCGAGGGGCGATGTGATAGCGGAGGATCAGCGAGGTAGCGTCGGACTCGATATCCTGAAAGACGTGGCTGGCACGGTAGCGCTCGACCTCTTCGGCGTGGTATCGGCTCTCGAGCTGCTTGACCAGCGCCCGCATGATATCGCCCTTGGTAATGATCCCCACTAGCTTGCCGTCGCGATCCACCACTGGAAAGCGTCCATAGCCCGTGCGATCGAACTGGTTCACCGCCATGATGAGGGTCTCATCGGCTCGCATCACGCAGGGCTCGTCAGTCATGTGCTCGCGAACCAGGGCACGCGTCTCGCCAGCCTCGAGGGAGCGGATGACCCGCTCGATGCTGACCACGCCGACGAGTTTGTTGCCGTCGACCACAGGAACGCCCGAGATACGCTTGGCGCGTAGCAGCTCTTTGAGATCGTCCATCGTCTCGTCAGGCGTGATGGTGACGACGTCGCGCGTCATCACCTGCTCGATTGTTAACTCATAAATCAGCTCTTGGACGATGCTGAACTCGATCGGTGCGCCGCCCAACGATCCCCCTTGCTGCGTCCCTGAGCCTAGGCCTCCTGGCTCGGCTCGTCGCCAAAGGCCTCGCGCCAGCTGGACATGGCCAGATCAAAGACGCCACAACCGGGCAGGCCAGAGGCATAGAGACGTCCACAGGTCTCATACATGGTGTAGCGAGATGCGAGCAGGGGAACGCCCTTTTCCTCAGCCAGAGCGATGGTCTCCGGAGGCGGGTACTTGCCCCGCACAAAGACGACGGCCAAGACTCCGGCCATCTCCGCGGTTCGTACCACTTGGGGGTTGGTGAGGCCGGTCATGAGCAGCGTGCCATCATGCGTAAACACCAGCACGTCACTCATCAGATCGGCTCCACAAGCCATGGCTACCTCGGCCGAGAGATCCACCTCTCTCGAGATGACCTTGCCATCCACGATAGCCAGAACATCCGCCAAATCCATCCTAGTCCGCACCATCCCTTGCTGCTCAGACACGAGCCACGCACCGGGGCGAGTATATCACGCTGCGAAACATTGTCCAAGTTTTCACAAAGCTGCAAGCGGCACGCCGCTTGCTATCGCTAGGGAGCCATCCAGTGCGGAGGAGTCTGCCAGCGGCTAGTAGCTGCCCTCGCGGGCCCAGTCATCACCCAGAACCACTACAATGTCGGCATCGAGATCGTCCGAGTACTGACGGTAGATGTTCTCTTCGGTCACTCCCAGCTGGGCGGCCAGGGCCGAGACCGTCATCTCCGCGTCCGAATAGACAATGAGTCGGCTCTGGGCATAGCTCTGCCCATCCGCCGCCGAGTAGCGCACCACGTTAAAGCCCTGGTCTCTCAAGTAGGTCGCCGTCCGTTCGCCAAGATCGGGCGTTACAGTGCCGTTCTGCAGGTGTATCCGGGCCGCCTCACTGGCGATTTGGGCACGCTCGATGCTGGGCGTCGCCTCGGCCAGAGGCACCGGTGAGGGGAACAGCTCGTCGACCAACTGCCGAACGCGATCCCAGTCGGCCATCTCGACCATCCATCCCTTGTCGGTCACCTGGGTGGTCGTGTATGAGTCATCGATGACTGCCCGTCGCCAAGAGTCGGCCCTGATCCGCTTGACGATCTCGCCCAGCGCGATCATCTCCTCCAGCGTGAGGTCGGTCTGGATCGAGTCGCCGGCGATGGTGAGAAACTGAGGAATGCTAGACAGAGGTATATCCAGGCTGATGGCCTTGTCGCGGGCCGCCTCGATCACTTGCTGCTGCCGATCCATGCGGTCAAAGTCGCCGGTGCCATGCCGCGAGCGTGCGAACTGAAGCACCGTCTCGCCATCCATGGGCTGAACGCCCGCAGGGATGTCGACCACGATAGTGCCATAGTTGCCGTCGGGATACTCGGCATCATAGATGGGGTTCTTGACGTCGATCGTGAGGCCGCCCACCGCATCGACGAGCCGCACGAAACCGAAAAAGTCAACGCGCACAAAGTAATGCACGGGCACGCCCAGCGCATTCTGCACCGTCTTTTTGGCCAAAGCTACCCCGCCGCCGGGATAGCCGTACTGATCCCCAAGCATGTGCGCGGTGTTGATGCGGTTCTGGCCATAGACGGGGATAGTCACCCACAGGTCTCGAGGGATCGACAACATCGAGAGCGAGTTGGTGGCGGGATCGATCGAGACCAAGATCATCGTGTCGGTCCTGGCGGGGCTGGTCTCGTGCTCGCGGCGATCGACGCCCAGCAAGAGGATATTGACTCGTTCCTTCTTGTCGACCAGGTCAGGCAGATCCTTTTCGGGAGCACGGCCGGGGATGCTGTCGCGGTTCGTGACATTCTCCACGAACGGAAGCTCGGTCTGAGCCACCACGCGGCGCAGCGTCACAAAAAAGAACCCTCCCGACAAAAGCGCCCCGCCCACGATGACGACCAGCAGGAACGACAAGAGGGCACGTCGCAGTGGGGACGCGCTGGAGGGGATCTCTTGACTGGGGGACGAACCGATGATCTCTGCCATCTCGAGGAGCGATTATAGCACGGAGGTCAAGGCGCTACAAGGCGAGTGAGCAAATGCGGCCCCGCGGCTGGCTGCCCGTTTGACAGTTCGGCCGAATGCTCCTAGACTGCGCCCATGACGCTGAGAGGGATCTCGTCAACCCAGTGCGGCCCCGCCATTAGGAGGAGCTCTAGGCCATATCCGGACATGACGTCTGGCTAGGTGCGCTTGGGGTGTTATGAGTAGCGGATCACCCACCAGCTCTCCAGACGGAGGGCTGGTTTTTTGCTTTGGAGGCATAGGAAGGGATCATGGGCAAGAGGGCAGGCATTCTGGGCGTCACGGGCTTTGCGGGCCGCGAGCTGCTGAGCATCATTGGCAGACATCCGGGTTTGGAGCTTGCGTTCGGAGCCTCTGAGAGCTATGCCGGCAAGCCGTTCAGCCAGGTGTACCCCGATCCGGTAGATCTGACGATGGTGGCGCCCGACAAGGCCCCGCTGGCCGAGGCTGACCTGGTCTTTCTGTGCACACCACATGGGGCATCGGCCCAATGGGCCGTCAAGGCGCTGGACGCCGGCTGCCAGGTGGTGGACCTATCCGCCGACTTTCGCCTCCGCGATCTGCCTACCTATGAGCGGTGGTACGCGCCACATCCCGCTCCGCACCTGCTGCCGGAGGCGGTGTACGGCTTGACAGAGCTCACGCGCGACGCCGTTCGCGGGGCCCGCCTGGTAGCCAACCCGGGCTGCTATCCGACGTCGGTGTTGATCCCGCTCCAGCCGCTCTTGAGCGACGGAGCTTTGGACGGCGCAGGCATCATCGTGGATAGCAAGTCCGGCACCTCGGGAGCCGGGGCCAGCCCCACCACCAAGACCCATTTCATGTCGGTGCACGACAACTTTTCGGCATACGCGCTGGGGCACGCCCACCGCCACGTGCCCGAGATGGAACAAGAGCTGAGCGCCTATGCCGGTGCGCCGGTGCACGTCACCTTTTCGCCGCACCTCTTGCCGGTCGCCCGAGGGATCTTGTCCACGATCTATCTCCACCTGGCCGAAAGCTGGACGGCAGAGCGCGTCACGGCGCTCTGGCGGGACGCCTATCGGAGCGAGCCCTTTGTCCAAGTCATGCCGTCCGCCGAGCCACCGTCCTTGGCCCATGTCGTCCGCAGCAACCGCATCGCGATATCTGCAGCCGAGACCGGCATCCCTGGGCAGATCGTGATCGTGTCGGTGCTCGACAATCTGGTCAAGGGAGCATCAGGCCAGGCCGTGCAGAACGCCAACCTCATGCTGGGATTCGCCGAGACCGACGGGTTGCTCTAGGGAGAGGCCATGAACCATACCTTGCGGATCATCAAGGTCGGAGGGGCAGAGCTGGCCGAGGGGCCCGTGCTGCAGACGCTGGTCGAGCGGCTGGCGTCGCTGCACGCTACGCAACCGGTGGCCTTGGTACACGGGGGCGGCCCCGAGATCGCGGCCCTACAGCGGAAGCTGGGCCTGGAGCCATGCTATGTGGAGGGGCTCCGAGTGACCGACGACGCTTGCATGGACGTAGCCGAGATGGTGCTCTCTGGCACGGTGAACAAACGCGTCGTTGCGCATCTCGTCAGCGCGGGGGTTGCCGCCATCGGCCTGTGCGGCGTGGACGCTGGCCTTTTTCGCGCTACGCCGCTCAAGCACGGCGACGTTGACCTGGGCCGGGTGGGAGCGATCCGGGAGGTGAACACTCGCCTGCTAGAGCTACTCCTCAGCGGCGGGCTGCTTCCGGTGATCTCGCCCATCTCTCTTGGCGACGACGGCCGTGCGCTCAACGTGAACGCCGATCACGCCGCCATGGCGCTGGCATGCGCCACGCAAGCAGCGGAACTAGTCTTTGTGACCGATACGCCCGGCGTTTTGCAGGACGGGCGGGTCATCCCCGCCATCGACCACGATCTGGCAGAGCACCTGATCCTCGATGGCGTGATCACCGGCGGCATGGTGCCCAAGATCCGCTCGGCCCTGGACGCGCTGTGCGCCGGCGTCAGGCGCGTTCGCATCACGAACCTAGACGGACTGGAGCAAGACGGGGGCACCTGCATTGGGATGGCCCAGCAACAGCAAGGAGAACTGGCATGAGCGCGCAAGAGATGACGGTCCAGGAGATGGAGCAGGCCTATGTGGTTCACACGTACAGCCGAGCACCGTTTGTGCTGAGCCATGGCCAGGGTGCCTACCTCTATGACACCGAGGGCAAGCGTTACCTTGATCTAGTCAGTGGCATTGCCGTCAACGCCCTCGGGTATGCCGATCCAGAGCTCGTCGGCGCGATGACCACGCAGGCGGCGCGGCTGATCCACACGTCAAACCTGTACCACACAGAGCCCCAGACCAAGCTGGCTCGCATGCTGGTGGAGCGCTCCTTTGCCGACCGGGTGTTCTTTTGCAATTCGGGCACGGAATCGGTAGAGGCAGCGATAAAGTTCGCCCGCAAGTGGGCGCGGCGACAGGATGCCGCCAAGACTCGCATTGTGGCCTTTGAGGGCGCGTTTCATGGGCGGACCATGGGGGCTCTCGCCATCACGCCACGAGAGCACTATCAGGCGCCGTTTCGCCCGCTGATGCCCGGAGCCAGCTTTGCCACCTACAACGACCTAGAGTCCGCCGCCGCGGTCATGGGGGATGACGTCTGCGCGTGCATCGTCGAGCCGGTGCAGGGCGAGGGCGGGGTCAATCTGGCCACCCCCGAGTTCCTGGCAGGGCTGCGGCAGCTCTGCGACCAGCACAAAGCCCTGCTTATCTTTGACGAAGTCCAGTGTGGCCTGGGGCGCACCGGCAACCTCTGGGCCCACGAGATGGCCGCCGTCGCGCCAGACCTCATGACGCTGGCCAAGCCGCTAGGTGGCGGCCTGCCCATGGGCGCCGTGCTGATGACGGAGGACGTGGCGAGCGTGATCGAGCCCGGCGACCACGGCAGCACCTTTGCCGCCAACCCGGTCGTGTGCGCTGCCGCCCAGGTGGTTCTGCGCCGCGTATCAGACCCTGGCTTTCTCGGGCATGTACGTGCCATGGGGGCTCTTTTTCGCGCGGGGCTAGAGGCGATGGCCGCTCGCTACGAGCTGGTAGAGGGTGTGCGCGGCCTGGGGCTCATCTGGGGTATCCCCCTACAGGCCGATGCGGGGCCACTGGTCGACGCTGGCTACCAGCGAGGCATTATCACCTGCCGCGCTGGCGCCAACGTGTTGCGCCTATTGCCGCCCCTGATTATCGACGAGACGCAGGTAGCGTTCGCCTTGGAGGCTCTCGATGGCATCTTTGCTCAAGCTGGCTGATATGGCATCTACCCAACCGTCTGGCCAGGGTGAGATCGTGATCCGACCCGCCACCGTGCGCGATGCGCCCGAGATCGCACGCATCGTCAACAGCTATGCCGAGTGTGGCAAGATGCTGCCACGTCCGCTGGCGGCCATCTACCAGTTCCTGCGCGAGTTTGTGGTGGCCGAGCTCGACGGCCAAGTGGTAGGGTGCGCCGCCCTCAGCATCTTTTGGGGCGATGTGGGCGAGGTGCGCTCGCTGGCAGTGAGCCACACCTACCGAGGACGTGGCATCGGCGGAAAGCTGGTCCGACGCGTTCTGCAGGATGCGCACGAGCTGGGCATTCCACGGGTGTTTGCGCTAACATACGAGGTAGCGTTTTTCGACAAACTGGGGTTCCAGCGGATTCAACGCGACGAGCTTCCGCGCAAGATCTGGCGCGACTGCATCAACTGCGTCAAGTTCGCCGAGTGTGATGAGACCGCTCTGATCATCGAGACCGCATCAATTGAGGAGTCAACATTATGAAAGACCACGTGGAAAAGTGCATTCTGGCCTACTCGGGGGGGCTGGACACCTCCGTCATCGTGCCGTGGCTACGGGAGAACTATGGCTGCGAGGTCATCTGCATGTGCGCCGATCTCGGACAGGCCGAGGAGCTTGACGGGCTGGAGGCCAAGGCCCTGCAGAGCGGCGCCAGCAAGATCTATATCGAGGATCTGCGTGGCGAGTTCGTGAGCGACTATATCCTCCCAACGCTCATGGCTGGCGCGGTGTATGAGCGCATGTACCTGCTGGGCACCTCGTTTGCGCGACCCCTGATCGCCAAGCGCATGGTTGAGATCGCCGAGATCGAGGGCGCCGACGCCGTGGCCCATGGTTGCACCGGCAAGGGCAACGACCAGGTGCGATTTGAGCTCACCTTCAAGGCGCTCAACCCCAAGCTCCGGGTCATCGCTCCTTGGCGCGAGTGGGAGATCCGTTCCCGCGAGGACGCCCTGGCGTATGCCGAGGCCCACAACGTGCCGGTGAGCCAGAGCCGCCGCTCCATCTATAGCCGTGATCGCAACCTCTGGCACATCAGCCACGAAGGCGGCGTCCTGGAGGATCCGTGGCAAGAGCCCCTCTCTGATATGTACGTCCTCACGGTGGATCCCGAAAACGCCCCGAACAAGCCCGAGTATGTAGAGATCGACTTTCGCGAGGGCGTGCCGGTTCGGTTGAATGGCACGAGCATGGGTGGCGTGGAGCTGATCGAGGCGCTCAACGCGCTGGGCGGCAAGCACGGCGTCGGCCGGGTCGACATGGTCGAAAACCGCCTGGTAGGGATGAAGTCACGCGGCGTCTATGAGACGCCCGGCGGGACCATCCTGTACATGGCGCATCAGGCGCTGGAGAGCCTCTGCCTGGACGGCGAGACGCTGCACTATAAGGACGTCGTCGCCCTGCGCTATGCCGAGTTGGTCTATAACGGGCGCTGGTTCACGCCGCTGCGCGAATCGCTAGACGCCATGATTCGCAAGACTCAGGAACGCGTCACCGGTCGGGTTCGCATCAAGCTGTACAAGGGCAACTGCATCGTCGCCGGACGCAAGTCGCCCTACAGCCTCTATCGCGAAGACTATGCCACGTTTGGCGCCGATGACGTGTACGACCAGGCCGACGCCGAGGGGTTCATCAACCTGTTCGGCCTCTCCCTGAAGGTCCGCGCCCTGGTGGACGCAGAGGGCGTCCGCAGCGAGTACGACCAGCCCGACTATACCGAGTTCAAGCGAGACTAGCACTATGACCAGGCTGTGGGGCGGCCGTTACGACGGACCAACCGACGCGCTCATGTGGGAGTTCAACCGCTCCCTGGACGTCGATCGTCGCCTGGCCCAGGTGGACGTGCGTGGCAGCGTCGCCTACGCCCGCGCCCTCGGTCGCGCAGGCGTACTGACCGACGCCGAGGTCGGCGATATCGTCCGAGGTCTCGACCAGATCGCCTCGGAGCTGATCGACGGATCCTTTGGTTTTCTGGAGAGCGATGAGGACATCCACACGGCGGTCGAGCGTCGACTGGGCGAGCTGATCGGCGACCTGGCCGGCAAGCTGCATACGGGCCGAAGCCGCAACGATCAAGTGGCCACCGACGTGCGTCTCTACTTGCTGGGGGCACTGGACGATCTCCGCCACCAGGTCGCGCACACTCAGGCGGCCATCGTTAAGCAGGCTGAGCGCCATCTAGACCTGCTCATGCCCGGCTATACCCATCTCCAACCCGCCCAGCCGGTGCGCTTTAGCCATTGGCTGATGTCTTTCTTCTGGATGCTGCAGCGCGATCGTGACCGGCTGGACGAGGTTCGCGCGCGGGCTGCTTCTTGCCCGCTGGGTGCTGGCGCGCTGGCCGGCAACGCTTACGGCATCGACCGCGAGACCTTGGCACAAGAACTCGGATTCGACCGGGCCTCGGAGAACAGCATGGATGCTGTGTCCGATCGGGACATGATGCTGGACACGCTCTACTGGGGGGCTGCCGTGGGAGTCCATCTCAGCCGCCTGGCCGAGGATCTGATCATCTATGCCAGCGCTGCCTATAGCTTTGTCCAGCTAGACGAGCGCTATACCACCGGCTCGAGCATCATGCCGCAAAAGCGCAACCCGGACAGCCTGGAACTGGTACGAGGCAAATCTGGCCGTCTGACGGGGAATCTGATGCGCCTTCTCACGGTGGTCAAGGGCATTCCCTCCACCTATGACAAGGACCTGCAAGAGGACAAAGAGCCGTTCTTTGACACCTTGGACACGCTCGCCATGCTGTTACCCATCGTAGCGGGGGTGATCGCAACGCTGGAGGTGCGTCCGGAGGCCATGCGGGCAGCCTTGGAGGATGGCCTCTTGGCCACCGACTTGGCCGACTATATGGTCAAGCGGGGCATCCCCTTCCGGCAGGCTCACGCGCTGGTGGGGCGGGCCGTGCGGGCCGCCGAGGAGGCCGAGGTGGGGCTGCGGGAACTCCCGCTGTCGTTGTACCAGGAGATCTCCCCGGTCTTTGCGGAGGATCTCTACGATGCTCTGGATATGGAGGCCTCCGTCGAAGCCCGTGACGTCACCGGAGGGACCGCCCGCCAGGCTGTGGCTGCCCAGATCGCGCGGGCGCGTGACCTGCTGCAGGACGCGTCCTAACATCGCGCACGGCCTGGCTAGAGCCCAATGCCGGCGATAGCCGTGCCGCAGGTGGCGCACGCGCCTTGGCGCAGGTGTCGCGACAACACCCGATAGCCCGACCGCCGAATCACCACCTCGCCGCAGTGGGGGCAGTAGGTCGTCTCGCCGCTATCGCTGGGCAGGTTCCCCACATAGACATGGCGCAAACCGCTCTCAAGCCCGATATCCTGCGCCCGTCGCAACGTCGCGGCGGGCGTCATGGGTTTGTCCAGAAGCCGATAGGTGGGATGAAAGCGACTCACATGCCAGGGCGTCTCCGGCCCCAGCTCTGCCGCGATAAAGCCAGCGATCTGGTAGAGCTCGTCATCGCCGTCGTTCAGCGTGGGGATGACCAGGGTGGTCACCTCCAGCCAGACCCCACGCTCCTTGAGGCGCACCAAGCTGTCTAGCACCGGCTGCAGCCGGGCCCCGCACTGCTCTCGATAGAAACGGTCCGTGAACGCCTTGAGATCCACGTTGGCCGCATCCAGCAGCCGCTCGCCCTGCCGAGGGGCCAGCAGATCCAGCGCCTCCTCCGTCATATAGCCGTTGGTGACATAGACATTGACGAGGCCAGCCTCGTGGGCTAGCTTGGCGACGTCATAGGTGTACTCGAAGAACACTGTCGGTTCGGTGTAGGTGTAGGCGATGGAACGACAGCGATAGCGTTCGGCCGCGCGCACCACCTCTTCCGGTCGCACCTGGGTCCCCTCGATAGCCTGATCCCGCTCGAGCTGCGAAATACTGCTGTTCTGGCAAAAGGCGCAGCGAAAGTTGCATCCCAGCGTGGCGATCGAGAGCACATCGCTGCCCGGGAAGACGTGAAACAGCGGCTTTTTCTCGATCGGATCGATCGCCTCCGAGATCAGGCGACCGTACACCAGGCTATAGAGAACCCCGTCTCGATTCTCGCGCACTTGGCAGATCCCGCGAGCGCCGTCGTGAATAGTGCAGCGGTGGGCACACAGCTTGCAGCGAACCCGCCCCTCTTCCATCTGATCGTAGAGCATCGCCTCGCGCATGCCTACCTCCCCCGCACCTTTGAGCGCTAGGCATCAGGCCACGGAATCACGCAGATAAAGCGCAGCGTGGCGTCGCCGTCATTGGCAAAGCAGTGGGCCTCGCCGGGCTCTGTAAAGACGCAGGTGCCAGGTACCAGCGTCTCGCGGTGATCGCCGGCGCGAACATGACCGCGCCCCTCGAGCACATAGACTTCGTGCTCCCAGGGATGCTCGTGGTAGGCGGTAGCGCAGCCAGGATCCACCTCGATGATCCGCATGGCAAAGTTGGGCGCGCCCACGTTCTTGCCGATGATCCAGGCAAGCCGAACGCCCGGCAACCCCTCGGCAGGCTCGGCCGGTACCGTATCACTCGCAAAGGCTCGCATTGCTTCTGGCTCCTTTTCTCACGTCATCTGATGCCCGTCACCGCCAGCCTCACCGGCGCCATTACCCTCAAAAAGCCCGCGCAGCACCGCCAGGTTCCGGATATCCTCCAGCATATCCTCGCCTTTGGGCGTCTCCAGGATCATGGGCACGTGCTGCAACGCCGAATCGTTCACAAGATGGCGAAAGGCCGTTAGCCCCACATGCCCCTCGCCGATGTGAGTATGCCGATCGACCCGGCTCCCCGCATGGCGCAAGCTGTCGTTGAGGTGCAGGCAACCAACGGCTTGGATCCCGAATAGCTGATCTGCTGTAGCCCAGAAACGAGCATAGTCTTCGCTCTCTGCCAGGTGGTACCCCGCTGCCACGGCATGCGCGGTGTCGACACAGACGCCAACCCGTTCGCCATCGCCGACGACGCCCAGCACCTCGGCCATTTGCTCCAGCCGATGCCCCAGAGTCGTGCCCTGGCCAGCCGTGTTCTCCAGCAGCAGGCGCACCCCGGCATCCGTCTCTGCCAACGCTGCCTGGATAGCCTGAGCCACCTTGGCCACGCCGGCCGCCTCTCCCGAACCGGTGTGCGCGCCGGGATGCAGCACATAGCGATCGATGCCGAGCCTTCGGCAACGCGCCAGATCGTCGATGAGGGTGGCCACCGAACGGCGCCACAACGCCGCCTTGGGAGATGCGAGGTTGATCAGATAGGATCCGTGTACGACGATCGGTGCGAGACCGGTGGCCTCGCGCGCGGCCTGGAATGCGTCCACGTCATCATCGGTCAACGGCGGGGCCTCCCAGCGGGTGGGCGCGCGTAGGAATAGCTGGACGGTATCACAGCCGATGCTATCGCCGCGGAAAAGCGCTTGATCCAGCCCTCCCGCCACAGACATATGGGCACCCAGACGCGGCATAGTCGCCCCTTTCCTCTAGCTGCGATTCTAGGGGCGCCACCAGGCCATGTCAAAGGCCGTTTGTCCGATCCGGCTCGCCGGTCTTGATTGACCCCAAGGGGTAGCTGCGCTAGAATCGCCAAAGTAGCGGCTTCGTGGTTGCCTAGAGGGGTTGCATGCCGTCCACCCGGAAGCGTCTCTTGTTGCTCGTCATCAGCCTGTTGGCCTGTCTGACGTTGGGCTTTGGTCCGCCCACGCTCACCGACGGCGACATCCCGACGCGTACCCTGACCCCGCACCAGCTCCGCGCCATGCGGGTGTCGGCTCCGCCCACCATCTCGGCCGGATCGGCGCTCCTGGTCAACGTCAGCAGCCGTGAGATACTCTACGAAAAGAACGCCCGCGAGCGTAGAGCTCCCGCGAGCCTCACCAAGCTAGCTACTGCGTTGGTGACCCTGCAACGTGGCAACCTGGACGCCGAGTACCCCGTTTGGCCGGTGGATCTGGCCGCCACGTCCTCGGCCGGCTTGCGCAATGGCGAGTACGTGACCGTCTGGCAGCTGTTGCATTTCATGTTGATCCCCTCCGATAACGCGGCGGCGGCCTGCTTGGCCCGCAACCTGGGAGAGGATGCCGGCACCTTTGTGGGCTGGATGAACGAGCTTGCCGCCAGCCTAGGGCTTCAGGATACCCATTTTGCGAACCCGCACGGGCTGGACGATCCAGAGCTCTATTCCACGGCCTATGACATGGCGATCTTGGCGCTACACGCCATGCAAGACCAGCGAATAGCCGGGCTCGTCAGCATGTCGGAAGCCGTCGTTGCCAAACACTGGTTGATCAACACCAACCAGCTGCTGAGCTCCTATCCCGGCACCATCGGCGTCAAGACAGGCACTGAGGAAAAGGCGGGCGAATGCCTAATCGCCTTGGTCAAGCGGCCTCAAGGCACAGTGATGAGTGTGGTGATGGGCTCTACCGACCGGTATCTCGATTCGGTCCTACTCCTGGACCACTATTTCGCCAACTATGCGGAGGTGACCATCTCGACACCCGACATCACGCTGAACCGCTACCAGGATGACGATGGGGTCTGGCGCAGCGTCAGGATCGAGGAGCCTATCTCGCTGCTGGTGCACCCTTGGCAGACCGGCACCCTCTCGGTCTACCGTCGCATCGATGACACCCGCGGCGGGCTGGCATCAGGCACGACGGTGGGCGCCCTCGAGATCAGTGTGGCGGGCCAGCTAGTCCGTAGCGAGCCTCTGTATGTCCGCTGACGGGCGCGATCAGCGCGGCGAACGTCTGCAAAAGGTGCTAGCCCATGCTGGCGTCGCCTCTCGCCGTCGCTGTGAGGAGTTCATCGCGGCTGGCCGGGTGCGCGTGAACGGCGTGGTTGTCACCACCTTGGGGACCCGGGTCGATCCTGATCACGACCAGATCGAGGTGGACGGCCAAGCCATCGAGCTAGCTCCCAAGCTCTACTATGCTCTGTACAAGCCCACTGGTGTCATCTCCACCGTCAGCGATCCCCATGGGCGTCCCACCGCCCGGTCTCTGGTACCCACGGACAAGCGCATCTATCCGGTCGGCCGCCTGGACCGCGACAGCGAGGGGCTCTTGCTCCTGACCAATGATGGCGCCCTGGCGCAACGCCTGATGCACCCGCGTTACGAACACGAAAAGCATTACTATGCGCTGGTCGGAGGCAACCCCAGCCCCGAAGCCCTCCGCTCGCTGCGACGGGGCCTGGTTCTGCCGGGCGAGAGCCGCCCCCTCAAGGCAGAGGTCCAGCGCCTATCTCCCAGCTGGCACTGGCGCGGCCACCGCGCGCCCCAAGGGGGGCGCTGGCTCAGCATCGTCCTCCGCGAAGGTCACAAGCATCAGATCCGCCGCCTGCTCCAGGCGACCGGCCACGAGGTGCAACGCCTCATCCGCGTGCGTATGGGCACGCTCCACCTGGGGGACTTGGAGCCCGGCCAGGGCCGATGGCTCGCCACCCAGGAACGAGACGACCTGAGAGCGGCGGCCGGTCTGGGCACACGAGAGGCAGAGCGTTGAGACAGATCACCATTGCCATCGATGGCCCTGCGGCCTCTGGAAAGAGCACCGTAGGCGCACGCCTGGCTCACCGGCTCGGCTACCTGTACTTTGACACCGGAGTCATGTACCGGGCGGTTACATGGGCGGCCTTGGATCGAGGCGTCGCCATCGACGACGAGGAGGCCATCACCCGACTGGCGGAAGAGCTAGAGATACGGGTGCTACGCCCGACCCTCGATGACGGCCGTCAGTATACGGTACTCGCCGATGGCAGGGATATCACCTGGGACATTCGTTCGCCCGAGGTCAACCAGGGCGTCAGCCCGGTCTCGGCGTATCTTGGCGTGCGCCGTGCCTTGACCGCTCGCCAGCGGGCTATCGGCGCGGATGGTGGCGTGGTCATGGTGGGCAGAGATATCGGCACGGTCGTTCTCCCCGAGGCCGAGATCAAGGTCTATCTCGACGCCTCGCTTCACGAGCGCGCCCGCCGACGGCACCTCGAGGACCTTCGCCGCGGCAAGGCCAGCGACATGGCCGAGGTGATTCGCGATCTGCGCCGGCGCGACCGGATCGACAGCACCCGAGCCGCCGCCCCTCTGCGCCCAGCCGATGATGCCATCATCCTCGATAGCACCAACCTGACGGCCGATCAGGTGGTAGAGCGCATCGTGGCGCTGGTCGCCCCCCGCGATGACGCTCCATGAGCCAGGGCGGCCTCGTATCCGATGTGAGCGCCGGCAGTCTGGCTGATGAGATCGGCTTGGAGCCTGGCGACCGGATACTTTCGGCCAATGGCCAGCCCCTCCGCGACGTGATCGATTTTCAGTTCTATGCCGGCGACGAGTTGGTCGTGCTCGAGGTTCTGCGTGACGGCATCGTCCATAGGCTCGAGATTGAGCGCGACCTGGACGAATCCTGGGGCATCTCGTTCGCCGAGTCCACCTTTGACGGCATGCGCCAGTGCTCCAATCACTGCCCCTTTTGCTTTGTTCAGCAGATGCTTCCCGGACTGCGCCCGTCGCTCTATCTCAAGGATGACGACTATCGCTACTCGTTTCTCTATGGCAACTATGTGACGCTCACCAATCTGGACGAATCCGACTGGGATCGCCTGGCCGAACAGCGCCTCTCGCCCCTATACGTCTCGATTCATGCCGCCGATCCCTCGGTTCGTCGCCGGATGCTGGGCAACCGACGAGCGCCCGATGTGCGCCAGCAGATCAAGCGGCTGGGCGAGATCGGCATCCAGGTCCACGCCCAGGTCGTCGTCTGCCCGGGCATGAACGATGGCGACGTCTTGGCGGAGACGGTCCACGAGACGGCGTCGCTGCACCCGATCGTCCAGAGCCTCGCCATCGTTCCCGTGGGCCTGACGCGCTTCCACCGCTCCAGCATCCGCCCCCTCACCGCGGCTAACGCTCGGGCGGTACTTGATCTGGCTGACCAGTTCTGGGCCCATCCGCCTGCCGATATCGAGGACACCTGGCTCTACCCCTCGGACGAGATCCTTCTGCTCGCGCGACGTCCCATCCCTCCTGCTGCGTTCTACCAGGAGGAGGCCCAATACGAGAACGGTATCGGGATGGTGCGGTCGCTGCTGGACGACTGGGCTGCCCTGGCGCGCAAGGGCCCACCCCCGGGCACTCACTGCCATGAGATGTTGTGGGTCTGCGGGACGCTCATCGCTCCGGTCCTCTCCGAGATCGCCCGCTCGTTCGCATCGCTGACAGGCTGCCGCGTTCAGGTGCTGCCGGTCGTCAACCGTTCGCTAGGCGACACGGTTACGGTATCGGGGCTGCTGTTCGGGAGCGACGTTCTGGCAGCCCTGGAGCAGACGGTCGCGGCCGATCTGGTCGTTCTGCCACGCGGCATGTTCGAGCAGACCGGCACCCGAACGCTGGACGACATGACCGTTGAGCAGCTCTCCGGCACCCTCGGCCGCCCCATCCTCATCGCCGATACGCTATCAGATCTCGTCACCCAGATTCAGAGATGAGGGCAGCAGACCCATCGGCCTCGGCGGCACCGTCGCTATGGACAGAGGCTCCGCCGAGTCTATAATGAGCCTGCTTCGCAAGAGTCCAAGGGAGGACAGGGATGGCAGAAATCCGGCTAGAGAACGTGACGGTCACCTTTGATCCCCAACGAGGACCCAAGTTCCTCTCGTCCAAAGGTGTCCGCAACTATATGAGCGAGTTTGCGGATCAGGATTTCGTATCACGGGTGCGCGAGACCGAGCGAGAGCACGACACGCTGCGAGGCGATGGAACCGTCGTTGCCCTGGACGGCATCGATCTCACCGTCCCCGATGGCAAGACGATCTCCGTAGTGGGGCCTTCCGGCTGTGGCAAGAGCACCCTGCTGCGGGTGGTCGCGGGTTTGCACGAGCCCGACGAGGGCGCCATCTACTTTGACGGCCAGGATATGGCGGACATCAAGCCCAAGGACCGCGGCATCGGCATGGTGTTTCAGAGCTATGCCCTCTACCCCCACATGAAGGGCGAGGGGAACCTAGGGTTCTTTTTCAAAGTCCGTAACCGGCCCGACGAGGAGATGCGCGAGCGGATCCGCATCACGTCCGAGATCATGGGCATCGGATTCGAGCAACTGCTTTCGCGCAAGCCGGGAACTCTTTCCGGCGGCCAGCAGCAGCGCGTGGCCATCGGCCGCTGCATCGTCCGTGATCCCAGCATCTTTTTGTTCGACGAGCCCCTCTCCAACCTGGATGCCAAGCTCCGCGCTAGCACCCGCGTAGAGATTCGCCGACTATTGCAGCGCTTTGCCATCACGGCCATCTATGTGACCCACGACCAGGTCGAGGCCATCACGCTGGCCGACACGATCGTGGTGATGAAGGACGGCAAGATCCAGCAGCAGGGCACCTACGACGAGATCACCAGGGCGCCCAACACGGCCTTTGTGGCCAGCTTTCTGGGCATGCCTCCCATGAACCTGCTGCGAGATTGGGTCGTGACGCCCGAGGGCACCCTGCAGAGCGCCTACGGCACCATCCCAGTACCATCAGCCTATCGTGGCCAGGTCCAACCCGACCAAAAGGTCATCCTCGGCTTTCACGCCGACGACGCCAGCATCGTGCCCCAGGGCGACGCGGGCGACTGGACCGGCCCCAAGCTAGACGCTGAGGTCCTCAACACCGAGCCAAACTTTGCCCGGCACTATCAGATCGTCAACGTCCAGGCCGCCGATCTGATCTTTGGCGTGCAGGCACCGATGGATCTGCGGGCGAACACCGGCTGGATGGTCGAGGTGCTGATCCCCGAAGACACCGCCTACCTCTTTGACCAGGAGTCCGACCAGAGGATCATGCCGGCCTAGCGGCACGTCTCGCTCCAGTAGCAGAACGGGGAGGCGACCGATCGCCTCCCCGTCGTCCTTGCCGGCTTTGTCTGCTCACGCCGGGGCCAGTGTGGCCGCATCCTCGTCTGCCGCCACCATCACGCCGTGTTGATCGTCGACGCGCCAGAGCAGATAGCCGCCGATAGCGAACAGCGTGACCAACGCCAGGATCGCATAGCGGCTGGAGCCCATGGCCGCCCCCACCAGGCCAAACACCGACGGCCCGATGATGCCCGAGAACTTGCTGCTGATGTCGTAAAAGCCATAGAACTCGGCCGAGCGGCTCTTGGGGCTCATGGCGCCAAAGAGCGAGCGGCTGAGAGCTTGGCTGCCACCCTGCACCGTGGCCACCAGGAACGCCAGTACCCAGAACTGCCACGTGTTCGTCACAAAGTAGCCCATGACAGAGATAGCGCCATAGATGGCCAGCGCCAGCAGGATGGAACGCTTCGTGCCCAGTTTCTTGGCCAGCCAGCCAAAGAGAAAGGCAAAGGGCGCCGCCACAAACTGCACCATCAGGATGGCGCCGATCAGATGCTCGCTGGGGATCCCCAGCTCGGCGCCATAGATAGCCGCCATCGTGATAATGGTGCCGACGCCGTCGTTATAGAGCCAGTAGGCGATCAGGAACTTGAGCAGCTCGCGGTACTGGCGGATATGCGCAAAGGTGTGCTTGAGCCGCGCAAAGGCGGCCTGCAGGTAACCCCGAGACTCGTGAGCCTGCCTCGACGCCGGCGGCTCGGGCACGTGGCGGAACAGCGGGATCGAAAAGAGCGCCCACCAGATCGCCACGCTAACGAACGCGACGCGCGAAGCCATCTCGGTGTCGGCCATGCCAAAGGTGCCGGGGAATAGGATCCAGGCCAGGTTCACCGCCAAGAGCAGCCCGCCGCCGATGTACCCCCAGGCATAGCCGGCGGAGGATACCTGATCGATCTCCTCGGGCTTGGCCACATGCGGCAGCAGCGCATCGTAGAACACGTTGGCCCCAGAGAAGCCGATGCGCCCAAACACATACAGCACCGAAGCCAACAGCCAGTCGCCGGTGCTCACCAGGTACAGCAGCGCAGTGGCCAGCACGCCCACCGATGCAAAGGCGCCCAGCATCCGCTTCTTCTTGCCCGCGTGGTCAGCGATGGCCCCCAAGACGGGCGCGGCAAAGGCCACCAGCGCCATGGCTATGCTGTTGGTATAGCCCCAGTAGCTGGTGGCCCGAGCTGGCGGCAGCCCCGCTCCCGCCACGCTGCTGTAAAAGGTCGGCAGCACCACCGCCATGATGGTGGTGGCAAAGGCCGAATTGGCCCAGTCATAGAGACACCAGGCCCGTACGACGCGCCGGTAGGTACGCTCCACTACGTCGCTCATCGGTTGACTCCTCGAACGTGTGCGGTCAAGCCACCAACGTCACCGGTCTGATGATCCGTAGCGTCGTGCGGGACGGCCGTCGTCTACTTGAAGGGTACGTGCAGCGGACGGCCCATCGCCGCCAGGGCGGCGTCATGAAGCACTTCCCCCAACGTCGGATGCGGGTGAATAGTGCTCTCGATCTCCTCTAGAGTAGCCTCCAGCGACATGGCCATGGTCCCCTCAAGGATCAGATCGCTGGCATGGGGTCCGATGACGTGCACACCCAGGATGGCCCCGGTCTCCTCATCGGCCACTATCTTGACCCCACCATCCTTGTCACCGATAGCGGCCGCTTTGCCGTTGGGCCGGAACCCAAACGAACCAATGACAACCTGATAGCCCGCCTCGCGAGCCTCGGTCTCGGTCATGCCAACGCTGGCGGCCTCGGGCGCGGAAAAGATGCAGGAGGGCACGGCGCGATAGTCCATGGCGGCCGTATGCCCGAGGGCATCCTCGGCGGCTACCACGCCTTGATGCATAGCCACGTGGGCCAGCATCGCGCCGTCGGCAGCTACGTCTCCAATGGCATAAACGTGCGGCACCGCCGTACGCATGCGCGTGTCGACCGCGACACCTTTCCGGGTAGCTTTCAGGCCCAGCACCTCCAGGCCGATCTCTTCTACGTTGGGCGCGCGCCCGATGGCCGATAGCACCAGCTCGGCCCCCACCTGCTCCTCGCCGTCGCTGTCCTGCAGCGTCACCACGCAACCGTCATCGCCTTGCTCCACGCGAGCCACGCGGGTTCCCGTCCGCACGTCGACGCCTCGCCGCTTGAGGCTGCGGGCCAGCTCGTCGCCGATGAACTCGTCCATCAGCGGCGCCAGGCGCGGCAACATCTCCACGATCGTCACCTGCACGCCAAAGCTCTGGAACAGCGAGCCGTACTCGACGCCGATGGCACCGCCGCCGATCACGCACATGCTGGCTGGCAGCTCCGGCAAGGTCATGGCGCCCCAGTGGTCGATGACCCGCGGCCCGTCCAGCCCAGGGATGGGCACCTGCATGTTGCGCGAGCCCGTAGCGATGATGATATTCTTGGCGACGACGGTCTCTTCTCCGTCCTCCATGGTCACGCGCAACGTATCCGGCCGTAGGAATCGGGCCGAACCCATGATCACCTGAACGCCGGCCCGATCCAGAAGCATCGAGACGCCCTTGGTCATCTGGCGCACCACAGCGTCCTTGTGCGACATGACGCCATCCCAATCCAACGCCGCGTCGCTGATGCGCACTCCGAACCGCTTGGCGTTCTTGGTCAGGTCATACACCTCGGCGCTGTGCAACATCGCCTTGGTGGGGATGCAGCCCTCGTTCAGGCAGACCCCTCCCACGGCCTCTTTCTCTACGCACACCACCGTGGCGCCTAGTTGCGCCGCACGAAGCGCCGCCACATAGCCGCCAGGGCCGCTTCCGATAATGGCCAGATCACACTGTACGCTCATGATGTCTCCTTATCAGGGTCTAGCAGATCCTGGCCACAGCGCATGCTTCCCGCTGCCGCCAGGGTCTCCATAACGGACGCCACATCAACAATCCACGGACCGTCCTGTCGCAGCGTGTAGGATGCCTCCTGCCCCGCGCCGAGGACGATCTCACGCTCGCCATCGAGGGCGAGCACCAGCGGTCGCTCGGCGTGGGCCGGAATCGTCTGGCCCACCGCGAGCAACCGCCCTCCCGTAATACCCACGCTTTCGATCAGTCCAGGAGCCACGGCAGCCAGCACCTGGCAAGCCCCCGCCCCCAGCGTCAGCTCCAATCCAGCCGGATCATCGCGGCCGATGGGACGAACCGCGGCCGCGATGGCCGAGATGCCGATGCTCGAGGCATCGGCCCGCGTCACCACCAGCTGTCGCAAATCGACGACGCTCCAGATGGCCCGCGCGCCCACGAACTGCCCGGCCAAGGCCGCCACGTCCACCAGCGCCCGGTCGCGCGGCTCGCCATCCACCCGGACCTCGATCCACTTGTGCTGATAGGCCGCCCGTTCGCGGGGAACCTTGCCAGCGGCGATGGCGCCGGCAGCCAAGCCGGCCACCGTGCCTTCCACGAACACCGGCAGGACATTGTTCGTGCCAGTAGAGATGGGCAGCAACGGCACGTCGCCAGAGCCGGCCGACACGACTCGTGAGGTCCCGTCTCCACCCAAAACGATGATACAAGCACAGCCAGCCTCGCGCATCAGCCTGGCGGCACGCGTCGAGTCGCGACTCTGGTCCGTGACGGCCATGTCTAGCAGCTCGATCTCGAGACGGTCGGCGCCCATGCGCCCCAGGCCCACCTGGGCGCGCTCGGCCATGTGGTAGGTATCAGGCATGGCCAGCACTCGCCGCACGCCCATGGCCGCCAAGCCGGCCATGGCCCGCCGAACGATGCCCACCTTGCCCTGGTTATCGACGGTGGTGGCGTGGGCCACGAGCCGCCTCACGTCCTTGCCCGAGGCCGGATTGGCGATCAAGCCGACCGGCGCAGCCGACGGACTAGACACTGTCGCCCTCCATGAAACGCGTCACCTGCTCGTGCGAGGGAAGCGATGGCTGCGCGCCCATGACCGTCGTGGCCAGCGTGCCGGCCGCCACCGCATAGCGCAGTGCAGAACGGCATTCGTCGCCCCTGGTGATGGCGCTCGCCCAGGCACCCACAAAGGCATCGCCCGCGGCCGTTGTGTCCACCACGGTGACCTCGCGCGTCGGGCACAGCCAGGGGCCATCATCATCCAACAGGAGCGCGCCTTGAGCGCCCAAGGTCACAATGACGCAGCTCGGCCCCAAGGCACGAAGCGTTGCCGCCGCCTGGCGCGCCGAATCCACATCACCAACGTCGACGCCCGACAGAATGCCCGCCTCGGTCTCGTTCACAATGAGATCGTCCACCTGCGACAGCAGATCCTCTGGCAAGGCGCGTCCAGGAGCGGCATTGAGCACCACGCGCCCCCCGGCCTGCCGTACCATGGCGGCGGCCTGCTGAACCGGCGCCAGCGGCACCTCAAGCTGGGCAACCATGCAGGTCGCCGCGCCGAGCAACGCAGCGGAACGCGCCGCATCGCCCTCGTTAACGCGCCCATTGGCGCCGGGCACCACCACGATGGCGTTCTCGCCGCCGGATTCCACCACGATAAGCGCCGTGCCGGTGGGGGCGTCCTCGTCAACCCGCACCTCTGACGTGTCCACTCCGGCCTGCTCCAGCCCGGCCCGCAGCCGCTGGCCAAAGCCATCCTGTCCCACCCGCCCGATCATGGCAGTGCGGGCCCCCAAGCGGGCGCAGGCGACGGCTTGGTTGGCGCCCTTTCCGCCCGGGTAGGTGGCAAAGCCGTCGCCGGTGAGCGTCTCGCCTGGCCGCGGGAATCGGGGTGCACGCACCACCAGGTCCATGTTCAGGCTACCGAGGACCACCACACCCGTCATCACAACCACACCTCTCAAGCTAGGACAGCCACATCATCAGCGTGACGGCCAGGCTACCGGCAGCCAGAATCGTCAAGAGAGGCCAGAACCGCCAGTCTAGCCTGCGGTAAAGGCTCTCGGTGTAGGCATGCCGCAGCCCCAGCACCGCTACCATCCATACCACCACTAACGCCAACTGCCATGGCCAGCTCACGGCCGGCGCGAACTGGGTCACCAGCAGCGCGCTGCCCGCGAACCACCAGGCGTATCTCGACGTCTCCAGCAGAGCCAGCAAGCCGCCCCCATGCAAGAGCTGGAAATGCCAGCCGGCTCGCCTGTCGCCTTCGCCCGACGGAAAGGGATCCGCGGACACGGCCAGGGAACCCACCACCAACGCCAACGGCTGATACAGGACCAGCCATCCAGCGATGGGGGTCAGACTCTGCCGAGACAGAACCGCCGGGCCGGTTAGCGCCAGAGCCAGCACCACGGTGGCGCCCAGGCCATCCCGCCACAACCTGCTGCGCAGGGGCCCGCAAGGCAGTCTTTCAGGGGCCGCGCCGGCCAAGGCCAGTCTCGCGCCAACCAGCAAGGCCAACGGCCAGATCGGCTCTACCGCGGGCACGCCCAGAACCAAGCCGCCCGCCACAACCAAGACGACGCCTGCCACCAGCGCGAGGACGCGCGAGCCTCCCACCGTGGTAGCAGAGGGCTTGGCAAGGGCGCGGAGCCACGAGGTAAGCGGCCACAGAAGCCGATACCGCTGAGGGCCGCGCAACGAAAGCCGACCCAGCAGCGCGAGGTCGAACCTCATGACATAGGGCAACAGAGGCAAGGTGATTACCGAGATGGTCGCGATCCGGAAAAGAGTCGCCGCCATGCCTGAGGGCCCACCCCTTTCGCGGTTTCGTTTGGCCAGCGTAGGCTGCATCTTAGGGTCGCTGACGCCGGGTGTCAACCGGCGAGGTTGTCAGCCCTTCCGGCGCATGCTAGACTCGCCGCGGCAGGTCGGTCACCCGCAAGGATGCTGGAGGTAGCTATGGACACCGTCTTTGGCCCGTTCCTCGGTTTGGGCAACATCCCGCTGCTCTCCTCGGCCCAGACGCGTTCGATCTCGGCCGAGAATCCCGATGGCTCGGTGGCAGGGGGCGCCCACGAGACGCCGGAGCAGAACCACCCCGCGTCACGCCTGGGCAAGGGCTGGAAGGTACGCCCCTGCATTACCCTAGAGCCCGGCGTCACCACGACACTGGCCGATATCGCGGGGCCGGGCGTGATCCAACATATCTGGATTACCGTCGACCCCAAGGCCTACCGCTCCTGTGTGCTAAGGGTGTACTGGGACGACGAG
>DAIRUQ010000033.1:0-28710 GCA_036803245.1 Chloroflexota bacterium | reverse complement strand
TTTTCGCCAACGACCGTCTCTTTCACAACTTTTTCGACGACCACCTCTTGCGGCTTGCAGCCAGCCAGCCAGCCACCCATCGCGCCCGCAGCCATGAGGCCTGCCGTCTTCAGAAACGACCTACGTGAAAGCTCCCTGCTCATCTCTTCACTCCTTGTGTACGCTCAACTGACTTGCGACCCTCTTCGTCACTAGGACACCTTTGTTCGTTGCTCTGCCCCTCCTCTAGCGACTCTTTGTCTTGACGTGCCCCGACGTCGGACGTACAGTTGTGGCCACAGTCGAGATCGGCACACGTGGCCGAGCCACCACGCTACATGGATAGCTCACCTATCGCCATTATAGTACACGCTTGGCGGTGCGGAGCGTCTTTGTTCCCGCGTTTTTTCCATCGTTCTCCCAGCCCGGAGGCAGCCTAGCCGATGCAGTCCGAAGAGTTCATCCAGACCGTCTCTGATGCGCTGGACCACCTCTATGATCAGGCCGGCCTGCAGACGCACCCCCTTGGGCGAGCGTTGCGAGTGGCCCCCGTGCCCGGCGAGACGCAGGCTGAGGCCCTCCGACGCATCCTTCACGAGGCCGTCGAGAGCCTGCGGCCTCCCAGTTCGGTTCCCCAAGCGGAGCCAGAGTGGCTTCCCTATCGGGTTCTCTCGCTGCACTATCTCGGCAGTTGGTCGGCCCAGGACGTGTGTGACGAGCTCTCGTTCAGCATGTCCTCGTTCTACCGACAGCGAAACAAGGCGCTAGAGGCCGTGGCGAGCGTGCTCTGGAATCAGCGCCCCGCCTCTTTGCCGCTAGGTGGCGAACCGGTAACGCAGGATGAGCCCGAAGAACGCACCATCCGCGAGCTGACCGCCTTGCCCTATGTCACCGTGTCGTTGCCCGTCTTTGTGGAGGCGATCATCGAGACGTTGCGTCCCCTGGCAGCGAAGCGAAACGTACGCCTCCAGCCCCACATCCCCGCCAAGGGAGCCACTGTCTGCATCGCGCCACAAGCGTTTCGCCAGGTGCTGCTCGGCTTGCTGGCCGATTGCATCGCGGCGACCTCGGATCAGACGTTACCGATCCAGGTTCAGTGCCACGGTCGCGCCCTGATATGCCAGGTGCAGGTGGACAACGCCTGCGGATGCTTGGCGCCAGATCGCGGCGCACCCAGCGACTCTGACGGGAGCTTCTGGCGGCATCTGGTGGAAGCATGCCACGGTCGCGTATGGGCCAGAGACAGCGCAGAGGCCCCGGGGGTGCTGGGGGTTAGCCTTCCGCTGCCGGCAGCTTCGGCGTCGGTGCTGATCGTCGAGGATGATAGCGAGGCCATCGCGCTCTATCGCCGGCACCTGGAGCCAGCCGGGTACATCGTGCACGCTGCCCGTAGCGAGGCCGAGGTCCGGCAGCTTCTGGAGCGCGTCACGCCGGATCTGATCCTGCTGGATATCATTCTCCCTGAAAGAGACGGCTGGTCTGTGCTTAGCGAGCTGTCCTATGACGCGCGAGCCCGCGAGGTGCCCATTGTGGTCTGTTCGATCGCGGCCCACGCTCCGCTAGCCCGGTCTCTCGGAGCGGTTGACGTCCTGCAAAAGCCTATCAGCCGCGAACAGCTTCTCGAGACGGTGGCACGGGCTCTGGGCTCTCGAGATAACGAGGCGTAACCTGGTCCAGCAGCGAACGAACCAGCGCCAGGCTCTCGGCCACATCCATAGGGCCAGGGGCCAGCAACCCGATATAGTCACCAAAGGTCGCCGTCGGCCCCAACGCATCGCTGGCTGATACCACCGCCACCGGAATGCTCCGCAACTCGGGATCGGCCTGCATGCGGCGGACCGTCTCATCGCCAGAAAGATTGGGCATCAAGAGGTCCATCAGGACCAAGTCGGGCCGCTCACGCGCCAAGACGTCGAGGGCCTCTTTGCCATCATGGGCCTTGAGCACGCGGCAGGGTTCCGATAGCGCTTCCAGCATCACCTGCAAGAGATGCACCGCGTCTGGATCATCGTCAACAATCAGCACCGTCATCTCGTCGCCGTTGACGGGGACTTGCCGGACCGTTCGCTCGAGGGTCTCCCGCATGACGGGCTTGATCAGGAAGGCAAAGACGCCCTCCAGCCGTGAGGACCCGCTGGCGCTGGGCATGTTGCAGGCCAGCACCGGCACCCCTGCCTTGGCAGCCCGTAGCTGGTTGGCCAGCGTTTCGGCCACGTCACTATCCACGATCACCGCACGAGGATGGTGATCCTGCACCGCTGCCATCACCGAGCGTGGATCTGGGACGCCGACAATCCGGTACCCGCCGATATGGCGAGCCATCAGCCGAACCACCGCCGGATCTTGCTGCAGCACCAAGACGACATCGTGTGGGCTCGCGACGGCTTGGTCGTGCCCTGGCGCTTCTGACAAGACCATCGGGCGTTCGGGCGAAAGCCTGGGCAGGGTAAAGAACACCTCGGTGCCAGCACCCTCCTGGCTAAGCGCCCAGATGGTGCCGCCGTGCGCCTCTACCAGGTGGCGGCTGATGGCCAAGCCTAGGCCCGACCCTTTGGGAGCACCCTCCTCGTGTAGGTGCAGTTGCGAGAACTCCTCAAAGAGCCGTGAGATGTCCTTGTCGGGTATGCCGCGGCCCGTGTCTCGCACACGCACCAGCGCGTGGTCATCTTCGGTCCGCGCCTGCACGTCGATGCGGCCTCGTTCCGTAAAGCGGGTGGCATTGGTCAACAGGTTGATCAGCACCTGCCGGATGCGCACCCGATCGGCGAACACGCGAATGGGCGTCTCCTCGGAGTCAACGTTCAGCCCAAGTCCTTTGCGCTCCGCCAACGGCCGCACCACCGCCTCCACTTCGGTCAACACCTCGTTCAGATCCAGGTACTCGCGGACGAGAGGCATGCGATCCACCTCAACCTGGCTCAGATCGAGAATATCGTCCAGCAGGTTCACCACGTGGCGGCTGCTCGAATAGATGGTATGCACGTCCTTGCGATATGGCGGTGGCAACGGCACGCCATACTGCTCAGGGGATAGGGCCAAGAGCCGACTGTAGCCCAGGATGAGATTCAGCGGGCCACGCAGCTCGTGGCTCACCATGGCAGCAAAGCGAGCCTTGTTCTCGCGGGCTGCCTCGGCTCTTTGTCGCGCGAGCATCAGCTCGTTGTTCATCCGCTCGATGCGATAGGTAGCCTCTTCTAGGGCACGCACCACCCGATGAAGCTCCGCCCGACGCTGGCGCGCCTCCAGCAAGGATTCGCGTAGCTGCTCCCAGGCTGTCAGCGCCAGATTCGCCGCATCGCGCATGGGGGATTCCGAGATCCAGGTGACACCCGCCATCAGGGCATACGCGATGCCGCTGGCAGTGACCAACTCTGGCGCCGGTCCAGCCGGGACCACCATCCGGTACGCAGCCAGGCTGCCCAACCACCCCACCACAGCGGCCAGCAACGAGACCCAGCGGTTCAACAAGGAGGACGTGACCACCAGCACCATCGCCGTTGCCACGACGGTGAGGTCGCTTGGCCTCGCCAAGACCAGGCACCAGCCGCACAGCAAGAGCCCCGTCACCAGCACCGGGCCGGCCTGACCCTGGTCGCGCTGACCGATCAAGTACCCCAGCCCCACCGTGAGCATCATCGGAATCCACAAGAGATGGAGAACGCTCGAAGGTGGGCTGATGGTTGCATCAGCTATCAGCCAGACGCCTAGAGCAACCGCCAGGCCGATGAGGTACCGGCTCAGCAACTGCTCCTTGAGCCCCTCTAGTTCACCGAGCAAGGCCGCTTGTCGATCGTCAATCTCTTGCCTGGTGGGAATCGCGCTCATCAGCTACCTCCAGCAAAGCCCCTGACAGGGTGATTCAGCATAACATATCGCCCTGACGACCTCAACCCAGGTCCGCAAGCAGGATCTCTGCCCAGCCAGACCGACCGCCACAGGACGCTGGACGCTCCCTCGGGGTCGTTGCACCAGAGTCACGCCCTCGGCGGCTATTTGGCTTGCCGCGCGGTCGGCTTCCACCTATCCTAAGGTGATTCGTTTTGCATGCCACCTCTGGAGGCGGAGCCGCCCAACCCCCTGCCCGGGTGGTCAGGATGAGAGCCGGCCCCAGGGTGGGCCAGGAGGTACCATGGACCCCACATTCGAGGACATCGAGAGCTTTGCCATTCTCGGGATCACCTGTCGCAGCACCCCGGACCAGATCGACTATGAGGGCGAGTGGCGCCGCTTTGATCGCTACGCGGCCGTCGCCAAGGAGCTGGCCCTCGATGACCAGTACTATGCGGGCTACTTTATGGTAGAGTCACAGGGCGAACTGGTGGACTTTTGCGCGGGTGTTGCCGTGCCGGTAGGGGCGACCTCGCCAAACGACGAGATGGTGGTGCGCGACGTGCCAGGCGGGTGCTATGCCATGTTCACCTGCACCATGGCTACGCTCAGCCAGACCTGGGCCAGCATCTATGGCGAATGGCGGCCTCCCGAGGACACCACCATCGACCACACCCGCCCAGACCTAGAGGTCTTTCCTGCTGAGGGCTCTACAAAGGAGGCCCCGATCCGCATCCTTGTCCCCGTCAAAACCAGTTAGCGGTCGCGCGTTGCTCGCTCGCGGTTACGCGTGGTGCGCTAGTGTGACCCTGCCGAGGGAGCCGGCGTCATGGCCCCGCGCTGGCATCTTGCCGCGCCCACGGACTGTGGTAGAATGCATCAGTGGTCACCTGGCCCACAGAGTCGCCAATAGTACCAGCGGGGGAGACTGTCCGCGGCATGAGTGATAGCGCCCCAGGCCGACGTAACCGAGCAGCCTACTATACATCGCAGCTAGGCTATCGCTTCTTGTGGTGGGTCTTTTACACGCTGATTCGTATCGCCTATCGCTACCGCCCCACCACCCGACCAGACTTTCCCGCCAGTGGCCCCACCATCGTGGCCGTCAACCATCTACACATGACCGACCCGGCCGCTGTATCACCAGTCTTGCCACGGCAAGCGGTGACGCTGGCCGCCGGCAAGTGGAGGCGGTCTTTTGTCGTCGATGCCATCTTGCGGGTGGCTGGGGTCATCTATGTGCGGCGCGGCGAGATCGATCGCGAGGCGTTGCGACAGTGCCAGCGCGTTCTCGGGGAGGGCGGCGTGTTGGCGATCGCGCCCGAGGGCACGCGCAGCCGAAACGGCGCGATGCAGCGAGCCAAGTCCGGCATCGCCTATCTGGCCCTCCGATCCAACGCGGTCATCGTCCCGATCGCCATTGCTGGCACAGAGCGACTACGGGACTGGCTGCGCCTGAAGCGCCCCACCTTGCGGGTGGTGATGGGCGAGCCCTTTCGCCTACCCAAGCCAGATGGCCGCCCTTCGGCCGCAGAGCTCCAGCGACTTTCTGATCTGGTGATGATCAAGCTGGGCCTCAGCTTGCCCGAGTCCTATCGGGGCTACTATGCAGACGCCATCGCCGCCGTCGAATCGGGCCAGAGCCACGTGCTGGATGAGCTACTGCCGGCGGCGCCATGAGCGACTTGGCTATTACCGTACAACGCGATCTCGCGTTGCCGCGCGGGATCACGGTCTCCTGGGTCAAGGATGTGGCACGCCTGGCGTTGCAGCACGAGGCGCAGGTAACCCGAGCCAGCCTGACCCTGGTGCTAACCGATGATGCCACCATTGGCGACCTCAACCAGCGGTTTCGGCAGATCGACGGGCCCACCGACGTGCTCTCGTTCCCCAGCCAAGAGGGAGAACCGTTTGTGCTGCCCACCTCGGCTCGCCGCCATCTGGGCGATGTGGTGATCTCACTAGAGACCGCCCAGCGGCAGGCAGACGATAGGCAACAGCCCATAGATCGAGAGTTGGCCCTGCTGGTCGTGCACGGCTGCCTCCATCTGCTCGGGCATGACCACGCCACTCCTGCCGACGAGACCGCCATGTGGGCGCTGCAGGACGCGATTCTGGGGCAGTTCTGGGGAGAGCCACATGCGCAGTGACCGCCCAGCCGACACGCTCCGGCCCGTGACCATCACACCCGACTATCTTGACTATGCCGAGGGTTCGGCCCTGATCTGTTGCGGCCAGACGCGCGTCCTCTGCGCGGCCACGGTGGAACCGGGCGTGCCCTCCTGGCTAGAGGGCAAGGGCTCGGGGTGGATCACTGCCGAGTATGCCATGTTGCCCCGCAGCACCTCGCGCCGCACGCCCCGTGAAACCCACGGCCTGGGCGGCCGCACCCAAGAGATCCGACGTCTGATCGGCCGCTCGCTGCGCGCTGCGGTGCCGCTCGAGGCTCTGGGCCAGCACACCATCATCGTTGACTGTGACGTCCTCCAGGCCGATGGCGGCACTCGCACCGCCGCCATCACAGGTGGTTATGTCGCGTTGGCGCTGGCGCTGCGCCGGATGCAGACACTGGGCGAGCTTCCGACGCCGATCCCACTGACGCCGGTCGCGGCTGTGAGTGCCGGCATCGTCGACGACAAAGTGTTGCTCGACCTCTGCTATATGGAGGACAGCCGGGCCGAGGTCGACCTGAACGTCGTCATGAACGGAGCCGGCGCCTTTATCGAGGTGCAAGGCACGGCCGAGCGCGGCACCTTTACCGGTCAGCAGTTGGACCAGATGCTGGCCCTCGCCCGTGGCGGCATCGCCCGCCTGTTGGCCCTCCAGCAAAAAGCACTACCGTCCTAGACCTCTCAGAGGGAGTAGCCTGATGACCCCTACGCGAAGTGACGCCTGGACCCTCCTGAACGAGCACACCAAGAACCCCAACCTGATCAAACACGCGTTGGCCGTGGAGGCCGCCATGGCTGGCTATGCGAAAAAGCTGGGCGGCGATGTGGATCTCTGGCGCGTCACGGGCCTGATCCACGACTTTGACTATGAGGAGCACCCCACGGCCGAGGAGCACCCGGCCTTTGGCTGCACCCTGCTCGAGTCGCTCGGCTGGCCCAACGAGATCATCGACGCCATCAAGGGACACGCGCCCTATCTGGGCGTCCCGCGGGTCACGCCCATGGCCAAGGCGCTCTTTGCTGTGGACGAGCTCACAGGGCTGATCGTGGCCTGCGTGTTGGTTCGCCCGGACAAGAGCATCCACTCGCTCAAGGTCTCGTCGGTCATGAAAAAGTGGAAGGACAAGTCCTTTGCACGCGGCGTGGAGCGTGATGATATCGAGTTGGGCGCCCAAGAGCTGGGGGTACCCCTGCGCGAGCACGTGAGCTTTGTGATCGATTCCATGAAAGCCGCCGCTGCAGAGCTGGGCCTGGACGGCTCCTGAGGACAAGGCGAGAGGCGAGTAGGTATGACGTGGTGGAGGCGGACTAGGCGGGGGCTCATCCTGTGCAGTGTCGCGTTAGCGATGCTGGCGCAGGGCTGCATCTCGCCGCCAACGCCACCGAGCCCCACCGTCGCAGCCTCGCCGGTAGCCGAGGTCATCCCGCCGACAGCGACAGCCACCACCGAGCGCCTTCCCACGGCGACGACGTTGCCTGCGACGGCCACCAGCAGTCCGTCACCCACCTCGACGCCCACCGCGACGGCGACGGCCACGCCGATTCCGACCTCTACGCCCACGGCCACACCGGTCATCCACCTGGTGGAAGAGGGCGACCTGCTCGGCCGCATCGCCCAGCAGTATGCCATCTCGCTTGACGAGCTGGTCGAGGCCAACGACATCGATCCTGACGACGTGCTGAGCATCGGGCAGGAGCTCGTCATTCCCGTGCCCACGGCCACGCCCGACCCGGCCGAGCCGACCGCTCCGACGACGCCGACGGCGCCACCGACGGCCACCCCGTCACCCAGCCCCACGCCAGAGCCCTTGGTCCACGTCGTGGAGCGCGGAGACCTGCTGGGGCGCTTGGCGCAGCAGTACGGCGTGTCGGTGGATGAGCTCGCCGCCGCCAACGGCATCGATCCAGAGGACGTGCTCAGTATCGGGCAGGAGCTCGTCATTCCCGGCCAGGTTGGCTCGGCTAGCGAGAGCCCTACTACGGCCACGCCGACCTCGTCGCCCACCGTCACCAGCACCTCGACGCCCACATCGACGGCGACCAGGACCGTGACGCCAACCGCCACCACGGCGCCGGCAAGGGCTACGGCATCAGCCACGCCCACGCCGAGCCCGACGGGGGAGCCAACGGCAACGCCTGAACCGACCCAACTGGCCGACCTCTACCACACGGTCGAGCAGGGAGAGTATTTGGGCGCCATCGCCCGCCGCTATGGGATTGACGAGGCCCTGATCGCCCGGGCCAACGGCATCACCTCGGAGACGATCCTGCGGATCGGCCAGCAGCTACTGATTCCCGATGTGCCCGTGACGCCAACCAACACGCCGCGGCCGACGCAGGCGTCCCCCACCGATGCCGCCGAGCCCGCCGAGACGCCCCGCGCCGACGTCATCCACATCGTCGAGCAGGGCGAGTATCTGGGCGTCATCGCGACACGCTACGACGTCGCCGTAGCGGACATCGCCCAGGCCAACGACATCTCGGTCAACGCGGTGCTCAGCGTTGGGCAAGAGCTGGTGATCCCATCGATCCCGGTAACGCCAACGGCCACCCACACGCCCACAGCTACACTGACCCTGACGCCAACGCCCACGGCCACGCCCACGCTGATGCGTAGCAACCAGGTGCTGCCGTTCCGGGCGCCGTTCCTGCTGGGCCCTCGCCAAGGAGCCAGCTACCAGAGCGCCGATGCTCGCATTCTGCTAAACTGGACGTCGGTGGGCATCCTCGGCCCCAACGAATGGTACCTCGTGCGCGTGTGGCCCACGGGACGGCCGGAGGACGGCATCGAGGCCTGGACCAAGGCCACGTCCTGGCGTCCCGACGGCACGCCGCTGCCCGAGAGCTGGAACCGACTGCTCCGTCTCTCCTGGGATGTGACGGTGGTGGAGCGGTTGCAGGGCACCCCCCCATGGCGCGTAGCCAGCCCCGCCAGCGTCACGCGGGGGTTCACCTGGGATCTGCGCACACCGACCCCATAACGTTGGGAGGTCTCAATGCTGAGGCTCAGAGCGATCTCGTTGCTGATCATCGTGGCGACGCTGACGGCCAGCTGTGCTGGGGCGCGCCAGGCCAGCTCCACCGCCACCCCCGTGCCCACCCAGGCGCCACCAACCACTCAGCCAGCCCCGACCGGAGCACCCTCGGGCACCTTGGTGCCGGCCGCCCTCTCGGTTCAGCCTGCATCGCCGCTCGCCGAGCCTTTCCCGCCCGCAGATCCCTTCGACCCTGATGCAAGCCCTATCGTCGAGGCCTGGGATTTCACCCGAGGCACGCAAGGCTGGTCGCCCACCAACGATCTGGCTCGCTTTGAGCGCGGAGCCGATGGCATCGTTACACGAGCCATCGGCGGCGATCCCTACATGTTCGGTCCCAGCATCAGCGTCGCGGCCGAGACGGCGCCCTACCTCGAGATTCGGATGCGTAGCACCCAGGGAAAACATGCGCAGGTCTTCTGGGAGGTCGAGGGACGGCCGTTCAACGAGACGGACAGCTACCACTTTGACGTCGAGGAAGACGGGGCCTGGCAGACCTATCTGCTCCCCCTCAAGGACAGCGACGCCTGGCGAGGCCAGATCACCCGCCTACGCCTGGACCCCTCCAACACCGAGGGCGGTGAGATTACCGTGGCGTCGATGCGGTTGCTCGGGCCCGCCCCGGGGCGCCTGGCGCTGGAGCGGCTGGGCACACCCAGAGCCTTTGTGGGGACCGACGAGGCCTTTGAGATCTGCGCCAGGCTGCGCAACGATGGCGATCACGCCACCGAGCCTACGGCGGTTTGGCTGGAGAGCACCACGGGCCTGGAGGTCGAGCGCGCCGAAGTGACGGTGCCCCCGCTGGAGCCCGGCGCCAACCATGTCCTCACCTGGAAGGCGACGGCCAATCCGGGCCCTCACTTTTTCGGGGTGCGAGCCGACGGCGTCTGGCTCGGCCGGGGAGAGGTAGTCTGTGAGGAGCCACGCCTTGAGCAAGAGCCTCTGACGCTCTCCCATGGCGACCTCCGACTCACCCTGCCCAGCCAGCCCTTTGGCTATGGCACAGGCATTCTGGAGTGGCGTGATGGCGACACCTGGCGGCAGGTTGGCAGACTGCGTTCTGCCGGTAGGCTGATCTATCTTGATGACGCGGGCCACAAGCGCGTAGCGCTCTGCTATGCCCAAGCCTATCGCCAAGAGGAGGACGGGATCCACCTGGTAGCCGAGCACACCGATGTGGACGGCCGCCGATGGACGCTCACCACCAGCTTCTCGGCAGCGCCAGGCAAACCATGGTTCGGCCTGGAGAGCACGCTCACCGTCGACGCCAGCGCCAAGCTGCTGGCGTGGTCCGGGCCCGACTATCTCCCGGGCGAGGGCAGCTATGCCACGGCCAAAGACAGCGCCCTTTTCCCCGGCCTCGAGTTTCTCCTCGGCGAGGAACAGAGCTCCGGCACCGATTTCTTTGACGCCAGCGTCGCCGACCGCTACGTGCCCCACCCCAACAAAGTGACCATCCCGCTGATGTCGGTTACCCACGACGGCGTTGCCACTGGCATCAGTTGGGATCCGCTCCAAGTCTGGGCCCCCGGACACGAACGTCCGGCCGCCCTCTATGCGGTGCCCAACCGCTGGGATCATCAGGACAACCACCTCATGCGCCTCTTTGCGCCTGGAGTGACCGCCGGCCTCGAGGAGAACAGGGAGTGCCTGCAGGTCCCCATGACTATGGGTCCAGGCGAAGCGCAACGGCTGGCCAGCCAGCTCTTTGTGGTGCCCGCCACCGATGAGCTAGCCGCGCTGCGCCTCTGGTTGCCAGACAATGGGTTGGCGGCCCTGCCCCCGAAGCCCTTCTCCTACGAGCGCTCGTTCGAACTAGCCCTGCAGGCCTATGCAGAGACCGCTTGGGTTCCCGACGCTCCCGGCTGGCATCACGCCATCCATGACCCTTGGGGACCTGGTCCCGATGACGTCGCTGCCTTGCACCTCTGGTGGGCTTCGCTAGAAGAGGGGATGTCGGCGGAGCAGATCACACGCTATCGTGAGATCGCGGCCTTGGGCACCCGCGATGCGACCCAGGTTGGCGGTCCCACGCCGTGGCGCTACCTGCCCGTTCTCGCCATGCACATGGCCACATCGCCGAGCAGCGTAACCATGGGCAAGCAACTGGCACAGCAGAACCTGCTGGCTCAGAGAGCCGATGGGGGGTTTGTCTTTGCGCCCGACCGCTCCGAGCCGCGCGCCTTTGGCGAGGCCGGTGACACGTCTACCGGCCACACGGCCGCCTATGCCTTCCCTCTGCTCCTGGGAGCGCGCCTGTACGGCGATCGCGGCCTGGAGGCCGCCGGCCTGCGCGCCCTAGAGTATCTGCGAGCCCAGCCCTACCGCCCTGAGGGCGCGCAGACCTGGGAGCTCCAGCTCCATGTGCCCGACCTGCTCGGTTCCGCCTGGTGCGTAGAGTCCTTTGTGGAGGCCTACCGCCTCACGGGCGATCCGGCCCACCTGGAGGAGGCCCAACGTTGGGCCCTTGCGGGGATGCCGTTCATCTACCAATGGAGCGCTCCCGATCGCAACCTGATGGCCTATGGAACCATTCCGGTCTTTGGCGCCACCCGCTTTAGCTGGCCTTGGATCGGCCGCCCAGTACAGTGGAACGGCCTGGCCTATGCCATCGCGCTCATGGACCTTGACGCGGTGCTGGCAGAGGCCAGCCTCGCTGCCGATGTGGACTGGCCGCAGGTGGCCGAGGGCATCGTCATCGCGACGATGCAGATGCAGGACGCCGAGGGAGATTTCCTAGGGATGTACCCCGATGCCTGGGATGTGGTCATCGGCGCAGAGGCGTATTCCTGGTGGCTGAACCCGACCTGGCACCTCCAGGCCCTCTTGCGAGTCATCGGCGCTGAAGGCATTGAGCCAATCACCAGGATCATCGATCACCAGGGATCGCGCATCCATGTGACCAGTGTCGCCCAGCTGCAGGACGTCTCAGTCGACGCCAACACGCTGCGCATCCGGCTGGCCTATCCGGCTGGCGAGGATACAGCGCTGATGGTCAGCAACCTGCTGCTGCCCGAAAGGGTCCTCGTGGATGGCGTGGAAGCATCCCGCAGCAGTCGTTGGGAGGCGGGCCAACCGGCCTGGGACTGGCAGCAACGCCTCGTACCCGTCCTCGTTCCCATGCAGGGGCCCACCGCGGTGGTCGAGATCCAGCTCGCTCCCTAGTGGCTATGCGCTCTATTCGCCAATGATCTTTATCAGAGCGCGCTTGCGGCGCCGGCCATCAAACTCGGCATAGTAAACCTGCTCCCAAGGACCCAGGTCCAGCCGCCCATCGGTGATGGCCAAGGTGACCTCACGTCCCATCACCTGACGCTTGAGGTGGGCGTCACCGTTGTCCTCGCCCGTCCGGTTATGCAGATACTGGTCGATGGGAGCGTGCGGGGCCAGCTTTTCCAGCCACACCTCATAGTCATGCAGCAAGCCAGATTCAGCGTCGTTGACATACACAGACGCCGTGATGTGCATGGCGTTCGCCAGGCAGAGCCCGTGTTGCACACCGCTGGCACGGACGGCCGCCTCCACCCGGTCGGTGATGTTGACGAACCCCACCCGCTGGGGTATGTGAAACCACAGCTCTTCACGATAGTGCTTCATCACCACCTCCGGCACTCCCGTCGCCAGACTCTAGCCATCGGCAGGTCTCCTCGGTCAGCCTCCAGCCACAGGCCGCACAGCTCGCCTCGACCTGGGCGGCGCTGCGAGAGCCAACAATCGGCACCACCTGGAACGGCTGGCTCCTCAGGTACGCCAGGTTCACCTCGTTGGCGGTGCGGCCGTGCACGGCGGCCAGCTCTTGAGCCCGCTCCAGCCTCTGAAAGTTCTCGGCGCTGTAATAGTTGAGCACGACGCCCCGGTTGCGAACAGAGGCGGGATCATCGTCCGCCGCATACTTGCCGGAAAAGAACCCGCCCGCCTGAGACGAATAGGCCACCACGGGGATCTCTGTCCGCCGGTGCGACGCGTGGGTCTCCTCGTCCACATAGAGCATACCGGCATAGCCGCCCGATCCGGTGTTGGCCCGCGCCAGGCTATACCCGATCTGGCTGGCGCAGAATCCAACTTTGCCATTGGAGGCGGCCCACCGGTTCGCTGCCGCCAGTCGGTCGGTGGTCCAGTTCGAGCAGCCGATGCTGTGCACCAGGCCCGCGGCCAGGTGCTCGTTCAGCGCGTCGACGATCTCGCCCACTGGGATGGACGGATCATCACGATGCAGCCAGTAGATGTCGATATCATCGGAGCGCAGCCGCTCGAGGCTCTCGTGTAGGTCCGTGGCGATGTCTCCAGGCCGTAACCGGCTGATCTCCATCTCTGTCAGGGCTGGATGGCCTCCCTTGGTGCCGAGGACAACATCGCGGCGGCAGCCCCGCTCGCAGAGCCAGTCGCCGATCACCCGCTCGCTGGCGCCGCCCCGCCCCGGCTCCCAGGCGCCATAGACGTGGGCGGTGTCAAGAAACGTGCCGCCAAGCTCCAGAAACCGGTCCATGATAGACCAGGCCTGCTCCGCCACGATAGACGTGCCATACCCGCCGGTACCTAGGCAAAGCTCCGAGACCGTGGGTCCGCTCGCGCCGAGTTGCACTCTCTGCATGGTCGCTCTCCTCTGTGCTGGATAAAGACGAGGGGCTTGATGGCAAGCCCCTCGCAACGTCACATCGACTGCCAAAGCGGTTCGCTATTCCAGACCCCAGCTCTTGAGGTTGCGGTAGCTGATCGCTAGGGACTCAAAGGGGTCACGGCCATAGCACTGATCCTGCTCGACCAGATACCACTGCACTCCCGCGCGCTTGGCGGCAGGCAGGATGGCGCCCCAGTTCAGATTCCCCTCGCCCACCTCGGCAAAGCGCAGCTCGCGCTCGGGCGTGATCGCCATGTCCTTGAGGTGTAGCAGCGGCTGACGGCCCGCGTACTTGGCCACGTAATAGGTCGGATCGCCTCCGCCGGCCTGCACCCAGTAGACGTCCAGCTCAGCCTTGAGGTACTCTGGGCCAATGTCATCGTACAGGCGCTCGATCCAGAGCTTGCCATCATAGCGGGCGAACTCGTGGTTGTGGTTGTGATAGGAAAAGGTCATCCCGGCCTCGGCCAATCGCTCCGCCACCGGGATCAGCTCGTTCTTGAAGCGCTCCAGGCCCTCGAGGCTATAGTACTCTTTGGGGAGCCCCCCGATGGCCGGGTGCTCACACCCCCAGAGATGGTGCTCCTCGATCACGGCGTCGAGGTCGTTCAGAAACCGATCCCAGCCGGTGTGCGTCGAGGCGACTACAAGCCCCGCCGACTCGAGCGCCTTGGCCACGTCGCCTGCGTCAACCGGTCCAAATCCCGAAAGCTGCACAGCCTGGTAGCCGATCTCGGCCACGCGATCGAGACTGCTCTTGACGCCATCCAATGTCTTGGTGAACTCGCGCACGGTATAGAGCTGTGCGCCTACCACTGCCTTGCCCATGAGGGGCCTCCCTTCCATCCGCGCCATGTCGGGCGCGCTCGGTGTCCGCTGGACCCTCTTGTAGCCCCTTTGGGGCGCGGTGTCAAGGGGCCTATGCCACCATCGGGTCGGGGCCGGTATCGTCTTGCACGCGGCCGTCCATCATCGAGACCACCCGTCTCGCGCGGGCGCTTACCGCGGGGTCGTGTGTCACCATGACGATGGTCAGCCCATCGTCCTCATTTAGCTCGGTCAATAGGTCCATCAGGCTGCCGCCAGACTTGCTGTCCAGGTTGCCGGTGGGCTCGTCGGCCAGCAGTAGGCTGGGCGCGTTCATCAGCGCGCGGGCGATAGCCACTCGCTGCTGCTCGCCGCCAGAGAGCTCTACCGGACGGTGACGGGCACGATGGGCCAATCCAACGCGTTCCAGCAGTGCCAGCGCCCGCTGCCGATCGCCCTTGCCCTCGGCATAGTAGCGCGGCACCTGGACATTATGGAGAGCCGTGTCTCGCTGAAGCAAGGAATAGTTCTGAAAGACAAACCCGATCTCCCGGCCCCGCATCCGCGATAGCTGCCGATCTCGCATCGCCCCCACGTTCTGACCGGCGAGATGGTAGCTCCCACTGCTGGGCTTGTCCAAACAGCCGATCAGGTTCAGCAGCGTCGTCTTGCCCGAACCCGAGGGGCCAACGATGGCCACAAACTCGCCCCGCTTGATGGTGAGATCGACCCCAGCGACGGCCACCACCTCCAGCTCGCCCATCTCGTAGGTCTTGACCACCTGCTCCAGCGCGATCATGGTGCCATCGTGCTTTTGCTGTTCTACCTGCTCTTTTGCTCGCTTTGCCCTAGACATGACGCAGAGCCTCCGTCGGTTGCAGCAACGCCGCCCGCCACGCGGGGTAGATGCCCGCCGCCACGCCGACCACCGTCGAAACGCCCACGGCGATGGCGATGATATCCCACGTCACGGCGATCTTGCCTTGCAGCTCTTCCACAAGAGCGCCCACCAGATACGACCCGCCGCTTCCCAGCAGCAATCCAGTCACCCCGCCGACTAGACCCAGCATGATCGCCTCCCACAGGAAATGCGCCAGGATGTCGCCACGTTGCGCGCCCATGGCGCGGCGCACGCCGATCTCGGCGGTACGCTCGCTCACGCTCACTAGCATGATGTTCATCAGACCGATGCTGCCTACCGCCAGAGAGATGCCCGCGATGAGCGACAGCACCAGCGTGATCAAGCGGATCACCTGCATGCTCTCTTCCCGAAACGCCAGCGTGTCGTTGACATAGAAATCCTCGGACACGCCTGGCTCGATGCCGCGGCTGGCGCGCAGGATCGTGTTGACCTCTGCCACCGCCTTGCGTCGCTGGGCATCGTCACGCGATTCACATCCCACCGCGATAAAGGACACGGGCTCGGGCTCACCGCTGTTGTTCAGTCGCCGCTGCGCGGTCCGCAACGGTACCAGAGCGGCGTACGACGTCCGCGAGTACCCCCCATCGCTGGCCAAGACGCCGATGATCGTGTAGACCTGCGGCACCTGACCAAACGAGACAACCACCTCGTTCCCGACGGGGTCAACGCCCTCGCCAAAGACCCGATCCGACGCCATCTCATCAATGACCATCACGGGGGCCAGGCCTTGCTCGTCTACAGGATTCAGAAAGCGCCCGTACAGCATCTCACGCTCATAGACCTGGAGATAGCTGGGCGTAGCGCCAATGATCTGCCCGATGTCCAGTCGCTTGCCCTGATAGACCAAGGTGCCATAAGTCTCGTACTGTGGAGAGACGCCGTCGATGGTGGTGCCTAGGCGGTCCAGCGCCTCCACATCCTTGGAGTTAAGCTGGGGCATGCGCATGGCCCCCCCGCCCATCCTATCGCTCTCGACCACCACGGCCCCGCCAGACATCCCCACCGCCATCGGCCGCGCAAAGGCCATGGACGGCCGCACCTCGATCGTGCCCTGCGAAAACGCCTCCATCTGCTCCTCGGTGGAGCGGCGCAAGCCATTGCCCAAGGCAACGATCATAATGACCGCCGTGACTCCGATGACGATGCCCAGGATGGTGAGCGCCGACCGCAGCTTGTTGGCCCGCAGCCCAAGCATGGCGAACCACAGATTGATCACGCGTCCCATGGAGGCGCCCCCTAGTAATAGATGCCAGGGCCAGACATAGGAACGATGACTGTCTCGCCCTCTTCCAGGCCCTCAATGATCTCGACCATGATGCCATCGCTGACGCCCGTCTTGATGGCACGCTGCTCCACGTCGTCGCCCGCGTGCACAAAGACGAACGACCCCTCAAAGCCGCTATAGACGGCGTGGACGGGGATGTAGAGTACGTCGGTGGCCACCCCCACAGGGATGGAGATACTCGCGCTCATTCCCAGGCGCAGCCCAGGCATCTCGCGGTCGAGGAGGATCGGCACGTCGAAAACCGTGATCCCATCCTGGTAGCGCCCATAGGCAGGGATCGGCCCGACTCGCGCGGGCACCCGCCCCTCCTCGCCGAACGCCTCCAGGATCACCTGAACTTCCAGGCCCTCCTTGACCGTGCCCATGTCGAGCTCGCTGACCTGGGCCACCACCCGAATCTCGGACAGGTCCGCCACCGTGACCATCTCTTCGCCGCGGGTGGCCGTTCCCCCCTCCATCGCCTTGACGGCTTGCACCGTCCCATCGAACGGCGCGCGCAGCTCGCTATCGGCCAAGGCGCGCTCAGCGACCGCCAGAGCGCCTTCCGCCTTGATCACCTCGGCCTCCGCCTTGGCCACCTCGATGGTGTCCTCGGCCAGCGTGTCGCCAGCCAGGGCGCTCTCGGCTTCCAGCACCTTGGCCTGGGCCGACGCCACCTTGGCCACCAGCTCTTGTCGGCTAACCTCGTCTTTGCCCATGGCGATGGCGCGGTCGAGCTCGCGCAGCGTCCGCTCGGCCTTCGCCACCGCGTTCTGCGCGGCCCGCAGGTCGGCCTCGCGCGACAGGCGGGCCGTGTCGAGATCCTGCTTGCGGGCCAGCATCTCGTTGCGCAGCAGCCACTCTTTGTCGCGATCCTGCTCCGAAGGGTTCTGGATCAGCACATAGGGGCCGTGCTCCACCTCGGCAATGTTGTACTGCCACTCTAGCCGAGCGATCTGCTCCTCATACTCGGCATCATCCTGCAGGCTGGCCAGACGCTGCCGCGCGAGCTGTAGCTCTTCGACGGCCTCTCGCCGCGCTTGAGCGCTGCCGCCCTCTCCGCGATCAAAGGCAGCCAGCGCTTCCTCGGCCTTGGAGAGCTCGGAGCGCGCCTCATCCAGCGCCACCTGCAGCTCCAGTTGCCGCACGGGGCTCTCCTCCTGAGCCAGCTCCTCAAGCGCCTCCAGCGCCTCGTCGCGCTCGGCTTTCGCCAAGGCCACCTCGCGCTCTAGCGCCTCGCGGTCCAGCGAGACGAGCAGATCACCCTCGGCTACTGGCATGCCCTCCATGGCGGCTACCAGGGTGATGCGCCCCTCCGCCTGCGAAAAGGCCAGCGCCTGCGTCCGCGCGGGGCTCGCGGCCCCATACACGCTGACCGCCTCGGTCAGGTCACCTCGCTCCACCGTCACCTCTGTGGAGCCGCTCTCCGGCGGACGGAATCCGTACTGGGGCAAGAGGCTGTCCTTGATACGAGGGAACGCCCACCATCCTGCCCCCGCCAACAGCGCAACCACGAGCAGGCAACCGCAGCCGGTAATGCGGCCCGTGGTGAAAATGCGACGCCGCTTGCTCTTTTTGGCCATGGCTTTGCTTTGATCCTTCCTCATGTTCCGTGAGCCCCTAGCCATAGAACATCTGATCGCCGGTCGGAGCCTGCAGCGGAATCCGTACCTCGTCGCCCTCGCGGAGGCCGTCAGTGACCTCGATCAGGACGCCGTCGCTCATTCCTAGCTTGATCTCGGTCTGAGTCCAGCCGCCAGCGTCGTCGCGCGTGGTAACCCAGCCCACCGTACCGGTATAGTCGGTCCGCACGATTGCCGTGGCTGGGATGACCAGCACGTCATCTCGAGACCCCACATCCACCCAGAGGTTGGCTGTCATACCGGGCAGCACCTCCATGTCGACCGCCCCGAGCCGCGCCTCCACCTCAAAGAGGGCCACACCATCCTGCGTCTGGGCCTGCGAGGCCACCGTCACCAGCTCCCCCTCGTAGAACGTGTGTGGCGCCGACTGGAAACTCACCCGCGCCTGCTGCCCCGGCTCCAATGACACCACATCCCGCTCGGAGACCTGGGCCGTCAAGGTGAGCTCGCTGGCATCCGCCACGTAGGCGACATTGGTGGACGAGCCCACCCATTGGCCCGCCGCGACAAAGAGGGTCAGCACCGCCCCGTCAATAGGGCTGACCAGCGTAGAGGCCTCGATGCTGGCCTCGATGTCGCCGACCTTGGCCAAGGCGGCCTCATAGCCATTAGTTGCACGCTCCAGCGCGTCAGGGTCGGGGCCTGCGCGCACCGCGTCGAGCTTTTGCAGGGCCTCGTCACGCTTTTCGCGGGCCCGCTCATAGGCCAGCTCTAGCTTGGACGTGGGATCCAGAGCTCCCCGCTGCGCCCCCGCCAGCTCGTCCCTCGCCTCCTCGAGATCGTCGGCGGCGTCACTGACGGCCTTGCGTTGCGCCGCCAGTGCTTCCGCGCGAGACGCTCGTGCTCGCGCCAAGGCGCTGGAAACCTGGCTCAGATCCTTTTCGAACTGGGCCGTTTCCTCTGGCGATCGCGTGTCACGCAGGGCCCGCTGAAAGAACGCCTCTTCGTATTCCAGCTGTCTGATCTCGGGTTGGCCAGCGCGGAGCTCTTCCAAGGCCAGGCGGTCGCGTGCCTCCTGCAGCGCGGCTTCCGCGTCCGCCACCGCTGACTCGAGTGCGGCCAAGGGGCGGTCCTTGCCCAGCTCCCAGGCGTGCTCGGCCTTGGCCAGCTCGGCCTCGGCTTCGGCCACGGCGGCCTCGGCCGCCGCAATCTCGGCCTCGTTGGGCTCCCGCTGGGCTGCCTCGAGTTCGGCCTCGGCCACACGTAGTTCGGCTTGGGCCTCGATCAGGCGGTCCTCCAGCTCTTGGGTGTCCAGCGTGGCCAGCGCTTGCCCCTTGGCAACCTCGTCACCCTCGTGCACCAGCAACTCTGCAATACGGCCTCCAACGGTGCCAAAGGTCACCGTCACCGATGCCAACGGCTCCACCTGACCCAGGGCCCGAACCGAGACCGTGATCCGATCGCGAGTGACGCTGGCGGTGGAGAAAAAGCCATCCTCCGATGCCGCGCCGTCGGGCTGACAGGCCACTGCCGTCGCCAACATAGCCGTCAGTACCAATCCGTGGAGAATCCGTCGCATATCGCGCTCCTTGCCGAGAGTCGAACCCACAGCTGCACAGTCCAATGCCATAGCTAGAGACGCCAGTCGGTGGCTGATGGTTCCCATCCAATACGAGGGATCAGACCAGAGGGTATCGCTTGCTCACCAAGACATCCTAACGTATAATCCGAGTCGAGTAAAATGGATACAGAATCACAACATTTGGCACGCGCGGGCGAGCGCGTGCTTGTCCTCACCGAGGGCCACAAACGCTACCTCGTGCGGCTGGAGCCAGGCGCCCAGTTCCATACCCACCTCGGCATCATCGCCCATGATGACCTGATCGGGCAGCCGCTGGGCCGCGAGGTGCTTTCCCATCTCGGCCACCGCTGCATGGTCGTCCGTCCCTCGATCCACGATCTCCTGATGCGCGTCAAACGCCGCTCCCAGATTATCTACCCCAAAGAGATCGGCATGATCCTGCTCAAGCTAGACCTGACCGATGGGCGGCGGGTGGTCGAGGCCGGCACCGGCAGTGGCGCGCTCACCACGGCCATGGCATGGGCAGTACGGCCCGACGGCCACGTCTATTCGTTCGATCTGCGGGAGGACATGCTCGCCGGCGCACGACGCAACCTCGAAGCCAACGATCTGGCGCCCTATGTCACGCTCCAGCAAGCCGATGCCACCCAGCCGTTGCCGGTCTCTGGCGCTGACGCGCTCTTTCTGGATGTGCGCGAACCCCAGGATTGCCTCGAGCCGGCTTGTGCCGCCCTCGCGCCCGGCGGCTTTTTTGGCGCGCTGGTGCCCACCACCAACCAGGTCAGCGATCTGCTATGGGCTCTGCGAGCGCATCCCTTTACCGATGTCGAAGTGCTCGAGATACTCTTGCGCGGGTACAAGCCCGTCCCAGCGCGCCTGCGGCCGCAGGATCGGATGATCGGCCACACCGGCTATCTCGTCTTTGCGCGCAAGATCATCCGGTTGCCAGAGGCGGCGACGGCAGAGACACAATGTGGACAGTGACCCTCACACGGGTCTTGCGAATCGAGCCCAACACTAGAGGAGGATTCCACTCGCTATGCCAGCCAAGTTACGTCGCGTAGTATTGGACGTGCTCAAGCCCCATGACCCTTCGATCTGCGAGGTGGCGCAACGTCTGGCCGAGCTGCCCGGCGTCGATGGCGTAAACATCAACATCTACGAGGTCGACCGCAAGGTGGAGAACGCCAAGATCACCATCGAGGGCATCGACCTGGATTTTGAGATCATCGTCTCCACCGTGGAAGATGCCGGCGGCACCATCCACTCCATCGATGAGGCCGTGGCCGGCAAAGAGATAATCGCTACGTCGCCCACGCTGCAAGAAAATGGGTGATCGGCCCGATGGCATCGCCTAGCGGCGCGTCTCCCCCAGAGGCCATGCCTTACCTAGAACGCGTGGCCAATGTGCACGTCCACTCTACCTACTCGGACGGCACCGCCGGCCATGAGGAGCTTGCCCGCCATGCGCGTGCGGCGGGCATTGACGTGCTACTCTGCGCCGACCACAACAGCTGGCCCAAGCAGGAGGAAGGCTGGCGCAAGGGCTGCCTGGTTCTGATCGGCGAGGAGGTACATGCTCCGTCGCGGCCCCTGGAGAACCACCTGCTAGTTTTCGGCGCCGATGCGCCGGTATCCCCTTGTGCCGAGGATACCCAAGAGCTGCTGGACGCCGTCCGAGATCACGGCGGCATAGCGTTCCTCGCCCATCCCTATGAGCGATCGGGCGCCTATGCCAACGAGCCCGAGATCAACTGGCTGCGCTGGGATGTGACTGGCTTTGCCGGGATCGAGCTCTGGAACTATATGTCCGAGTGGAAATCGTACGCTCGCACCTTGGGGACCAGCCTGGCGGCCGTGTTGGCGCCGCGCCGCTACATCCGAGGCCCCTACGCTGAGACGCTGCGACGATGGCATTCCCTTCAGGAAGGCCGTCCCGTGATCGCCATTGCCGGTAGCGACGCCCATGGGGCCCGGTATGGGTGGGGACCGCTCAAGCTACGCGTTCTTCCCTATCGCCACCTCATGCGCGCCCTCAACACGCACCTGCTGGTACGCGACAACTGGTCCGGCGATGCGGCCCAGGATGCGGGGCTGGTGTATGACGCCCTGCGCTCGGGTCGAGCCTTCCTGGGCTATGACGGCCTGGCGCCCACCTGTGGATTCAGCCTGGTGGTGTCCAGCAGCTCGGCGCAGGCCACCATGGGCGAGAGCATCGTCACCTCCGACGCCGTGCAGCTCTCGGCACACGCCCCCGAGAAGGCCCTCCTTCGGCTCCACCGTGACGGCCAAGCCGTCGCAGAGACCCGCGGGCGGTGGCTGGCCCTCACCATCCAGCAACCGGGGCGCTATCACATCGAGGCGTTCCGCCACGTAGCGGGCACGTGGCGACACTGGATCATCACCAACCCCGTTCGCGTCCTCGCAGGCTAGCAGGCGTCACAAAGCGTTCCACCCTAGTTGGGCGTCGTGTGCTGCCGGCGTATAATATGCCTCTGCCCTGATCTCTACCCACGGAGATAGCACCATGCCCGACTTTCGTCTCACCGCAGGCTTTCAGGCCACCGGCGACCAGCCGCAGGCGATTGCGGCCCTTGCCAAGGGCGTGCGCCGGGGCGACCACTACCAGACGCTCCTCGGCGTTACAGGCTCGGGCAAGACGTTCGTCATGGCTAACCTGATCGCCGAGCTCCAGCGCCCCACCCTCATCATCGCGCACAACAAGACCTTGGCGGCCCAGCTCTATACCGAGTTTCGGGACTTTTTTCCCGATAACGCCGTCGAGTATTTCGTCAGCTACTATGACTATTACCAGCCTGAGGCCTATATCCCCCGATCGGACACCTATATCGAAAAAGACGCCCAGATCAATGACGAGATCAACCGGTTGCGGCTGTCGGCGACATCGTCGCTGCTCAGCCGGCGGGACGTGGTGATCGTCGCCTCAGTGTCGTGCATCTATGGCCTTGGCGATCCGGAAGAGTACAACAACGTCGCGCTTGCCATCGAAAAGGGCCAGATCCGCGACCGCGATGCTCTTCTGCGACGGCTGGTGGCCAGCTTTTACGAGCGGAACGATGCGGTCCTTTCGCCTGGTCGCTTTCGCGTTCGCGGCGACACCGTCGAGGTCATGCCAGCCTACCGCACCACCGCCTACCGCATCTCTTTCTGGGGCGACGAGATTGAGAGGATCTCTGAGCTGAACCCGCTCACGGGCGAAATCCTAGCACAACCCGATAGCATCGAGATCTTTCCCGCCAAGCACTTTATCACGCCGCAGGAGAGACTGGGCACCGCGCTGCAGGCCATCGAAGCAGAGCTGGTCGAACGACTGGCCGAGCTGCGCCGCGATGACAAACTCCTGGAGGCCCAGCGGCTGGAGCAGCGCACCCGCTATGACATGGAGATGCTGCGCGAGATCGGCTACTGCAGCGGCATTGAGAACTATTCGAGGCATCTTTCCCAACGCCAACCTGGCGAGCCGCCGTGGACCCTGCTGGACTATTTTCCCGAGGACTATCTTCTCTTTATCGACGAATCGCACATGACCGTTCCCCAGATCCGCGGCATGTACAACGGTGACCGTTCGCGCAAGCAGGTGCTGGTCGACTTTGGCTTCCGCCTGCCATCGGCGATGGACAACCGCCCTCTGACATGGGCAGAGTTTGAGGCCCACGTCGATCAGTGCATCTTTGTCTCGGCGACGCCAGCCGAGTACGAGCGGACCGTCAGCGCCCAGGTGGTAGAGCAGGTGGTGCGTCCCACTGGCTTGGTGGATCCCGAAGTCATCATTCGGCCCACCCAGGGGCAGATCGACGATCTGATCACCGAGCTGCAAAAGCGCATCCGTCGCGGCGAGCGAGGGCTGGTCACCACCCTTACCAAGCGCATGGCTGAGGATCTGTCGGAATACCTGCGCGAGGCGGGCCTCAGCGTCCACTATCTGCATAGCGAGATCGACACCCTCGAGCGGGTGGACATCCTGCACGACCTACGTGCTGGTGTGTATGACGTGGTCGTGGGCGTCAACCTGTTGCGTGAGGGGCTGGACCTCCCAGAGGTCTCGCTGGTCGCCATCCTCGACGCGGACAAGGAGGGGTTCCTACGCTCGGGCACGTCGCTGGTGCAGACCATCGGCCGCGCCGCTCGCCACGTGAACGGCCAGGTCATCATGTACGCCGACGAGATGACTGACTCGATGCGCACCGCCATCGAGGAGACCAACCGCCGTCGCAGCATTCAGGTCGCCTACAATAAAGAGCACGGCATCACCCCTAGCTCGATTGTCAAAGAGATCCACGACCTCACCCAGTCGCTGCGGCGGGCCGCCGAGCGTGAGGAGCCTTACCGCGCCGCCATGCAGATACCCGCATCCGAGGCAGACCATCTCATTGACGAGCTCACCAGCCGCATGCAAGAGGCCTCTCGCAACCTAGAGTTCGAAAAAGCCGCCCTCTTGCGTGACCAGATCCTCGAGCTGCGCCAGACCATCCAGGCCCAGGACCAACGCCCCGAGTGGGAAAAGTTCCGCAGCTATGAGCGCCAACGCTAGCGATGCTTGGCAGCCGTCGTACCTGGCGCTAGCTGCCAGCGGCGAGCTCGCCGAGCGGGCCAGGGTTGCGCGCCAGCGCCTGCGTCACTGCGACCTCTGCCCGCGCGCGTGTGGCGTGAACCGCATCGAAGGGGAGCTGGGCTACTGCGGCGCAGGCGCGTTGCCGCGGGTGGCCAGCTGGAACTCCCACCATGGCGAGGAGCCTCCCATCAGCGGACACGGCGGCTCGGGCACCATCTTCTTTTCGCATTGCACTGGCCGCTGCCTCTTTTGCCAGAACTATCCCATCAGCCAACTGGGCAACGGCCAGACCATCACCGATGACCGCCTGGCCGCGATGATGATCGAGCTACAGCGTATGGGGTGCCACAACATCAACCTGGTCACCCCCACCCACTTTGTGCCGCAGATCATCCACGCTGCGCAGCGAGCCGCCGAATCGGGCTTGAGGATTCCTCTGGTCTATAACACCAGCGGCTATGACCGCGTGGAGACGCTGGCCTTGCTCGATGGCATCATCGACATCTATCTCCCCGATGCCAAGTATGCCGATGACCGCGTGGCACGAGAAATCTCTGGCTTTGCTGGCTACGTGGCCGCCAACCGCGCCGCCCTCCAGGAGATGCGGCGCCAAGTCGGCAGCGCGCTGGTAATGGATAGCCGAGGTCTAGCCCAGCGTGGCATGGTGATCCGCCACCTGGTGCTGCCAGACGATCTCTCACAAACCCGCGCGGTGCTATCATGGATCGCCCGCGAACTGGGCGCCGAGACCTATGTAAGCCTGATGGCCCAGTTCTTCCCCGCCTACCGCGCCAACGAGCGCCCACCGCTGGACCGCCGCCTCTCCCGAGCCGAGTATCGCGATGCCCTCGCGGCGTTGAGCGAGCTCGGGCTGGAAAACGGCTGGCGCCAGCACTATGGGCCTCGTTAGCCCGCACGGCCTCGCTCACCAACTCCCCATAGCGTCAGGCCGCGTTCATCAGCCTCTGGCCAAAGTCACCCGTGGCGCGCCCGTGTGCGCCGCCGAGCTGCTTCTACCTAGGTTTTATTCGATCAGCTTGTGTTACATGCCCTTCTAGTACGCAATCTGAGCAAAAGGTTGGGTTGACAGGACACCCATCTGTCGGTATAATAGACATAATGGCAAGAGTGTGTGGCCCACGCGGTGGCGTTTGGCCGTACGCACACGTAGGATGGAGTTGTTTAGTATGACCGAGCCTGATGCGCCCAGCGCCAAGACGACACAAGACTTTGCCGAGCTATGGGAGTCTATCGGAGACGAGTACGGAACCGCCAGCCCCGAGCGAGGTGACATTCTCGAGGGAACCATCGTCCAAAAGGGCGGCGGCGAAATACTGGTAGACGTAGGCGCCAAACAGGAAGCGTTGGTGTCGTCCAAGGATCTCTCTCGGATGAGCCACGAGGAGCTGGCAGAGCTTCAGCTAGGCGTAAAGGTCAAGGTATACGTTCTGCGGCCGCAAGACCGCGACGGTAACTTGCTCGTGTCCATCAACCTGGCCAAGGCCCAGGAAGACTGGATCACCGCAGCCGAGCTGATGGAGAACGACGAGACGGTGACGGCCACCATCGAGTCCTTTAACAAGGGCGGGTTGGTCTGCAAGTACCGCAGTCTGCAGGGCTTTATCCCCATGTCACAGATCGCCAACCTGGCGCGTCGCACCCAGGGCGAGCCCGCGCCTGATGGCCTCGAGGTATTCGTCGGTCGCGAGCTCAAGGTCAAGATCATCGAGGTCAATCGCCGCCGCCGCCGCCTGATTCTCTCCGAGCGGGCCGCCCGCCGGGAGGTGCGTGCCAAACAGCGCGCCAAGCTCCTGGACGAGATCGTCGTGGGAGAGGTGCGCAAGGGCATTGTCAGCAGCCTGCGAGACTTTGGCGCCTTTGTGGATCTTGGCGGTATGGACGGCCTCATTCATATCTCGGAGCTGTCCTGGTCGCACGTGGATCATCCCAAGGACGTCCTCAACATCGGCGATGAGATCGACGTCAAGGTGATCCGCGTGGATCCCGATCGCGAACGGATTGGCCTCAGCCTCAAGGAGCTGGAGCCCGACCCCTGGGTCACAGCTGAAACCCAGTTCCCTGTTGGCAGCGTGGTGACGGGTGTGGTGACGCACCTGGTTGACTTTGGCGCCTTTGTCGAGGTCGCGCCAGGCATCGAGGGGCTGGTTCACATCTCCGAGCTGGCCGATGGCACCATCAATGCGCCGTCGGACGTGGTCTCCGAGGGTGAGACCCTCACCCTGCTGGTGCTGAACGTGGATCCCATCAAGCATCACTTGGGCCTGAGCCTGCGGCAGGCGCCGCGGCCCGAGTTCGAGACCGATGCCGCCGTGGAGTCGGTAGCTGACGATGAGGGCGACGAGACGGACATCGAGCCAGATCAGTTCCTCATCTAGGCCCAGCGCTCAAGCACCAAACCATGCCAACGGGAGGACTCGGGTTATCCGAGTCCTCTTTGCTTGTGGAGCCTCGTGGGTGCTATAATCGCCTGGCCCGATCACAAGAGCAGAGCGCATCATAATACGAGGGCACGCGACGCAATATGTCTTGGTGGCTGATTGCCCTACCAGCCGTCGTGCTGGTCGCAGCCTACTACTGGCTGTTGGTGGTGACCGAGGGTACCTACCTGGGCACTGGGCTGGTCACGTGGCTCTATGATCTCGCCGCCTGGCGCTATGATCGCGCCAAAAAGCTGCACATTGTCGACGAGCTGCGTTGTATCGGCATCCCGCTGGTCAATGCGTTGGGCTCGCTGCCGAGGCCACAGGTTCTCGATGTGGCCACGGGCACGGGTCGGGTGCCGCTGGCGCTGCTGAGGACCGACGGCTTTGCGGGTAGTCTCTATACCCTAGATCGCTCGCGCGAGATGCTGGCCGAGGGGCGTCGAGCAGCCGACGAGGAGCTAGCCGACGTGCCTGCGCTGCAGGGTGACGCCTGCACGCTTCCCTTTGGGAGCGCCGTCGTTGATGCCGTGGTGTGCCTCGAGGCGCTCGAGTTCATGCCCAAGGCTGAGGCAGCCGTCGCGGAGATGGTGCGCGTCCTCAAGCCAGGCGGGCTGTTGTTGCTTTCGAACCGCGTGGGGACCGATGCGTGGTGGTTCCCTGGCCGCATGGCCAAACGCGGCCGTCTGGAGCGCCACCTGGAGGCCATCGGCCTCGAGGATGTTCGCATGGATCGCTGGCAGGTGCACTATGACCTGATATGGGCGCGCAAGCCAGCCTAGCTAGGGGCAGCGGACCGAATCGCCCGATCGCACCCAAAGGAGCAGGCCGTATGTGGGGCAAGGACTTTTTGAGCATCGCTGATCTGGATCCCCAGGAGCTGTCAGAGCTCTTGGAGCTGGCCGCCGATCTCAAGATCGAGCGTCGCCAGGGCGCCATGGTCCAGAGGCTAGAGGGCAAGGCCCTGGCGATGGTCTTTCAGAAGCCGTCCCTGCGCACACGCGTCTCTTTCGAGATGGCCATGACCGATCTGGGAGGGCGTGCGCTCTACCTCTCGCCCGCCGAGGTCGGCATGGGGGCACGGGAGAGCGTCGCGGATGTAGCCCGCGTCCTCAGTCGCTTTGTGGACGCAATCATGGCCCGCGTGTTCGATCACGCCGAGATCGTCTCGCTGGCTCGATGGGCCAGTGTGCCCGTCATCAACGGCCTTTCCGACTATAACCATCCCTGCCAGGCGCTAGCGGATCTGCTGACCATCGGCGAGCGGATCGGCCACCTCGAGGGCGTGCGCTTGGCGTACCTGGGCGATGGCAACAACGTGCTGCATTCTCTGATCTTTGCCGCGGCCCTGACGGGCATGGAGCTCCGCGTCGCCACGCCCGAGGGGTACGAGCCCGATGCCGACGTGGTAGCACGCGGCCGAGAGATGGCGCGGGTCACGGGCGCCAGCATCGTACTGGAGCCCGATCCGCGAGCTGCCGTCCTCGAGGCCGACGTGCTCTATACCGACACCTGGACCAGCATGGGCCAGGAAGAGGAATCCGAGCGGCGCGCCCGCATCTTTCCTCCCTATCAGATCAATGCCGAGCTGCTCGCTCTCGCTGCGCCTGGGGCGGGCGTGATGCACTGTTTGCCAGCCCATCGCGGCCAGGAAATCACCGACGAGGTGGCCGACGGCGGGCAGAGCTGGCTATGGGACCAGGCTGAGAACCGCCTCCACGCGCAAAAGGCCGTGCTCGTGAGACTGCTGCAGGGATAAACCAACGTGTCCGAGTTCCTGTGGATCCTGTCCAAGCTAGACCTACGCAGCATCATAGACATCGCGCTCGTCTCCGCGGTGATCTATGGTATCTTGCTGTTGGTCCGCGGAACGCAGGCCATCCAGCTGATCCGAGGCGCCCTCCTGG
>DAIRUQ010000032.1:13386-28911 GCA_036803245.1 Chloroflexota bacterium | reverse complement strand
GCGGCCCTTGGGCCCCAGCGTCGACCCTACGGCCTTGGCCAACGTGTCCACACCCCTCTTCAGGGAGCGTCGTGCGTCCTCCGAGAACTTGAGCTGCTTTGCCATGTTGCCTCCTCGTAGTGATTACCAGCCAACCTAATTCGTAACGACAGCGACGATATCGTCCTCACGGAGAATCAGATACTCGCGACCACCCTCTTTGATCTCCGTAGCGCCGTAACGCGCAAAGACGACCGTATCGCCGACCTTGACGGTCACAGGGATACGCTCGCCGTCCTTGCCACGGGCGCCCGGGCCCACGGCTACCACGGTCCCCTTCTGGGGCTTTTCCTTGGCCGTCTCAGGCAGGACGATACCGGCCGCCGTGACTTCTTCGCTCTGGAGACGCTCTACCAGAACACGATCTCCCAGAGGCTGCAGACTCGTTGCCATGATCTCGTTCCTCCTTTTGCTACCGGCCGTCCAAGCCCAACTTGGCGACCTCCGCTGATCTCTTTAGCACTCTGCTTCCCTGAGTGCTAAGCACCGCCTAAATATACACCAGGTCGCCAGATGAGGCAAGCGGCTCTCTGGCATTGCGGCCAGCAGCCTTGCTCGGTAGAATGGCTCGTGTTCGGGGGATTGCTGGAATGGAGTCTACGTATGGCGCTTCTCATCGGCCTGGACGTCGGCACGTCCAACATCAAGGCGGCCGCCTACCGATCCGATGGAGGTTGCGTCGCCCGGGCCAGCACGCCGACACCCACGACACCCGCTGGGTTGCGCCAGGCCGAGCAGCATCCAGGCGCCCTGTGGGAAGCGGTGGCGGAGACCCTGGCCACCACCCTGGCGGCCTGCGGAGACGCGCCGGATGTGGCTGGCCTGTGTGTGGCCAGTGTCGGCGAGGCCGGCGTGCCGCTGGACGCCCATGGCGAGCCCACCTACCCCATCATTGCCTGGTACGATCAGCGCACCGCCTCGTTGGCCCGGTGGTGGGATGAGGCGATGGGCGCTCAACCCCTTTTTGCTCTCACCGGCCTGCCCCTGGGGCACACCTTTAGCCTGCTCAAGATGCAGTGGCTGCGCCAGATGGCTCCTGAGGCCTGGGCGACTACCCAACGTTGGTTAGCGGTGGGCGACTATGTCGGTTTCCGGCTCACCGGCCAGCAGGCCACGGGCTACTCGCAGGCATCGCGCACCATGGCGCTGGATCTGACGACACGTGCCTGGTCAGACACGCTGCTCTCCATTGCGGAGCTACCCCCTTCTTTGTTGCCCACGTTGGTACCCGAGGGCACCCTGCTGGGCCATGTACTCCCAGAGGCTGCGGCCGCTTCCCGCATCCCCGAGGGTACCCCGGTGTTCGTGGGCGGGCACGACCATCCCGTGGCCGCGATCGCCATGGGCGCCACCGAGCCGGGGGTGGTCCTCGATTCCACAGGCACCACCGAGACGGAGCTCATGACCATCCCGTCGGTGCGCGACATCCTGGCACGGGGCGATGGCCGATTTTCGGTGGGATGCCACGCCGCGCCAGGGAGCTACTATGTCAAGGGCGGGATCCTCGGGGCGGGGAGCCTGCTGCGCTGGGTGGCCGACCTCTGCTTTGCTGATACGCCACCGCCCGATCGCCTGGACGCGCTTTACACTGCGGCGGAAGCCAGCCCTCCTGGCGCCCGCGGCCTCTATCTCCTGCCACACCTGGCCGGCGCCGGCTCGCCCGATCGGGACTCGATGGCCCGAGGCGTCATGGCGGGCCTAACCCTCGACCATAGCCGCAACGACCTGGCCCGAGCGGCCTTTGAGGGGTTGGTCTATGAGCTGAAAACGCTGCTGAACGCGTTGGCGGAGAGCGCAGGGCATGGCATCGATCGCGTGATCGCCGCAGGCGGAGGCTCGCAGAGTCCCTTCTGGACGCAACTCAAAGCCGACGTCACCGGGCGGCCCATCTTGGTGTCACCGCATACCGAGGCGGTGACCCTGGGGGCCGCCATGCTGGCTGGCGTTGGGGCCGGCATCTACCGCTCGTTGCAGGATGCCCAAGCCACACACGCGCAGTCGAGCGAGGCGTACACGCCAGACCCGGCCCGCGCCCGCGACTATCAGCGGCTCTACCAGAAGCGCATCGCCCAGATTCGCGCGCTATGCCTGCCCGTGGGGGCCCTCAGTGGTCAGCTCTGGGACCGCGACCTGAGCGCCAACCCTGATTCGAACGTCACCTGATGGACACGGGACTGCCCCTGATCCGAACCAAGATCCGCGTTCCACAACGTCGGCCCTTTGCCGTGCAGCGGCGACGGTTGCTGGACCTGCTGCATGCCAACGTCCAGCAAAAGCTGATCTTGATTTCGGCTGGCGCCGGCTATGGCAAGACCTCTCTGCTGATCGACTTTTGCCATGAGGCTGACTTTCCCGTCTGTTGGTACAGCCTGGACGGACTAGATACCCAACTGGCGACCTTTGTCGAGTACCTAACGGCCAGCATTCAGGCCCGGTTCGCCGGGTTTGGCGACAGGGTGCTGGCCACGCTGGCCCACCCGCCGTCGGGCTCGCCTCCCGTGGAAGCCTATGCTCGGGTTCTGCTGGACGAGATCTCCCGCAACGCCCGAGACTTTTTTCTGCTTGTGCTGGATGACTATCATGAGGTCGCCGAGAGCGAGCCCGTCAACCTCTTGGTGGATACGCTGCTCCGCTACCTGCCCGAGAACTGCCACATTGCGCTGGCCACCCGCAGCATCCCCACCCGCCTGCCACTCACGCGTCTGGTCGCTCGACGGGAGGCGTTCGGGCTTGGCACCGAGCACCTGGCATTTACCGAGGATGAGATCGGGCAGCTCCTCGCTCATCTCGGCCACGATGACCTCTCGACCGAGCAGGTCAAGCGGCTGGCAGAGCGTTCCGAGGGTTGGGTGACCGGTATCCTCCTGGCCACCCAGGCTGGCCTGACCGCCACGACCTCCGAGGTCGTCGAGCTCTCCGGCTCGACATCAGGCGTCTTTGCCTACATGGCCGAGCAAGTCCTCGAGCAACAACCTCGCGATCGCGTCGAGTTTTTGCTGGGCAGTGCCCTGCTGGATCAGATGTCGCCCGGCATGTGCAATGCGCTGCTTGATCGTGCCGACTCGCACCTGCAGCTCCAGCAGCTCGCCGAGGCTAACCTGTTCACACACCCCCTCGACCACCGGGGCGACTGGTACCAATACCATCAGCTCTTTCGCGAGTTTCTGCGAGCCCGCCTTGGCCAGACCGATCCGGCCAGCCACCGGCGGCTCACCCGAGCGGCGGCCGAGATATACGCCGCGCGTGGCCAGTGGGCCGAAGCCATCGCCCGCTTCACAGAGATCGGAGCCCTCGAGCAGGCCGCCGTCGCCATCGAGGCCATCGCGCAAGAGGCTTACGACAGTGGCCGTTGGGATCGCCTGGCCGCGTGGATCGATGGGCTGCCCATCGCGGTGCTGGACGTCCACCCGAGGCTGGCGCTGTTCCGCGGCCAGATCCAGACGGAGCAGGGGGACCCCGCCGGAGCGCTGGCCAGGCTAGCCCAGGCTCGCGATGGATTCGCCGCGCAAGACGACGCCGTGGGCGAATCCCGCGCCCTCATCGCCAAGGCGGTGGCGCTACGCTTTCGCGGTCGGTACGAGGAGGCCGCAGCAGCCTGTCGTCAAGCTCTGGCGCAGGGCGGTAGCACCGATCTGGTCACCAGAGGCAAAGGGCTGCGGAATCTCGCCATCTGCCACGCAGCGTTGGGAGAGACAGAGCGGGGCATCGAGCTGCTCCAGGAGGCGCATGCGGCCGCCAAAAGGGCCGGAGCCGACCTCGACGCGGCCTACTGCGCCCACGACCTGGGCACGCTAGAGGCGATGCGCGGCCATCTGCGCCAGGCGCGCCGACGCTTTCACCAAGCGTTGCAGCACCTGGAGATATCCGGCACGCCGGCGGGGTTGGCATTGGTCTATATCAACCTGGGCGTGGTGCACCACCACCTGGGCGAGTACCAAGCTGCAGCGAGCCGGTTCGAACAGGGCATCGACCGAGCCCGCCAAGCCGGCGATCTGCGCACCGAGGCCTACCTGATAGCCAGCCAGGCCGATCTCTTGCGCGATACGGGGCGATGGGGAGAGGCCGTGGAGACCTATGAAGGCGCCATGGCTCTAGCCCCGCGGACTGGCGATCCGAGCCTCCGCGTCTATCTGCTGGATGCCCAGGCCAACGCCTTTCGGCTGCAGGGCGATCTTGATGGCGCAGCACGGACCCTCCTCGAAGCTGCCGATCTGATAACCGACGAGAGCTGGTCCCGCGAACGGGCCCGGCTGGCGCTCTCGCAGGCGCTCTTGGCGCACGCCCGTGGCGAGCCGCACGCAGCCGAGCGAGGCGCGGAGACGATCGGGCTGCTGGCCGATTGCCAGGCGACCCGCGATCTGGCCCGCGCCCACCTCCACCTAGCCGCATGGGCTCTCGAGGCCGGTGAGCCAGAGGCCGCCCGCGAGCACGTGAGGCAGGCGGCGGACCTCGCCGAAGTGTTGGGATCCTACCAGTTTGCAGTCGCCGAGGGTCCCGCCCTGCTCACGCTGTGGGCCGCCGCGCGCCATTGGGACCTGGGCGCCCTGCCGGTGGCAGAGATCATCGCGGAGGTTCAGCGACTCTTCCACGGCCCAGTTGCGCAGCCAGCCAGCCCCTCCCCAGAGGCCCGACGCACGGCGATAGCGCTCCTGGGCCTGGACGGCGGTCGCGTGCTGGTGGACGGCGAGCCGGTGAGAGAGTGGGAATCGGCCCCAGCGCGCATCATGGCCTTTCTATTCGGATGCCACCAAGCGGGCCTGCGCAAGGAACAAGCCATCGAGATGCTCTGGCCGGAAGCCAGCCCTGCGCGCGGCAACAGCAGCTTCCACTCGACCAAGTACCGCGTTCACAAGGCCCTCGGCGTCGACGATGCCATCATCTACGATCGCAGCCGGGGCGTCTATGCCGCCAATCCGGCGCTGGACTGGGAATGCGATGTGGCGACCTTTTTTGATCTGGCCGCCACTGATGATTCAGCGGATGACGCGGGAGCTCGTTGGGATCAAGCGCTGGCGATGTATCTAACGCCCTTCCTGGAGATCTGCGACGCTCCCTGGGCCGACGCTCTTCGTGCTCGCGCCGCCGAGGCTCACCGGCGTGTCCTGCTGGCACGGGCCCAAGCCGCCGCCCGATCGGGAGACCTCGACATCGCCGAAGCCCTCTTCACGACCATGATCACCGCCGATCCCTACGACGAGGTCGCCTACCGGGGGGCGATCTGGTGTCGCGCCCAACGCAACGACCGCTCCGGCGCGCTCGAGCTCTATGCGCGGTGTCGCGCCACCCTACAGAACGAGCTGGACATTGCCCCCGAACAGGAGACCCAGGCACTTGTGCGGGCCGTCCGAGAGGGACGTCCGCTCCCCGAGCTTTTTTCCCAATAGTCTGGCAATCCGCCTCTCCTCGTGAGTCTTTCGTGAGTGTGCCCTGATAGGATGAACCCAGGTTCACACATAGGAGGCATCATGAAAAAGGCATACCTGACCGTCGTGTACGTGGTGCTCACCATCGCAGCGATGGTGATCGCCAGCGGGGCCCCGCTGGTTTTTGGTGGAAACGGTGGGGGCGGCTGAGCTGGGCCGCACAGGGACGACCTACAGAGGCGTGACGGCATGATCCTGATGGCGGCCTTGCTCTTGGCGATGGTCGCCGCCTGGATCCGTGGCGGACGCCTGGCGGCACTCGCGGATGTAGACCTGCGCTGGGGCTGGTTGGCTTTGTTGGGGTTGGCTTTGCAGCTCGGCGTCATCTATGGCCCCGTGCCCACCACACCCGACGGGCAGTCAGCCCAAGCGCTGCTGCTGATGGGATCGTACGGACTACTCTGCGTGTTCGCGGCGTTGAACCGACGATCCCCGGGCATGCCCTGGCTAGCCGCAGGGATGGGACTCAACCTGCTGGTGATGGCCGCCAACGGTGGTTTCATGCCGGTGACGCCAGAGGTGCTGGAGGCCGCTGGGTTGGGGCACCTGGTAAGCGCGCCTCTGGAAGGCACCCGCGTGCCGATGTCCAAGGACATTGTCCTCGCGAAAGAAGCCACACGTCTCTGGTGGCTTGGCGACCTGTTCGTGCTGAGGCCTCCCGCACGGACCGCCTTTAGCCCGGGAGACGTGGCCCTCGCGTTGGGCGCCTTGATCTTTTTTCACCAGAGCATGCGCCCCAGTCCTGCCAACGAGCGTCTCATGGCAGCCGAAACGGAGAACTAGACATGTCACACGAGAATCTCCAGGCGATCGTCGGCCGTGCCATGGTCGATAGCGCCTTTCGGAGACGTCTGCTCAGCCGCTCGAACGAGGTGCTGGCGGACCTAGAGCTCTCGCCCGAAGAGACCGACATTGTGAGCCAGACCAAGGCAGCTTCCATCGAGGAGTTTGCCCTCGAGCTGGACGAGTGGATCTCTCAACAACCTGCCTCAGCCCTGGAGCGGGTAACCGTCTGATCCCGCTTTCGGGTTGACCATCGTACCCCCATCCCATGGCGCGCAGCATCTCCCCCCAGATCGCTGCGCGCCCCTCTTGGCCAGGTTACCCGGCCTCGGCACCCAGGCATAACTTGACGCCCTCCCTGGGCTGTGGGATAATGCTCTTTGGTCAACGCAATTCTGTCAGCAGCCAGTAGTCATGGAGAGCCCCACGGATGGAACATCAGGACGTTAGGGTTGAGATGGAGGACACTCAACCCGCTCAGCAAGTTGCGAGTCAAGACACCGATCCTCAGATTGAGACCGAGCCGAGCCCCGAATCCTCTTCCGATTCCGAAACGCCCACCGAGAACACAGAACTCACCCTTGAAGACCTCGAGCCCGGCATGGAGCTTCGCGGTCGGGTGCGGAATATTGTGGATTTTGGGGCTTTTGTAGATATCGGCGTAGGCCGCGACGGGTTGGCGCACATCTCCACCCTGCGTCGCGCCGGAATCGACAAGAGCATTCAGGTGGGCGACGAGCTCGACGTCGTCGTACGTCGCGTCAAGAAGGATGACAACCGCATCAGCCTGACCATTCCTGACGCCATGGCGGCAAACCGCACGCCGTTGGAAGAGATCGCGGCTGGCAGCACCCTCAAGGGCCGCATCGTGCGCATCGTGGACTTTGGCGCGTTTGTGGATATCGGCGCCCAGACCGATGGCCTGGTGCATATTTCCGAGTTCTGCAATGGATTTGTAGAGAACCCCCAAGAGGCCGTCAACGTCGGGCAAGAGGTCGAGGTGCGCGTTCTGGAGGTAGACCTGGATCGGCGCCGCGTCTCGCTTTCGATGAAGGGCACCGGCCAGGTGGAAGCGGCGCCGCCGCGCGAGTCGCGTCCCGCCCGACGAGGTCGTCGCCGCGAACCCGAAGTGACCATGCCCGACCAGCCCGCGGTCGAGATCGAGAGCCCGTTCAAGGTCGCTTTCCAGCAGGCGCTCGCCGAACGCAAGCGTCGCGAACGCCGCTAGGCTCACCTGAGGTGACGCTCCGCTAACGCTTACGCGCTAGGCAAGCCGCCGGGCTTGCCTAGTTCGCATCCATTGCCCCGGGACATCGCTGCGGTACCCGCGCCAGATCACCGATGACGGCTGGAGAGGGGGAACATGATCGGCAAAGCGTTCAAGGTCACATGGCAAGCCCTGAAGGACACGTGGGGCGATCTGTTCCTGCTGGCGGTGGTGAATTTCCTTTGGTTTCTAATCGGGTTCTCCGGCCTCTTTATCGCCTCTGTGGCCAGGGTCATGGCCCCGATCTTGCTCTCTGTCATCACCTTTCCCGTCGCCACCGCGGCCATGTACCCGATTGCCTATAGCGTGGCTCGCGGCAAGACATTCCACATCAGCGATTTCTGGGATGGCATCAAGACCTACTGGTGGCGCGGCATCATCTGGTTCCTGGCCAACATCCTGGCCGGGGTGCTGTGGTGGGTCAACCTGAACTTTTACACGCAGCTGATCCAAAGCGCCTGGGTGATCTTGATCGGCGGCTTCTGGACCTCGCTCTTTGGCCTCTGGCTGATGACGCAGCTCCATTTCTGGCCCATGCTGATCGTCCAGGAAGAGCCCAAGATCGTGCGTGCCTGGCGCAACAGCGCCATTCTGGCCATGCGGTATCCGATATACACGATCCTCGTCGGCCTGATCGGCCTGCTCCTGATCGTGCTTTGTTCGGTGCTGGTTGCTCCCCTATTCCTGTTCCTGATGGCGCTCATCGCGATCCTGTTCAGCAATGCCACTCTGACGCTCCTCGTCGAGGCCGGCACCATTGAGGGTGACTATCGCCCCGACTATACCCGGTAACATCTGCACCCGACCCTGTGCGCCCGCGTTGCATCCCTCGCAGAGGATGCAGCACGGGCGCTTTTTCGTGCGTACGGATGTGGGCGCGCAACTCACGCCCACCCTTGCCCCGTCGCGCGATCCACACTAGACTGAGCTTACCACGCGTGAGAAGGGAGCTATGAGATGAACCAGTACGCCCCAGAGTCGATTCGCCAGCTCTCGCAGGACCAGCTCCAGGTCCGCGTATATGCCGACAGGGACGCTATGGGCCACGCCGCCGCCGCCCACGTGGTGACCCTGCTACAGCGCATCCTCGCCGCTCAGGGTGGCGCTCGGATGGTATTCGCCGCCGCTCCCTCCCAGAACGAGTTCCTGGCCGCCCTGCGTGAGACGCCGGACATCCCCTGGGGGCGCATTACCGCCTTTCACATGGACGAGTACGTGGGCCTGCCCGAGGGGGCGCCGCAGCGCTTTGCCACCTTTTTGCGCGAACGCATCCTGGACCTGCCCTTTGCCGACGTCCACTATCTCGATGGCAACGCTCCCGATCTGCCAGACGAGTGCGAGCGCTACGCCGGCCTGCTTCGGGCCGCCCCGCTGGACATCGTCTGCGCCGGCATCGGCGAAAACGGCCACATGGCCTTTAACGACCCACACGTCGCCGACTTTCAGGACCCAGCCTGGGTCAAGCCGGTCACGCTGGACGAGGTGTGTCGGCAGCAGCAGGTTAACGACGGCGCCTTTGCGGGGCTAGACCTGGTTCCCAAGCAGGCCATCACCCTCACCATGCCGGCCCTCATGTCGGCCGTTCACATTGCGTGCATCGTGCCTGGCCCCACCAAGGCCGCTGCCGTGGCGCGGACCCTGCGCGGGGAGATCGATGAGAGCTGCCCAGCCACCATCATGCGGCGCCATGGCGATGCGGTGCTCTTTTTGGATCCAGCCGCTGCCAGCGGCATCGTGTCCTGAGCCATCGATGCGAATGCCTAACGGAGGACCATGATGACCAAGCTATCCGTCTGCATCGAGATGTTCTGGCGTGACGAGCCCCATCACGAACGCATCGCCAAGGTAGCCCAGCTAGGCTACCAGGCCTGCGAGTTCTGGGGGTGGAAGAACAAGGACCTGGGCGCCATCAAGGCCGCCCTCGATACCACGGGGCTCACCCTGGCCGCCCTCTGCCTCGAGCCCGGCTTTTCGCTGATCCGACGTGGCTTTGAGCAGGAACTGGTCGACGGGATGCGCGAGACGGCGGTGGTCGCCCAGCGCCTGGGCTGTTCGACGGTGATCACCACCACCGGGAACACGCTTGATGACGAGACCTATGAGATGTCGCGACGTCGAGTGGTACGCCATCTGAAGGCGCTGGCCCCCATCTGTGAGGATAACGACCTAACCTTGGTGCTGGAGCCACTGAACACGTTGGTAGACCATCACGGCTACTGGTTAGCCCGCATGGCGCACGCGGTCGATATCGTGGAGGAGGTGGACTCTCCCGCCATCAAGATCCTGATGGATCTGTACCATCAGCAGGTTCAAGAGGGCAACCTCATCGCCAACCTGACACGTTACATCCCGTTCATCGGTCACTTTCATGCAGCGGGCGTGCCCGGCCGTCACGAACTAGCCGGCGGCGAGATCGATTACCAGGCCGTGTTCGGCGCCATCGACCAGGCCGGCTATGACCGGTACGTTGGTCTGGAGTATTCGCCCACCCTTGAGGCCGAAGCGTCTCTGCGTCAAACGCTGGCGTTGGTGAAATAGAGGAGGGAGACATGAAGATCGCGTTCATCGGAACCGGCGGCATCGCCCGAAGCCACGCCCAGGGCCTGGCCAAGCGCTCCGACGTCACCTTTGTCGGAGCATGCGATGTGGATCTGGCGCGCTCGACGGCCTTTGCCCTCGAGTATGGCGGAGAGGCCTTTACCGACCCAGCCGAAATGCTAGATCGCACCAAGCCCGATGCGGCGTGGGTCTGCCTGCCGCCCTTTGCCCACGGGGAAGCGGAACTCTCGCTGCTGGATCGCAGGATCCCCTTCCTGGTCGAAAAGCCAATCTCGAACGACCTGGCCACTGCCCACAAGATCCTGGACGGCGTGGAGCGCACCGGCATCCTGACCAGCGTAGGCTATATGACCAGGTATCGGCGCGGGGTCCAGCGCGTGCGCGAGATACTCCAAGGCGACCCGCCTGTTCTGGCCCATGGCGCCTGGATCGGCGGGGCGCCCGGCGTCTACTGGTGGCGCGTCAAAGCCCTCTCTGGCGGCCAGATCGTCGAGCAGACCACCCATACCTTTGACCTGGCACGCTACCTGCTGGGCGAGCCGGTGGACGTCTTTGCCCGCGGCGTCAAAGGCCGCATCACCGACATGGACGACTATGACGTCGACGATGCCAGCACCGTTGCGGTGACTTTTGAGAGCGGCGCCGTGGCCAACCTGATGAGCTCGTGTGCCAGCCGAGCGGGTGGCGGGGTGCACATGACGGTGGTCGGCATGCACCACTATGCGACGTTCACCGGCTGGGATAACTCGGTGGTGATCCGCAAGTCGGCGCTGGAAGAAGAGCGCATCCAAGGCGAAAGCAACATCTTTGAGATCGAGGATGCGGCCTTTATCGCGGCGGTTACGAGCGGACAGCCGGGACCGATCCTCTCGGACTATGCCGATGGATGCAGATCGCTCGCTTTCTGCTTGGCGGCGAACCGCTCTCTGGAGACAGGCCAGGTAGTATCATTGGCGAGCCTCTAGGCTCGGGTCAGTTAGCTCCCAAGCACAACGTCCCGCCCCCAAGACGCAACAGGGGGCGGGACGTTCTCTTTGCGCCAGAATCTATGCGATGTGAACGATGGTACGGGCGTCTTGCCAGAACTCTTCTAGACGGTAGCGAGCTCGCGTCGCTTCCGTGAACAGGTGAACCACCACGCCACCGAGATCAATGGCGATCCAGCCCGAGGCCGGCGTGCCGTCGGTAGCATGCGCTGTCACCGCTAGCTGCTCTTTGAGCTGGCGAGCTACTTGGTCAGCGATGGCCCCCAGCTGGCGCTCGCTCTGCGCTGTAGCGACGACAAAGTAATCCGCGATCAACGTCACATCGGTCAGGTCGAGCAGCAGGATGTCGCTGCCCATCCGATCAGCAATCACCTCCACGACCAGATCAGCCACTTGACGTTCGTCCAGAGCTCACCTCCCAGATTCGCCCACCGCTCTAGCGGCAGTATACCACGCGGTTGGCGTGCGTGCCAGAGCCATCCACGCCGTGTTGACAGCCGAGCCGCCGGGCCTATCATCGCCAAGCAAAGGGAGGAGCAGATCCATGACCAAAGCGGACGTCAATCCGGGCATCTGCGGGTTCGCCACGACCGTCACGTGCGAGGTCGACGACGCCTATCAGGCCACCATCGTGATCGAGAGCCAATGCGCCCACGTCGCCAAGCTCAGCCAAGAGCTCAGTGAGGTCTCGGTCCTCGGCGAGCTGCGGGTCCCAATCAACGAGACGGCCGTCTACCGGGCGGCGGCCATCTGCCGGCTACACGCCGCCTGCCCCGTCCCCTCGGCCATCCTGAAAGCGATAGAAGTGTCGGCCGGCTTGGCCTTGCCGGCCGATGTGCATGTCTCCATCGAGACCTAGGCCGACGCTAGACGTCCGCGCGTGGCGCTAACCGGCTAGGGCAACAGCAGATCCCCAGGGTACCCGGACCCACGTGGGCGCCGATCACCGGCGTCAGCAGAACCGAATCGATCGTAGCCACCTGGAGCCGCTGCTCGAGCATGGCCGCGGCAGCCTCGGCGCGATCAGGGCAGGCAGAGTGCATCAGGATGATCCGCATCGGCTCATCGGCGCCCATCCATTCCACCATGATCTCCACCAGGCGATCCAGGGCGCGAGCAGAGCTACGCACTTTTTCCAGCGAAGTGATCTGGCCGTCGACAAAGTGGAGGATCGGCTTGAGCTGGAGCATCGAGCCCAGCAGAGCGGCCGCCCCGCCGATCCGCCCCCCCTTGTGCAGGTACTCGAGCGTATCCACCACAAAGGCGGTACGATGGTTGGCGATGACCGCCTCGGCGGCCCGCACGGCCTCCTCATGTCCACCACCCAGGGCTATGCTGGCAGCGGCCGCTTCCACTGTCAGTCGGTGCATCGCGGCCGCACACTGGGTATCCAGAATCGAGACCGGGATGCCCACCTCCTTGGCCGCCAGTTGGGCCGAGCTGATGGTGCCACTGATCCCCGAGGAGAGATGGATCGAGATGATCGACTCTGCGCCGGCTCCGGCCAACTCGCTATAGGCCTTGGCAAAGTCACCGGGCGAAGGCTGTGACGTCGTCGGGAGCGGATCCGCGCCTGGTAGCTGTTCGTAAAACGTCTCGTAGCTGAGGTCGACGCCCTCACGGTAGACATCCTCGCCAAAGCTGATATAGAGAGGAACGATGCGCACGCCATGGCGCTCGACAATGTCAAGAGGCAACCCTGCGGTGCTGTCCGACACCAGCCCGACGAAACCCATCGCTGTACCTCCTCGGCGCGATGCTGCTAGCAGCCTCGCCCCTGTATCCGACTCTAGCCACGACGACACAACACTCTGCGAGAGTATGCCTGAAGCGGGGCCCAGAGGCAAGGCGTCCACCCGGGCGTGTGGGCACCCCCAACCGTTGCTCCGGACACCAGGGGTGAGGAATGTGCCCATCGACTGTCGGAAAAGGGTTGACCCTTCCGTCCAGACAGGGTATAATAGGGGCTAGATTAGTGCATTTGAAGTGACTCATGGTGTTTGCATTGGTGAGACTGCGACGCTCGGAAACCGGATGCGGCGCGCCATGTGCGGCAAGTCCCGCATCGACGTGGGTTCCCGAGTGTTTTTGCGTTCAGCACCCAGCTGCTTTCCAGGTTTAGGCCAGGGCATGACTCCTACTGCCCCGGCGAGTCTACATCCAACCGCCCAGAGGAGGTGCCCTATCCCGCACAAGCGTTCGTGATCCTTCCCCGGTAACCCAGAGCGATCTGGGACGCATTCGGTTCATCCGCGCACATTCGGAACCAAAGGATAGATCCAAGACGATGGAAGCTGTTCACGAGCCTACGATCCGCCAGAGTACAGTTGAGGATCACGTCTCCGACCAGCGCCCTTCTGGGAGCCAACCCTCCGAGCCCACGGTCGACGAGGCTGCGGCCGAATCCGAGACCCGCGTAGACCTCGACGACATCTCGATCGACGACACCGTTAGCCTTTATATGAAGCAGATGGGTCAGGTGCCCTTGCTGACGGCGGCTGAAGAGGTCATGCTTGCCCGCCAGATCGAAGAGGGCGAGGCCGCCAGGCGCCGCCTTCACCGCAATGGCCTCAGCCCCGAAAAGCGCGAGGATCTCTGCGAGACGATGCAGGTGGGCGAACGCGCCCGCGCCCGCCTGATCGAGGCCAACACCCGCTTGGTCGTCAGCGTCGCCAAAAAGTACATGAGCCAGGGCGTCCCCTTTCTCGACCTGATCCAGGAAGGCAACATCGGCCTCATGAAGGCCGTGGAAAAGTTCGACTACCACCGTGGCTACAAGTTCAGCACCTATGCCACCTGGTGGATCCGTCAGGGCATCACCCGTGCGCTGGCCCAGCAGAGCCGTCTGATCCGCCTGCCCGTCCATGCGGGCGACCAGATCCGCCGCATCTACCGCATCGCGGAGGAGCTGGAGCAGGACACGGGCAAGCGGCCCACCCCCGAAGAGATCGCCATCGAGGCCGACATGCCTCCCTCCAAGGTGGAAAAGCTGTTGCGCATCTCGCGCTACCCCGTCTCGCTGGAACGCCCCGTGGGCGATGATGGCGACACCGAGTTCGGTGATTTCATCGAAGACGAGGACATGCCGCCGCCCACCGACCTGGCACACCAGCAGCTCTTGCGTGAAGAGCTGGAAGAGGTCATGACGGCTCTCAGTCCGCGTGAGGCTCGCATTCTGCGGCTACGCTTTGGGCTCCGCGATGGCCACATGCACACGCTGGAAGAGGTCGGTGAAAAGTTCGGCCTCACCCGCGAGCGCATCCGCCAGATCGAGCACCAAGCCCTCGATCGGCTGCGGAACCCGCGCCGCAGCGGGCAGTTGAGGGATTTCCTGCAGTAACACAGATTCACGTTCATAACGGGCAGCCGCCATCGCGCGCTGCCCGTTTGCTTGCCACGCTTGCCCCCAAGTGCTCGTTTTTTGACCTCACGGGTGGCCCGGATATACTTGAGCGGATGAATACGCTTTGTGAGGAAATCCGATGCTAGCATCCGTTAGGGCATTCTTGGCCGTCTGGACGTTGATCGTCGCCGCCGGCATGTTCCGTGGCTGCGGCCCCTTGCCCACGCCAACCACCAGCCCTACCGTTGCCCCGGCCATCGGCGCCGCCCCCACCGCTGTCGCCTTTCCTGAGGGAGCGCCGGTTCTTACTATCGCGCACACCAATGACGTCCGCGGCGAGGTGGACCCCTGCGGTTGAGGCATCCCCCGCGGGGGATTGGCCCGGCGGGCCAACGCACTTCAGAGCATCCGGCAGGGCATCGACGACGCGCCACTGCTGGTGCTGGACGCCGGTAATGCGCTCTTGGGCTATGGCACCAGCTATGAGCAAGGGGGGGCGCTCACCCGCGAGGCGATGGACCTCATGGGGTACGATGCCATGGCTGTAGGTGGCGTCGATCTGGAACTCGGCGTGGCCCACCTGCGCAGCGTGGCCGATGAGGCCGGCTTTGCCGTGCTTTCGGCCAACCTGGTGAGCCGCGACACCGGGTTGCCGCCCTTTAGCCCGTACGTCATCATTCAGCGGGCCGGCGTGCGCGTGGGCATCCTGGGGCTGACCGAGGACACCGCCCTAGACCAAGCGCCAGATGCCGAAAGCTATGAGGTGCTGGCCTATGACGCCACCCTGGCCGCTTACATCGACGACGTCGCCAGCCAGAGCGATCTGGTCGTGCTACTGTCGCATGTCGGCCTGCAGGACGACAAGCTGCTGGCCGAGACCTATGACGCCATCGACGTGGTGATCGGGGGGCGTAACGCCCGGCGGTTGCTGGCCCCCGAGAGCGTGAACGGTACGCCGATCGTACAACTGGGCGCCAGGGGCGAGGATTTGGGCCGGCTCGAGATCGCGCTGGACGGCGACAACCGGCCGATAGCCAGTCGCTGGCAGGTGATTGCGCTGGGCCCCGAGTTCGCCGATGACCCGGAGGTAGCGTCGCTGGTTCATCGCTATCGGGTGGCGGCGCA
>DAIRUQ010000032.1:0-13286 GCA_036803245.1 Chloroflexota bacterium | reverse complement strand
GTGGCTGATCCCACCAGCGCCTTCAGCGCCACAGCCACGCCGACCCTGGCGTCCGCCACGCCCGAGCCCACCGCCACCGAACCACCCACCGCTACCCCCACTCCCGAGGGCGCCGTGACGGTGGTTATCCTCCACACGACCGACGTCTTTGGCCAGATGGATCCCTGCGGTTGAGGCATCCCCAGAGGCGGGGTGGCCCGGCGGGCCACCTTTATCGAGCAAGAGCGCGCCGCGACACAGGGTCCGTTGCTGCTGCTAGACGCGGGTAGCACTCTGTTTGGCTATTGGCCCTCGATCGAATCCGAGGGCAGGATTCTCATCGAAGCCATGAACGCCATGGGCTATGACGCCATGGCGGTGGGCGAGTATGACCTCTACCTGGGGCCAGATATCCTTCAGAGGCGAATCGCGGAAGCGGCGTTCCCCGTACTCTCTGCCAACCTCTACACCAGCGAGGGCCAAGCAGTCACCGGGAGCCACACCATCATCGAGCGCGATGGGATGACTATCGGCATTATCGGCCTGACAGAGCCCGAGGCGGAGGCCTTGCCTGGGGTTGGCGCGCTCATCACGGTGCACGATCCTGTCGAGACAGCTCGAATGCAGGTGGAGGCGCTTCGTCCTCAGGTAGATCTGCTGATCGTGCTCTCGCACGTGGGGCTGGAGGCCGACATGGCGCTTGCCGAGGCGGTCGATGGCATCGATATCATCGTGGGTGGGCGCAGCCGACGGCTCATGCAGATGCCCGAGCGGGTGAACGACACCCTCATCGTCCAACAGGGCTATGCCGGCGAGTGGATCGGCCGCCTGACGGTGTCGTATGACGCCGACTGGCAGATCGTCTCGGCTACCGAGGATCTGGTCGATCTGGACCCCTCTTTCGAGGATGATCCCGAGCTCAAGGCGATGCGCGACGCGTGGGCTCAACGTTGGCCCTCGCCCACGCCCCTCCCGGCCGCGACGGAGCCCCCGCCCGCCGGGTGAGCGCCTCTTGAGTGAGTCCCCGCTAGGTAACCGAGCTAGATCGAGGCACGAGCCTGCCCGCCACTCGCTGCACATCGGAGCCTTCGCCGGCCAGCAGGCGTCGCGCCGAGGCGGCAACCTTGGAGGCCAACTCGTCCACGTCGAACTGGCAGCCGGTGATCGTGGGCGTCACGGCGGTCAGCAGGGCCCCATCGGCCAAGCACACCAGCGCGACCTGATCGGGGCAGCGCAGCCCACCGGCATAGATGGCGCTGAGCGCGGCAACGACGTCCTCCACAGTCGCGCAGACGATGCCATCGGGCCGGTCGATGGTGCCGAGCAGACCCGCCAGGCGACGCCGGCAGCCCTCGTGACCGCTATCGAGCACATACTCCAGGGGCACCTCCAGGCCGGCAGCCCACAACGTCTCGGCAAAGGGCCAGTAGGCTTGATGCCCTATCGCCGAGTCCGGGCCAGCGCCCAGGTAGGCCAACCGCACCCGTCCGGTCGCTAGCAGATGCTCCGTGACCGCGCGGCTGGCAGCTCCCACGTCCAGGTAGACGCCAGAGGACGGCTCGTCCTCCAGTTGCAGCCCGACGGTCAGAACCCGCGCTCCCGCGGCCTCGAGCTGCGATCGGCGGGCCAAGCCCTCCTCGCGGTCCCCAGCGACGCAGTAGAGCATGACGCCACCGCCGTCACCCAGGGGGCCAGGACGCCCCTCGGCGGGCCACGCATCCAGCTCGAGTGCCACGGGCTCATCGCGCAGCGCCGTAGCCAGCGCCACAGCCAGCGCGTCCGCCGGCCAAGCCATGGCGTCCGTCGCCAGGCTGACGCGGTCGCGCGTCAGCTCGTCGCCGGCAGGGGCATCACCCACGAACCAACCAAGGCCGTGCTGGCTATAGACGCGCTCATCGTGTGCCAACTCGCGCAGAGCCCGTCGCACGGTGATCTGGCTGACGCCGTACTGCTGGCAGAGCTCTCGCTCGCTAGGCAGCTTGTCTCCCGGCACCATAGCACCGGTCAGAATCTGCTCCTCCAGGCTGTGCGCCACCTGCTGATAGAGCGGTGTCCGCGAATTGGCTGCTACCATGCCAGCCCTCGAGCACACCGGCCTCGCTGTCTCGCCAACCTACCCATCGCGACTTGACCTCACTCGGCGCTCCCTTGACGCGGTGCGAACCATCGATAGTCGATATCGGGGAACACGTTGTCATACACATAGCATTCGTCGGCAAACTGCGGATCTACGCCCGAACCATAGGTCTCCGCCAGCTCTGCCAGGCGCGTATACCGATCAAGATGCTGCAAAAAGCGCAGCTTGGCATACTCGCCCGCTTGGCCGGTGGTGATCAGAAACGGCCAATCACTGGATTGCAGCAAGAGCAACTCTCGAGCGGCCTGATCCAGCACCCGGCGCAGCCCGCCGACGGCATCAGGGAACCGCTCCACCAAGGCCTCCATGCGCGCCTCTGCCTCGTGGATCGGCTGCCACACCCACTCGGTCTGCGGGTTATCCCAGGTCCAGTGGTTACCACCGCTGCCCCACGAGCTCTCGGGAATGGCCAGCATGCGCTGCGGCTCGTGTTCTGCCAGATAGCTGCTGGCCGTAGTGAGCTCCACCACCGAGCTGCCGGCCAACCTGCGCAGCACCTCTCTCAGCCAGGTGACGCCCTCGAACCACCAGTGCCCGAAAAGTTCGGCATCATAGTTGGAGGCGATCAGAGGAAACGGGATCTCATCGCTCCGTTTCTCTAGGATCAGATCCTCAACTAACTGGGCATAGTGCTCGGCGTGAGCCAGAACCTTGCCCTCGGCCCAGTCGGGATGGTACAGATCCTTGGCGCCCAGATCGACGCCAGCGCCCGTGACGCGCCAATACTGCAGGCCAGACTGGGGGTCCTTGCGGTGAAACTCACGATAGTCGGCCTCTCCCGGATAGCCCCAATCGCCCGACCAGACCTGTTGGCCCGTGCGGTCATTGCGTCCGATGACTGCCACCGGCGGATTGGTCAGCCCCTTGTCGCCACCAACCACATAGTAGGCTTCGTAGGTCGTTCCGCCGGTGGTGGGGTACTCGGAGAGGGGCAGGACATAGTTCCGCTGAACCGCGCCATAGAGCCCGATGGTGACGCCGCCGGCCGCCTTGCCAACCGGCCTCCCGCCCTCGACGGCATGGGTCTCGACGAAAAAGCAGGTGATGCCCTGCGCGGCCAGGAACTCTTCCAGGGCGGGACGCACCGTGCCGTCAGCATCTACGTAGGCGGGTCGGTAGGCACACTCGGGCAGCCAGATAGCGCGCGGGGCCCGCTGGAAATGCCGCTTGTACGATTCGACGCCGGCCCTGATCTGGCCATAGATGGATGAATCCCGCGAGAGCAGCGGGAGGTAGCCATGCGTGGCTGCCGAGGTAATGATCTCGATATAGCCCTCGTCCTGAAGGTGGCGAAACGCGCCGATGATATCGCCATCCAGTCGCTCCACCAGCACCTGGCGCACATGCTCATAAAAGTCGCGATAGTACTCGGCCAGATGGGCCAGATGCTTTTCGCCCATCTCGCCAAAGCGCGGGATATCGGCCTCGGCGGCCAGAATCTCTTCCTCTAGGTACTCGACTAGATGCTCGCGCACCAACGGATCAGCAAGCTGTTCGGTCAGAACCGGCGTCAGCCCGATCGTGAGACGAAATGGCACACCCTCGTCGCAGAGGTCATACAGGGCATCCAGGAGTGGGAGGTAGGTCTCTGCGGCAGCCTCGTGGATCCACTCCTCCCCGTGCGGCCAGCGCCCGGCCATCCGGCAATAGGGCAGATGGCTATGTAGCACAAAGGTAAAGGCCCCCACGGCCGGCCCCGTCTGCATCGCAAACCGCTCACGCCGCTCCAGGGGCAGCGCGGCTTGGGCGCCCTGCTCACGGATAGTGACGGCGAGCTCGCGGGTCCAGGCAATGTCCTCGTCGAGCCGCTCCACCAGTCGATCAAGGAGGCGCGGCCCGCCGCTGGGTGCATCCTCGGCGGCAAGCCACTCGTCTCGGATGCGCCCGGTCCGCTGACGCACGGCCTCAAGACGCTCCACCCGTTGCTGGAGAACCCAGTCGAGCTGTTCCGCCGGCATGCCTGACGCCAGAGCCAACGTCAACGCCAGCCCTCCCGCGCCCTCGTCAGTCGCCTCCCAGGCTTTGACCAGAGCCTCCCTGAGTGCGGTCATACCCTGCGCAGTGATGGCATAGAGCGAATGCTCGAGCTTGGCCCCCTCAGCCGGCCGCCCGACACGCGCAACCCAATCCCTAGCCTCCAGGCCCTCGATCTGCGCCTCGACCACGGCCTGCGGGGCGGGAGACCACGGCCGGTCTCGCCCGACAAAGGCCCGGATCAGCTGGTACCCATACAGCCTGCGCTCGGCTAGTAGCCCCAGAATCACCTGCTCGATCTCTTGCATCGGTGTTCCTCTCATCTTGCTGCGGGGTTGCGAGCACTCGCGGAGCCGATTCTACCAGCCTTGCCCTTCTCCCTCAACCGCCGCCGAGCGACCCTTGACGCCCCTGGCAACGACCCTACAATGCCCGTACCTGTGCGTGCGGATAGCCAATGGAGTGAGACCATGCCATCCAGCAAACTAGGAGCGTTCTTTGCCGAGTGCCGCACCATCATGTGGTACGACCAGTACTGCGAGAACTATTATACCCGCGGGTTCAAGCGCTATGCGCCCGAAGCGGTGTTGGACGACCTGCTGCAGATGAACGCTGACCTGTATGCCATCTATGCCACCAACCAGTGGGGGCTAGCTTACTATGACAGCGACTTTCTGCCCAAGTACGCCCCCCTAGGAGAGCACGACTATCTTGCCGAGGTGGTGGATGGACTGCGGGCCCATGGCAAGCACATCATAGCGTACATGAACTGGCTGGACTCGCGCCACCCCGAATGGCGCTGGCACAAGCTCAACAGCAGCAACGCCGTCTCCCGCCCCACCGAGGATCTGGTCGAGATCCCCATGTACGCCCAGCAGGACAAGGGTCCCGTCTATGCCGTCGAGTATGGTGACTGGTTCCTCCCATGCATCAACTCGCCTCGCCGCGAAGAGATTCTCCGCATCGCGACCGAGGTCGCATCCCGCTATCCGGTGGATGCGCTCCATCTAGACATGTTCTTTAACCCCGGCATCTGCGTCTGCCCGTACTGCCAGGAAACCCTCCAGCGCATCGTGGGCGACGAACCCGTCACGTACCAGGCCGTATGCGACCACTGGGACGAGTATCTGGCGTGGCGACAACAGACTTCAGCCTCGCTGATCGCTCAACTGGCCGAGATCGCGCATGCCCACGGGAAGGCCTTGGCCCCGAATAGCTTTTGCCCCATCTATATGGATCCGCTCATCGCGGTGAGTTCGCAATGGTGGCCGCACATCGATAGCTACGTGACCGAGGCCTGGCTGCGACTGTGTCCCCAGTACGCCGATGTGCACAGCAGCACCATCACCGCCAAGTGGGTCCGCTCCGTGCCCAAGCCGGCCCTCTTTTTGGTGACGGGGCAGCATCCGGGTTTCTCCCATGCCACGCTCGCCGCTCCCGAATATGCCATGCACGCCGCCTCCGTGCGTAGCAACGGACGCCCCACGTTGGGCTCGTGTGGTCAGGGCCCCTACCCCACCACCAGCACCAGCCCACGCGCCATCGCCTACATCCGCGACCTGTTCTCCCAGTATGCTGCCCAGACAGAGGGGCCGGCCCGGGAGACAGTCAAGCAGGTGGCGTTGCTCTGGTCTGAGGACACCTGGGGCTACTATGAGCCCGGCGAGGACTCGCGGGCCTATCGCTACGAGTTCCTGGGTTACGCCCGAGCCCTGCTGGAGGGGCACCGCATCTTTGATGTGCTGATCGATTCCCAGATCACCACCATCGACGACCTAGCGCCCTACGAACTGCTGATCCTGCCCAACGTCGCCTGCTTGGGCGATGAGCTGGCCGACTTGGTGACCGCCTATGTGCAACAGGGCGGCAAGCTCCTGGCCACGGCCGAGACCAGCCTGTGCGATGGGGGGGGACGTCGCCGCGAGGAGTTGGCGCTAGCAGAGCTTCTGGGCGTGGCATACCAGGGCCGTTTCCACTGGCCCACCTGCTACCTCGAAGACAAAGGCGAACCTTGCCCCTGCCCATCCGAGGCGATGATCGTCCAAGCCACGGCCGCCGATGTGCTCCAGCATCTCATTGCGCCTGATCCCGACTATCCCAACGAGGGCACCGGCATCGACCTGGTGCCAGGAGCGCACACCGAGCATCCCGCGCTGACCAGTCACCGCTATGGCCAGGGCGAGGCCTGGTACCTGGCCGCCACCTTGGGCAAGGCCTCGTATCGGTACGGGTACTTTCGCATGGCGCACCTGCTCGAGGAGCTGTTCCGCCGCCTGGATCTCGAGCAGCGCTACCGTCTCGAGGCACCCAAGAGCGTCGAGATCCACATGGAAAAGGACCAGCAGGGCACCCGCTATGTCCATCTGGTGAATCTCACCACGCCCCACGCTGTGCCCGCGCGAGAGATCGTGCGCTCCATCAACGAGATCGTGACGCTCCATGGCGTCCGTTTGCTGCTGCGTGACCATGTGCCTTATGAGGCCATCACCTGCGATGGGGCCGAGATCACGGTCGAGACCGGCCACGAGGGCGTCTGGGTAAGCGTGAACGCACTGGAGGACGGCTGCACCATCGTCGTGCCGGCGGCAGCGAACTAGGCGCGGGCACGCCCCCGCGATGACAGAGCATACCAGCAGGAGACCCAGCGTAGATGGTAGCCGACAGACGATCCGCCAAAGCATCCGAGAGCGACCTCGTCGAGGGCGTCTTTTCGGTGCGTCATGTCACCTTCTCCAATCCCGAGACGGGATGGGCTGTGGCCCACGTGGTGCCGGCGGACAAGCCCTCCAGTAGCAGTTTTGTGGTGGTGGGCAACCTGGAAGCTCCTCGCGAGGGCGCCTGCTATCGCATCCGCGGTCGCTGGACGCAGGACGCCAAGCATGGCGCACAGGTCCGCATCGAGAGCGCCCTCCCCGAGATGCCCCAGAGCCTGACGTCCATCGAACGCTACCTAGGGGGCGCCAGCATCAAGGGCCTCGGCCCTCACTATGCCAAGGCGCTGGTGGAGCACTTTGGTACCGCGACGTTGGACGAGCTTCAGAACGGGGGGCCCCATCTCGAGGACGTCCCCGGCATCGGCCCCAAGCGAGCCCAAGCAATCCGTGAGAGCTGGGCGGAGCACCAAGGCACCCATCAGCTGATGGTGAACCTGCAGGGCGTCGCCCAGCTGACTCCCAACCAGGCCCAGCGCATCTACCGCCGCTACGGCAACGACGCGTGGGAGGTGGTCCGCACCAATCCCTATCGCTTGGCCGAGGACCTCCGGGGTTACGGGTTTCGCACCTGTGACCGCATTGCCCGCCAACTGGGCCTGGCCGAGAGCGCGCCGGAACGCATTCAGGCCGCCATCCTGCATGTGGTCAAGCAAGCCCTCAACGAGGGGCACCTGTGGACCGCGCCAACCGCGCTGGACGAGGCGACAGCAGAGTTGCTGGGGCTTCCGGCAGAGCAAGTAGGTTCCCAACGAGAGACCCTGCTGCGCGAGGCCCGCATCGCCGATGGGACCCTTCCGGGGGATTCGCATCCACGCCTCTATCTACCTCCCATGCTGGAGGCCGAGAGTCGCTCCGCCAGACGACTGGCCGTTCTACTGACGACGCCCGTGCTAGGCCTAGAGGCGGATCAGGCCCTGGGGCTGGCCCAACGACAGAGCGAGGGGCCGCTTACCGAGGAGCAGTTGAGCGCGATCGTGGGGGTTCTCCGAGGCAGGCGCCTGGTGATCCTGACGGGCGGGCCCGGCTCGGGCAAGACCACCACCATCCGGTCGATGATCCGCGCCCTCGAGGCGGTAGGGCGCTCTTATGCCCTGTGCGCCACCACCGGGCGGGCCAGCAAGCAGCTCGCCTCCTCTACCCAGCGAGACGCCGCCACCGTCCATCGACACCTAGGCATCGGCATGCCGGGGCATGGTGCCAGTCGCGTCAAGGAGGAGATCCTGGTCATTGACGAGGCGTCCATGATCGACACCTGGTTGTGGGACCAGATCATGGCTCGTGTGGGCGGCCACACCCAGATCGTACTCGTTGGCGATGTAGACCAGCTTCCCCCCGTCGGCCCCGGGTCAGTGCTGCAAGACCTGATCGAGGCAGCCGAGGGCGGCGTGCCGGGAACATTCGTCGTCCGTCTGACCCAGCTCTTTCGTCAGGAGGCCGGCTCACACAGCCTGATTGCTGCCAACTGCCAGCGCGTGCGCCAGGGCGTCCGCCCCCTGCGGCCAGAGGCCTCCGAGTCGGACTATTTCGAGATGTCTCGTGAGACCCCAGAGCAGGCGCGCGAGCTGGCGGTAGAGCTGGCCTCACGCCGTCTCCCCGACTACCTAGACATCCCTCCCAGCGAGGTTCAGGTATTGGCCCCTATGCATGGGGGCGCTGCCGGGGTGCAAGCCATCAATAGGGCGCTCCAGGAGACCCTGAACCCGCCGGCCAGAGGCAAGGCGGAGGTGCCCCTCCCGGGCCGCGCCCGCACCCCCGACGCGCCAACCTGCCTCCGCGTCGGCGACAAGGTGCGGCAAACACGCAACAACTATCGCAAGGGCGTGCTCAACGGGGATCTTGGGCATATCGCCGGCGTTGATGCGACCAGCCGTACCCTGACGGTCTCCTACGATGGTCGCCATGTACCGTACAACTGGGACGAGCTCGACGAGCTGGTTCATGCTTGGGCCATGACCGTCCACTCGGCTCAAGGCTCTCAGTGGCCGGCCGTGGTGGTGATCATGCTGACGAACCACTTTGTGATGCTCGAGCGCAACATTCTATACACGGCCCTCTCGCGAGCCGAGCGTCTAGCGGTGTTGATCACCCAGGAAAAGGCGCTACGGATCGCCATTCAGCAAGATCGCTCCACCCGCCGGCGCACGTCGCTGGCTGCCCGCCTCAATCTGGCGGTGGATGCCGTGTCATGAGCTCGGTGTCCGCCCACCCCGCCGCATCACCAAGCCCATTTGACCAAAGTGCCTCGCCGAACTAGAGTCACCATTTGCTAGCGTCGGCAGTGGAGGAGCACCCGCGCATGGAGGCCGCTGTCACATCACAGGAGAATCTGGCCACAACGGCCAGTCCGTTGGAGCACTATACGCGGAACGCGTGGGCGCTGGCGTCCGATTCCGCCTTGTTCACCATAGGCATGAGCCTCACCAGCGCGACCACCGTCCTCCCGGCCTTTGTCGCCACCCTGACCGATTCCGAGATGCTGGTGGGTGTCGCCAGCGGGCTATCCACGGCGGCGTGGCTGCTGCCACAGCTACTGATCGCCAGCATGATCAGCCACCGCCCGAGGCAAAAGCCCCTGATCGTGGGGGCCGCGTTCGCCTCACGGCCGCTCTACTTTGTAGCAGGCCTGGTGATCTGGAGCTTGGGGACCACACGCCCGACGCTGTCGCTGGCCATCATGCTAGCCACCATCGCGATCTTTTTTACGGGCGATGCGGTGGTGAGCGTGCCCTGGTTCGCGCTACTGGGCAAACTGATCCCGCCCAGACGGCGAGGACGGGTGGTCGGGCTCTCGCAGGTGGCTGGTGGGCTGGGGGGCATCGCCGCAGGAGGCGCTGTCAGTTACCTCCTCAGTGAGGAGAGCGCCATCGCCTTTCCTGGCAACTTTGCGGTGCTCTATATGGCCGCCTCGATCATGTTCCTGCTGTCGGCCGTGGCGCTGGCCTGCATCAAAGAGCCTGTATCAGACACCGTGCCTCGCGGCGATCAGCCATCGACACGCGAGATCCTGCGCGAGCTGCCCCGCCTCATCGCCAACGATCGCCCCTTTCTTGCCATGCAGATGGTGCGCATTCTGGCTGGATTCGTGGCCCTCGCTAGCGCATTCTACGTGCTACATGCCACACGCATCCTCGGTCTGCCGCTGAGTGCCACCGGGCTATTCGTCTCGGCACAGGTGGCAGGAACGCTGGCGGCTGGGCTGGCCATGAGCCTGCTACAGGATCGCGCCGGCCCGCTGGTGCATATGCGCGTGGTCGTACTGGCCTCCTGTTTCGTTCCTGCGCTGGCCCTGGGCATTACCGCCAGCGCGAGCGCTCTGGGCTCGGGGCTGCTCTATGCCTATCTGGGCCTGTTCTTTTTCCTCGGCCTGGTCAACGGATCCGCGGGATGGCCGTACTATAACTGGATCCTGGAGTATGCCGACGAGACTCGCCGCCCTCTCTACATTGGGGTCAGCAACACGCTCGGGGCCGCCTCCATGCTGGCCTACCCGCTCGGCGGCTGGATCGTCTCGGCCTTTTCGTACCCGACGGCCTTTGTTCTTGCCCTTGTCTTTGGCCTTGCCGCCTTGGTCCTGTCGCTGCGCGTTCCTAGCGTGCGCTGACTTCACGCCGCCAAGACAAGCAACGGGGGGCGAGACAGTGCCTCGCCCCCCGTTCCGGCCAACCGGCCGCTCTACCCCAAGGCCACATCCAACGTCATCATCACGGCAAACCCCACCATGGTGCCGAGCGTGGCCAGGTGAGCGTTCCCCTCTACTTGGGCTTCGGGGACCAGTTCCTCCACGACGACAAAGATCATGGCGCCGGCCGCAAAGGCGAGCGCATAGGGCAACACTGCCTGCATGGAAAGCACGAACCAGGCCCCCAGCAACGAAGCGAACAGCTCCACCATGCCCGAGAACTGACCCCAGTTAAAGGCCTTCCATCGAGATACGCCCTCCCGCCGCAAGGGCATGGCCACGCCCATTCCCTCGGGGAAATTCTGGATGCCGATGCCGATGGCCAATGCCACAGCCCCAGCAACGCCCGCGCCTTCGATGCCCGCTGCGGCGGCTCCAAAGGCGACCCCGACGGCTAGGCCTTCGGGAATGTTGTGCAGAGTCATGGCCAGCACGAGCAGGGTGCTGCGCTGCCACGCCGTCGCCAACCCCTCGGGCGCGCCTTCCGGCAGACCGGGATGCACATGGGGCAGCAGCCGGTCTGCTAGCCTCAAGAAGGCGCCCCCCGTCAGAAAGCCGATCGCCGCCGGAACCCACGAGCCCTGCGACAGCTCGATGGCTGGTTGTAGCAGCGACCAAAAGCTAGCCGCCACCATGACGCCGGCTGCAAAGCCCAGCATCGTATCCAGCACCTTGCGGTTGACCGACCTGGCAAACAGAACGGGCGCTGCCCCTGCCGCGGTCATGAACCAGGTGAACAAGCCTCCAAACATAGCCTGAACCACCGCCGGAAACTGCCCAATCCAGGCCACCATCCTGATACATCCCTCCTTGTGTGCCAGCCGTCACCTGACCAGATCATAGCTCGGGTTCCCGGCATAGCGCCTCATGCCGATCCGCAGCGTGATGCTGCTAGCTGGCGCCAGGCAAAGATCGATACCCAATCCGTCCACCTGCGCGGCAACGTCCCCAGATGTCGCCTGGGTGAACCGGTGCTCGCCAAATGCGCCCGGCAACAGCCGCAGCGAGCGCGGATGTTGCGGGCTGGTGTTGGATAGTGTCACCTCTACCCAGTCGTCACCAAGGCCCAAAACCAGCGCGGCCACCTGATCGGGCAGCCCGGGGCGCCGCTCATCTAGGTCCCAGTACCGGAGCCGCACGTGCAGCAGCCCCCCATGATAGATGATCTGTGGGCCCCCGCATGTGAGCTGCACCAGCGCCTCGGTGTGCACGGGGTTGATCTCTTGCCAGTGGTGCACATCCCACGTTTCGGGGTCCCCGTCGTCATGGGCCATCACGTGCAGGCGACGCGCCACCTCAGCGTACTGCGCCTCGAGCAACCTCTCCGGATAGGCGGGGTTCCGTCCGGTGACATAGCGATACCAGGGCGCAATATGAATGTCATCGCCCTTGCCGCGGCCCGGCTCCACCCGATCCCATGCCTCGCCTTCAGGAGCGATGGCCTCCACACGCTGCCGATCAGCCTCGGCCTGCGACACGGCCCAGATCTGGATCGGATACTCGGGCCGCATGGGCCGATAGTCGCCCCAACCCTCGTCGGTGTGCCGGTTGGGGATCTCGAGACCTCGTTCCGTAACCCGACCCATCGCCATCATACGATCGAGCTGGCCGCGGGGGATATCAAGATAGCCCATGTCACCAGTCAGCAACACAGCGTTCATGGCCGCAATGGTCAGCGGCTGGATGATCGTCATAAAGCCATGGGGCCAACGCCAACCATAGTAGCCGCCCCACCACTTGCCCCCCATGGTCTCACCGATGACGCCGTTCGGCCCAATGTTATCTGGGCAGATGCCCCCATTGTCCTTGATACGATCCGCCCAAGCCTCCACATAGTCAAGCACCCAGCGACGCCAAGCCGGATCGCCGGTGTATAGGTAAGCGTGGGTGACCAGACTGGTGGAGGTAAGGTTCAGGGGCACGTCGCAGCGCATCTGACGCTGGTTGAGTAAGCGGAGGATTTCGGCATAAACGCGATCGTCATTCCAATCGGCGACGGGCCCCTTCACTCCAGGGACGTCTTCAAAGGGCGCCGGATAGTTCGCCAGCACGGCCCGATGGGTGGACCAGTCGTCCCAGGCATTCTCAAAGCGCGGACCACGGCTGCCAGTGATGGGTGATCGCATCATCCGACGATCAGCGTCCCAGTTGGGCGCGGCCGGATCCCCGCCGGTGTACATCCTCGCAAAGCGCAGCGTCCGCGTTCGATCACGATGCCGAGAGGGGTCGGCCAGCCCGAAATAGTAAAAGTAGATGGAGCTTTCGCCGTGGTGCATCCAGTCATAGTTCGCGTCAAACTCGCGGTATACCTGACCATAGGCCGTGAACTGCTGGGTCACCGCCTCCCAAAGCCACCGCGAGGCCTCATGCACCCAAGAGCTCCCCCCGAGCGCATAGTAGAGCGGCCAGTTGTGATAGCTCTCGTAGCCATCATCGGACCCGTCAAAGCCGGGCCATTCCTCGCGCCAGACAAAGCTGCCATCGCGACGCGTATAGCGGGCCACAAAGGCTGGCGCAGCCGCATCCATCACCTCGATGAGATGCCGCTGCCGCAGCGCCCACGCTGGCGGTGGCGCACAGTCTGGGGTTGCATCAGTAAGTGGCATGGTGTGCTCGCCTCCCACGAACCGTTGGTGAACCGTTGCGGCCCAGGTTAGGCGAAGGGCCCATGGCTGTCAACGCACCAAAAGCCGACGAGGCCAGGGCATGAAAAAGCCCCCGGCCAAGCGGGGGTAGTAGGGCAGGTGAGGCTGGGAATCCAAAAGCGAGATCCTTGGCAATGACCTACTCTCCCACCCCGTCA
>DAIRUQ010000031.1:15220-28971 GCA_036803245.1 Chloroflexota bacterium | reverse complement strand
GCGTCGGCATAGATGGCGCTCGAGCCGGTGCGCCAGGCTACTATAGCCTTGGCACCCGCCAGGAGCAGGTTGCCGGCCAAGGCGATGAACGCCGCCTCGCGGTAGGCGCGGCGCGTCTCGCTGGGTACGCGGTCTGTGTCGACGGACTGGATCATGATGGTTGTGCTCTCACGGTACCAAACATGAGGCGAGTATAGCATACCGCCTAGACGACGTCACCCGGTTCGGCCGCCGTACGCCGTGCTGCATCGCGCATTGCGCTGCCGCTTGGCGTCCGGGCGGCTCGCGGTATAATCGTAACAGGTAGCTGGCCCAGCTCGCTCCCCCGGCGGCCGGCTCGCTCGTTTCCGTGCGTTTCTCGTGTCGATGCTAGGCGTCGTGCCTGCGCCCGATTGCGTTGACCTAGGAGTCGAGTGTTTTTGAGGGGGTCGCCATGGCTGGTCGGTTGAGTCGCTGGTTGGTCGTCGTCCTCGTTCTCTGCCTGATCTGCGCCACGGACGGCGGCGCCTTGGCCCAGCCAGCGCTTTCGGTTGCTGGCCCCATCGCCGAGCCGGCGACAGCCCGCGCGCTGGGCTCTGCAGGCGCCTCGTTCGCTCTGGTGGAGAACGTGGGTCAGTTCGCCGCGGACGTGCGCTTCCGAGCCTGTGGGGGCGGCGGCACGCTCTGGCTCACCGACGACTCCGTCTGGTTCACCGCCATGGAGCCCGATCCCCGGGCGGCCGATGCCAACCGCGCGTCGGCTGACGCGCCATCTGGCGGCGTTCATTTGCGCCTCAGCTTTGAGGGGGCCAGCCCCACAGCTCGCCTGGAGCCGCTGGGTCGCGTGGCCACCCGGTACGCTTTCTTTCTTGGCGATGACCCCGAGCGCTGGCGGGAGGACGTGCCCGCCTGGGGGGCGGTACGTTACGCCGAGCTGTATCCCGGCGTCGACCTGTTGATCAGTGCAAGCGCGGACGGCTGGTCTTGGTCACTCGTGGCTACCGGCGATGCCCAGCAGCGGGCCCACGCGCTAGAGGCGGTGCAGCTCCGTGTGGAGGGCGCCGATGCGTTGAGCCTGGCCGAAAGAGGCGCCCTGCTGGCCCACGTGGGCGAGCGATCCGTGGCGTTGCCATGGCTGCAGGTTCTGGATGCCGACCTCCTGCCAGTGTCCCCACCATCGGGTCAGCCCCGCCTCGTCGGCGAGGTCGTGGTGGCTCCCTTTGCTGCGCCGCTGGCTCATGTCTCGGGGGACGCAGTCCTGGCCGAGGCGGGTGACCTCTACTATAGCACCTACCTCGGGGGCACCGATATCGACACGCCGCGCGCCATCGCGGTGGATGCCAGCGGGCAGGCCTATCTCACCGGCGAGGTGTGGTCGCCCAGTTTTCCGGCCACCCCCGGCGCGTTCGACGCTTCCCATGCCGGGGGCTTTGATGCGTTCATCAGCAAGTTGTCGGCTGACGGGACCACGCTGGTCTACCATGCCCTGATCGGCGGCGTCGATGGGGGCGGCGGCGATGACGAGGGCGACCATGGCCTGGATATCGCCATCGACGACGATGGGCGGACCTATATCACCGGCTACACGACCTCTCCCGACTATCCCACCACCGCCGGCGCCTTCCAGGAGGTCCATGGCGGCAACAAGGATGCCTTTGTCAGCGTGCTGAACCCTGCCGGGACCGCTCTAGTCTACAGCACGCTTCTTGGCGGTGGCAACGGTGACTATGGCCACGGCATCGCGCTGGGGGCAGCCGGTCAGGCCTATCTGGTTGGGCTTACGCGTTCGCCCAACTATCCCACCACCGCTGGCGCCTACCAGGAGGAGCTGGGCGGCCCGGCTGGCGTGGCCGATGCCTTTGTCACGGTCCTGAATGCCACCGGGAGCGACCTGGTCTATAGCACGCTTCTCGGCGGCACGCTCGAGGACCACGCGCGAGCTGTGGCCGTGGATGGTGCGGGTCGCGCCTTTGTGGCCGGTGGGACCACATCCGCCGATATGCCGACGACGCCGGGCGCCTATCAAACGACGTTGGCTGGCGAGAGCGACGCTTTTGTCGCCGTCCTCAATCCGGCTGGATCGGGATTGGTGTATGCGACGTTGCTGGGCGGCGGCGATGCGGATGAGCCCAACGCCATCGCTGTGGATCGCGTTGGCAGGGCCTATGTCACCGGCGCGACGGCCGGCGACGAGGATGACCCCTTCCCGACCACGCCTGGGGCCTACAACACCGCCCACAGCGGCGGCCGCGATCTCTTTGTGGCTGCACTCATCCCCGATGGGACCGGGCTGCACTATGGTGCGCTGCTGGGCGGCCACGCAGACGACTGGGGGCAGGATCTGGTGCTGGATGACGCCGGCCGCGCTTACATCGCCTGCACGAGCATGGAGACGACCGGGGCTTCCTTCCCAACCACCACCGGTGCCTACGCGACGGCCCACCATGGCGCTAGCGATGCCGTCCTCGTCGTCCTCAGCCCAGATGGGGCGGACCTAGCCTATAGCTCCTTTTTCGGCGGGTCCTCGCTGGATCAGGGCACCGGCATTGCACGCGATACCGCCGGCCGCGTATACCTGGCCGGCCAGACCGACTCGGACGACCTGTTAACCACCCCTGGCGCCATCGATACCACCTTTGCCGCCAGTTGGGATACGTTTGTCGCCTGCCTGGATGCCAGCCCCAGTGACCTGGCCGTCACCAAGGTGGTGGACTGGAGCGCCATGTCGCCGGATGTCAGTCAGCTCTTTACCGTGACGCTGACGGGCCCTTCGCATCCCGGCGGCGATTCGCGGACCGTGGGCCACACGGGGGGTACGCTCACATGGACGAACCTGGTACCTGGGATCTATACGCTTGACGAGGTCGATCCCGGGATCGGGTGGGGCGTGGCTATCTCGGATCCACAGGTCACCATCTCTGGTGGGGTCGACGCGACCGCCACCATCACCAACACCTTCCGGCCCGGCGGCTTGGTGCTCACCAAGGCCGTCGACTGGAGCGGCATCACGCCGATCCCCTCCCAGACCTTTGCCTTGCGGATCACCGGTCCGTCGTATCCGAGCGGCAACACGCAGACGGTGGGGCACCTGGGTGGGACGGTGGCCTGGCCCAGTTTGGCGGCCGGCACCTATACGGTCAGCGAGGTGAACCCGGGCGTGGCCTGGGACGTGCAGGGCAGCGGCGCGCAGGTGGTCATCAGCGACGGCATTACCGCCACGGCCCGTATCACAAACACCTATCAGCCCGGCAGCTTGACCCTGTCCAAGGTTGTGAACTGGAGCGGTATTCCGCCGCAGCCCGGTGGGGGCTTTTCGCTGACCATCACGGGGCCGTCGTGCCCCACAGGTGACATAAAGTCAGTGGGCGCGAACGGAGGCTCGGTAACCTGGTCTCATCTGGAGCCGGGAGCCTACACGGTCGACGAGGTCGATCCCGGTGTGGCCTGGCAGGCAACCGGCCGCGGGGCGCAGGTGACGGTGTCCGGCGGCGTCAGCGCGACCGCTACCATCACCAACGTTTACCAGCCCGGCTCGTTGACGGTCACCAAACTGGTGGACTGGACCGGAACGCTCCCGGATCCGACGCGAGTTTTCACCATCGCTATCACTGGCCCGTCCCATCCCACGGGTAGCGTCAAGACGGTTGGCTACACCGGCGGCGAGGTGGCCTGGAGCGGCCTGGCGCCGGGCACCTATACCGTGGCCGAGCTAGATCCGCCCGATGGCTGGTACGTGGGAGGCAATGGGATGCAGGTGACGGTCTCGGGCGGCGTGAACCGTCATGTCACCCTGACCAATAGCTACCGCAAGTATCTGTATCTGCCGCTGATCGTGCGCTGAGCTTGCGGCTGCTTCGGCCAAGGGCGCGCATCGTGCGCGCCCTTGTTTGCCTTGCCAGCCCCATCAGAGCCCAGATGAATGGTGCGCACCATGTTCCTATCGCCAGGGGCGGCTGGCCGCTATGGCGATGCCACGCTCCTCGTCATACGCGATCCCCTGCTGCCGCGGGAAGTCGGACGCCTTGACGCCGCAGTAGGCATGGTAGAGCACCCCATCCAGCATCAGAATGGCCGGCTTGTGGGCATAGCGCGCGTCATAGCTCCCCTCGGGGCCCACGTCCAGGATCGGATCCGGCAGCTTGTGCCAATGCAACAGATCGTCCGACCAGGCCAGGCCATCGCGGGCGCCCCCGCGGCTGCACAGCCCATAGTAGAACATCACCCAGATATCGCCCCAGCGTAGCACGCAGGGGTCGCTGGCAAAGATGTCGTCCCAGGTGCCCTCTGGGCCCACGGGCAGCACCGGGTTGCCCCCGTACCGCTCCCAGCGCCGCAGGTCGGTCGAGATGGCCACGCCCGTCTGCTCGTACCAGGGGCCAGGATCGCGATTCTTGGCGTTGTAGAATATGTAAAAGGCGCCCTCGTGCTGGACCATGCAGCTCTTGTAGAGGCCGCCGCGCTCCCAATCGGCGCCGTCGTTGGCGTGGAAAAAGGGCGGCTCTAGCTCCCACTCGAGCAGATCCTCCGACCAACACAGGCCGATGGACGCCGGACCAGCCTCGTAGCCCGGCCGCGGATAGCAGTGATAGGTGCCCAGGAAGCGGCCTTGCACCTGGGTGAGCGTGCTGGGGCCGTCGAGGGTGTTGTCGCGCACGATCCAGGTCATGGCCGCGTTGAACTCGGTGGGCGACCCCGCCGGCCCGCGGTCCACGATCAGGCCCAGTTTGTCCCAGCGGCGCATGTCGTCCGACACCGCCAACCCCGTACGGTAACCGATGCCGTCATAGCCTACATGCAGCATGAACGTGCGCTCGTCGTGCCGGAACAGAAACGGCACATCGATAGCGTGGCTGTCGTACTGGCCCGGCTGGTAGCTCGGCCGCAGAACCAGGCTCGGCGCCTTGAAGGGCGTGGCCAGGCGCTCGGACAGGCCGTGATGATCGCTCATGGTGTCCTCTCCTGTGGGCGGCCTAGGCAATGTCAAACGCTCGTACCTGATGTGGTCGGAACGGCACCGTGGCGGCGCCCACAGCCAGCGCAAAGCGTTCGCCGGTCATGATATCGACCAACGCGCCACGAGATACGCCCGGGAGATGCAGCGTCTCGTTCACGGCCACCTCGGCCAATGATTGGGCGATGACCAGCGAGCCCTGGGGCGCCTTGAGGTGGTCCACTCGTACCCGTCCGCCCTCGGATCGAGGACGGTGGTCGGCGTGGGGTGTGTGGCATAGCGCCGCGATCAGCGCGGCCGCGCCGGCATCGCCGCCGCCTTGCGTCGGCCCCGCAGCTGCACCAGAGAGATAGCTCGCCAGGCAGATCACCTCGCCTTGGCCGTAGCGATGCCGCGTCAGGGCCGGCCAGCCGCTGTGTACCTCCCCCACGGCGTCGGCGCCGCTGGGGCACAGCTCGACGATCTGGTGGTACGCCGCGGCCTGCTGGCGGGTGCCATCCCAGGTCAGCGACAGGTGATGCGCCATCGCGCCGGCCTGGGCCTGGCCGCCCCCACGGGTGGGGCTGGCGTACGCGTTGAACCCGGCCCCGCGATCCTGCAGCACCAGCCCCTGGCGGACGCCCGCAATCTCGTCCCAGCCTTGACCAGGCACGCGCTGGGCGTGCAAGCCGGTGGCGGCGTCCCATCCAGCCAGGTAGGGCTCGGCGATGAGCCGCCCGCCGGCGCGCACATAAGCGGCCAGTCCCTTCAGGGTGGCGTCCTGCAGCCAGTAGGGCGCTGGGCAATAGAGGACCGGCAGATCGCCCGCCTGGGCGAGGGTGGTCGGGTGCACAAAACGCACGCGATAGTTGGCCACATACAGGGCGTCATAGGTAGCTTGGATGGCGTGGCTGTAAAAGGCGGTATCCCGCGTAATGCACCACCAAAAGACCTCGTTCTCGGGGTCCAGCAGGATGCCGACATCGGCGGGCCGGTTCCGCGCCGCTAGGATCAGCTCCTTGCGAGCCTGAAGCTGGACGTTGATGGCCGCCACGCGCTCCAGCCATGGGGTGGTCTGGCCCTCTCGGTCGGTCAAGCCCCAGTTGGGCGCCTCGTTGCCCAGCAGCTCGGGCCGAAACTGCCAGAACACAAACCCCTTGATCTCGTGGGCGAGCTGTGTGAGCAGGTAGGTATCGGTGGCGTCGTCGCTGAGTGGCTGCGCCTGCTGGAATGTGCTGCCGCCCACGGCGTGGATCTCGGCGTTGATCACCAGCTTGTCCCCTGCCGCCGAGGCCAGCAGGTCAGCCGCGTTGGGGCTAGAGCCAGCGCTGTTGCCGAACAGGTCGCAGTGTGGCGCTAACGCGAAATCGTCCGAGGCGCAGGTCATCAGGTTGAATATGGGCAGGGGGACCGTGTGCGTCATCACGGGATGGTCGCGGTCGAGCTCGCGCACCAGCTGCACCCGCGTGGCCAGCTCCTGGGTGACCGTATCCACAAAGAACATCCGCCAGTCGATCATGTCGCGAAACGTGGCCGGATCGCGCGGCAGCTCGATCTCGCCCCAATGCTGATAGTTGCGCGCCCAGGCCCGGTTGAGGGCGTCCAGCGAGTCGTCATAACGTCGGCGCAGCCAGCCGATGAACGCATCGCGCGAGTGATTGCAGTAGCAGACCAGGTTCTCCAGCCGAGGTTCGCGGACGATCGCTTCAGTCAGCTCGGGCTCGTTCCACACGTCCCATAGCAGTAGGGCGGGGGCGTCCTTGAGGGCGCGGACGCAGGCCCGCGTAAAGGCGTACGACGCCTCCATGGCGCCCGGGTGGTGAAAGCAAGGGCTGGGCGCGCCGCCGATCTGACGTGGGCCGTTGGATTGGGGCCCCACCTGCCGGCCGTCCAGCGTGATCATGCGACAATCAGGCCAGGTATGGTCCACCCAGGCGGGCGCCACGTCGGTGATGGTGTTGATGATCACCCCGATGCCCACGTCCTGGGCAATGTCCAGGATCTCGGCCAGGTCATCGAAGACGTACCGGCCGGGCGCCGGGTTGTTCCAACGCCACTGGGCCCAGATCTTGATCGTGTTGAGTCCCTTGGCGGCGAACAGCTCTAAGTCGCGCCGCCACTCGCTGCGGGCCGGCGTGGGTGCGCGATAGTACTGGGAGCCGACGATGAGCGGTAAGTTGTGGGTGGTTGCCATGCTGGCTCTTGCCTCCTGTGAGCGGTGCGACGGGCGGGCGCTACGACGCGGGCGCCCAGGTCATGTCGGGATCTAGCGGATAGATCGGTCGCTGGACGCGCTGGAACGTCATCTTGGTCAGGTCGCAGTTGGTGGCGCCGGGCGTCAGCGCCAGGATCGAGCGAGGGCTGATCGCTTGGAACGGGGCCGTCAGGTAGCCGCGCTTGAGCACGATGATCCGATAGGCGCCGGGGTCCAGCTCCAGCGCCGCTAGTTGGGCGGGGTCCACAAAGCTGAGCCGGCTGGAGGACAGGATCACGTCGACGCCCTGCACCCGCAGGAGGGCCAGCGGGCCCCGTCCGCCGACGGGGTCGGGCGTCTCGTCCCAGAGTCGCGGGACCATGCCCCGCACCTCCAGCGGCGAGCCATGCTGCGTGTCCAGCTTGCCGCCGACGGTGAGGGAGACAGGCCGGCCGATGCCAGTGGCCTGGCACGCCTCGACGGCGGCCCTGTCCCAGATAGAGGCGATCAGCACGTCCTCGGCCCCCTGGGCCAGCAGCTCCTCCAGCAGCACCGGGACGTCGGTAGTGCCGCCGGCGCCGGGGTTGTCGCCCGAGTCGGAGAGGTAGACGGGGCGTTCGGACGCGCCCATGGCTGCCCGAACCGCCTCGGCCACGGGATAGGCCTCGGCCGAGTAGCCGAACTCGGCACGTCGCGCCCAAAAGACGCTGGCCAATCGGTCGGCCTCGCGCTGGGCCAGCGCAGCGTCGCCCTCGGTGACCACCACGGCGGCCACGCCCACGTCGGGCAGATCTGCCCAGCAGTGGCCGTTGGCCAACGAGGTAGAGAGTACGCCAGGCTGGGCTTCGATCTCGGCGGCCAGCCGCATCATGCCGGCCATCGGCTCCAGGTCGGTCTGAGCCATTTCGCCGGGCAGCAAAAAAGGCACTTTGGCGAACCCGATCCGCGTGCGGACACCGCGCTCCAGGATCTGCAACAGCATCTCGGCCGCGCGAACGCCGGTCTCGTAGGCGTCGGTATGGGGTGCGGTGTGGTAAGCCACCAGGGCGTCCACGTTGGCCACCATTTCGGGCACGATGTTGGCGTGCATGTCCAACGCGAGGCTGATGGGCACCCGCGGGCCTACCTGGTCGCGCAGATCCCGCAGCAGGTCGTTCTCGGCATAGTCCAGCCCCTCGGCGCGCATGGCGCCGTGCAGGTAGAGGCAGACGGCATCGATATCGTGGGCTTGCTCCAGCATGGCCTGCTTGAAGCCCTCGTAGGCGTCGCGCGCCACCACGCCGCCTGGCATGGCATGGGCGGCGATGGTTGGCACGAGCTCTACCGCGTGGGTGCGTAGCGTGTCGACAATGCCATCCAGCGAGCTGCGCCGCCCCGTGACCAGGATCTCCTGCCCGTGACGAATGTGGAAATCATCGCGGGTCGTTAGGAACGGCGTAAAGGTGTTCGATTCGTGCCCGATGGCTCCAACCAGGATCCGCACGGCACCACTCCTTGGAGGTTCCTGCGACTGTAGCCGGATCAACAGAACTGATTGTACCGGTCGGGGTGTGGGCGTCAACGACCCAGGCAGACGCAGCGAGCCCGATGCACCGCCGCCGAATGCGGTGCACCGGGCTCGCTAACCAAGGAGGAGAGAGAGTTGCTCACACATCATTGTGGAGCCGTCAAGGCTGTTCAGGGTCGTCGAATCTGACCAGCCCGACTCTTACGCTAGACAGTATAGGCCCCACGCCCCGTTCGCGCATGGGCAATGTCGCGCAAATCGTGTGGGTGATTTTACGGAACTGCGGCATCCACACCAATAGAACGCGGCCCCAAGGCGCGCAACGCTGTGATCGCGCCGGGCGTAGTGGGTATACTAGGCATCGTGGTGAGGTGCTGGCGTTGGCGCTGGATGGGGCGCCAACGCGTGGCACCGGCAAAAAGGAGGCTGATCATGGAGTGGGAGTACAAGTGCGTCGCGATCTGGGGGCTGGGAGAAGCCACAACCCGCGCCCTCAACGAGTATGGCCGGCAGGGCTGGGAGCTGGTGTGCGCCTGGGGGCCGTGGCACTATTTCAAGCGTCCGCTAGACTAGCCTCCCCCTCCCAGCGGACGCCAACCCGCTGGCGCTCGCCGGGCTGCCCGTGACCGTCGGGTTCCCGCTTGCCGTGTGCGCCTCTAGCTCGCCGCCCCGTGCCCAGACAGTTGGCCCGCCCCCGACGCCGCCCTGGAACCAAAACAAGGGCGGCGACGTCCTGTATGATAGGCACGGCAAGCGAGCCGTCGCCAAACAGATATACAAGCGGGGCGTTCCCCGGAAGGCGGGTCGAGATGAGGTACAATAGCTGGAAGTCGTTGTTGGCGATCGTGGTAGTGATGGGACTGATGCTGGGCTGCGTGGGCAGCACAGCCGATGCTGGGGGCGGCTCGAGCGTCCCACAGACGAGTGTGCTCACGAGTGTTGGCAGTGGGGCCGAGAGCACCCTGGCTCACACCATCTCGGTGACGGGCCTGGGCACGGCCACCGCCCGGCCGGACGTTGCGTATGTGACGCTGGGTGTCGATATCATGGATCAGGACATCGCCGAGGCTCTCAGCGCGAGTGCTACGCGCATGAATGCTGTCCGCGAGGCGCTGGATGCCTATGAGCTCGCGCCCGAGGACCTGCAGACCGTCCAGTACAATGTCTGGGTGGAGCAGATCTATAACGAGCGGGGCGAGCCCACTGGCGAGTACCGCTACCATGTGGTCAACCAGTTGCGCATCCGGCTGCGAGACATCGCCCAGGTTGCGCCGGTGCTCACGGCGGCGCTGGATGCCGGCGCCAATAGCGTGGGCGGTATCAGCTTTGAGGTCGAGGACACCGCTGCCATGGAGGCGCAGGCCCGGGATCTGGCCGTTGCCAACGCCCAGGCCAAGGCGGAGCAGCTCGCTGCTGGCTTTGGCGCCACGGTCGTAGGCCTCAACCAGGTGGCCGAGGTATCCTCGGGCGGAGGTGTGGTCGCTCGCATGGCCACCGATGTGGCCTATGGCGTGGGCGGCGGCGGAGCCGGCCCGGTGGAGGCGGGCGAGTACAGCGTCAGCGTGCAGCTGGCGGTGGTATTCGATATCGAGTAGCCGACTGGGTGTCCGGTGACTGCGAACGGGGCGGACCTGATGGTCCGCCCCGTTCGTCGTTGGGATGCTTGACAGGGGTTGCCGCGCACCTACCATGATTCCCAGGAGCGGGTGCGCCGCTGCATGATGCTGAGTTGTGGTGCAAAGGAGCACGTCATGAAGCGCTATGATGTGGTTGTGATCGGTGGAAGCGCCGCCGGGCTGACGGCAGCGCTCACGTGTCGGCGGCACTATGCCGACGTCTCCATCTTGGTGATCCGGTCCGAGGAGCATGCGGTGATCCCCTGCGGCATTCCTTACGTGTTCGGCGAGCTGGGAAGCTGTGACCAGAACCTGATGCCCGATGCCGTCCTCGGTGGCAACCGGATTGATCTCTTGGTAGACAAGGCTACCGCTATTGATCGCGAGCGCAAGGTGGTGACGTGCGCTGGTGGCGAGCAGGTCGCCTATACGCGGCTCATCTTGGCGACGGGCTCTTTGCCGGTGGTCCCGCCGATCCCTGGCGTCCAGCAGGAGGGTGTGTACGCCATCCAAAAGTCCGAGTCTTACCTCGAGGACATGGTCTTGACCATGCAGGACGCCCGCGACATCTTGATCGTGGGCTGCGGCTTTATCGGCGTCGAGATCGCCGAGGAATGCGTTCGCAAGCACGACGCCAAGGTTCGCATAGTGGAGATGCTACGACACTGCCTCCAGCTTACCTATGACGAAGAGTTCTCCATCAAGGCCGAGGAGGTGCTCCGCGCGCAGGGGATCGAGCTCTACGTCTCCCAGCGCCTCGAGCAACTGGAGGGTGATGGCCGGGTCACCGGGGCGCGCCTGTCCGATGGGCAGAGTATTCCCGCGGATATGGTGATTCTGGGCATCGGTGCCAAGGCCAACACTGAGCTAGCGGTCGACGCCGGCCTGGAGATCGGTCCTACGCGGGCGATCGAGGTCAACCGCTATATGCAGACCAGCGATCCCGATATCTTTGCGTGCGGTGACTGCGCTGAGAAGGTTTCCTTCTACGATGGCCGTCCCAGCCAGCTCAAGCTGGCCTCGATTGCCACGATGGAGGCGCGCATCGCCGGCGCTAACCTGTTTCAGCTCCACCGTGCCAACAGCGGCGTGATTGGCGTTTACTCTACTGTCTTGGGTAATACCGCCTTTTGCGCGGCCGGCCTGACGGAGACCATGGCCAAGGAAAAGGGCTTCCGACTGATGGTCGGCACCGCCGAGGCGATCAACCGTCATCCGAGCATCATGCCGGGTGGGGCGCCCATGAAGGTCAAGCTGGTGTTCGAGGCGGGTACGGGGGTTCTCTTGGGCGGTCAGGTCAGTGGTGCCAAGAGCGGTGGCGAGCTGATCAACGCGATCGCCGGCTGCATCCACAACCGGATGACCGCCGACGACATCGCCACCTTCCAGGTGGGCACCCATCCCGCCTTGACGGCGTCGCCGGTCTCCTACCAACTGGTGAATGCGGCCGAGCTGGCCATCGCCTCCAGCCGCGTGTAGCGCCACGGACGGGCGAATCGCAACACGGGGGAGACAGTGTCCGTCTCCCCCGTGCCTTTTCCCATCCTGTGCCCTACGCGCCCACCAGCACCGCCGCATCCCAGGCTCGCATGGGCGGCACCCGCACCAGCAGGCTTCCGTCCATCGGCGTGACGTCGAGCGGCTGCGGGCCGGCGGGCGTCAGCAAAGACACGGCCTGGCAGGTGGTCCGCAACATCACCTGCAGCGCGGGCGTGTCGTCCAGCATCAGGTTCATCAGCACCACGGCGATGCGGCTCCCATCGGGAGCCCGCCGCACCAGTGGCATGACGCGCGAGGTCGTGGCGATGGTTACCGGCAGCTTGCCCCGGCTGACCCAGTCGGCCAGGCGCAGCAACTGGCGTCGCTTGGCGCCGCGCCCCAGGCCGTTCCAGGGGGCATAGCCCATGGCCACCACCCGGCCGCCCCAGCGGTTCTCGTATGCCGTCAGGCAGGGGCCGCCATCGACGCCGTCAAAGGTCTCCAGCCGCGATAGCACGTCGGCGCCGAGCAGCGGCTCTAGGCGCCAGCCCCGATCCCAGTCGCCCGCGCGACGGCCATCGCCGCCGTCCTCGCCGTTCAGGGCGTGGCGCGTTAGCCGTTCCATGGTGGGCGCCATGGTGCCGGCCAGGCGCGCGCCGGTCAGCTCGCCCAACCCGCGCGCCCAGAGGACATCCAGCGCCTCGGCGTCCAAGATCACGCCGCCGGCCAGCAGCTCGCGCAGGGTCGCATCGTCCAGCGCCTCGGCGATGCGGCCCGCCAGCAGCGCGCCGCAGGCATCCTCGCGGCTGCTGGTTAGCGGAAGGCCCATCTGCGCCGCCTCGTTGGGCGCCTGGATATCCCATGGTGGTCCCTCGCGGAACCACCCCTGCTCCCCGACGGCACGTCGCGCCATCAGCTCGGGAGTGTGCGCCGCCCACATGCCTGCCAAAGGCAAGCCGTCGGCGACCTCCAGCAACCCCTGCCACACCGGCCGCATGCGCCTCACCGCCTCTAGCAACGGCGCGTGGTCGTCCAGTGTGCCAATGCGGTGGAAGGTGTTCAGCGCCGCGCCGGTGCAGCCGGCCGCGATGGCCAGGGTGATCTCGTTGCAGACGGTGCGGGGGGCCTTGTTGAGCGGCACCCAGGGATAGCTTTCCATCTCGTACTGGATGGTGTGCACGCTGGCGGGCATCTCGTCGATCTGCCGCGCGACGTCCATGGCCTTGTTCACGATCTCGCGCGGCCGCTCGTCGGTATAGTAGCCGTGGCCGGGGCGCAGTCGCACCGCCTCCATGGCCTCGGCCCAGTCGCCGATGGCATAGTTGCCATAGCTGGAATGGCTATAGCCGATGGTCATCAGGCCCAGCTCGATGGCAGGATCCACGCCGTGCACCGCCTCGCCAATCTCCCGCGCCAGATCGGTCAGCGTATCGGCCAGAAAGGCCGACCACTGCACACGCAGGTCGGCCTCGGCGGGATCATTCAGCCGCGCCACCAGCGCCTCGCGGTCGCGCTCCTGGCCAAAGAGCTCCAGGCAGGTGGGACAAAAGCAGGGATACAGGGCGCCGTGGTGACTCCAGCGATAGTCGTCATCCACCCAGATGAAATCGGGCCCCGACCGCGCCATGGTAGCGTAGCGTTCGCGGGTGTAGGCGCGAAAAGCATCCGAGTTGGGGCAGGCGCTGGCGTTGGAGACGTGCCCGTCATGCCCGACCATGGGCGGAACCGACAGCGGCAGCGGCGCCGATGGGACATCGCCGTGCCCCAGGGTAACCAGCACGTTGATGCCAGCCGAGGGGATGCCCGCCTCACGGATGACCCGTTGCCGCTCGCAGAGTAGCTCGGCCCGCGCCTGTATCTTGGCCATGGGCGTGCAGGCCTGGATGGGAAAGGCCTCGTCAAAGAACGATACCTCGTCCACCGCCGGACGATGCGCGGTCAGCAGATCGAGCAACTGGGCAAAGGCGGCGTCGTCCTCCCAGCGGGGGTTTTCTACGCGATAGGCCAGGGTGCAGCGGGTGGAGCGATTGGTCGGCATGGGGGAGC
>DAIRUQ010000031.1:14047-15120 GCA_036803245.1 Chloroflexota bacterium | reverse complement strand
TCTACGCGATAGGCCAGGGTGCAGCGGGTGGAGCGATTGGTCGGCATGGGGGAGCCTCCTACAAGGGCTTGATGGTCACTGCCGCGCATCATAGCGCGAGCCGTCCGCTTGGCAAGCGGACGGTTGGGTCTGGGAAACGGCTTGGTAATGACAGACTTGTGCCGCGAGAGGTTGGCCGACGCGGCCGATGGGTGGCCTATCCCTTGGCCTCCAGCACCGCGATCACCATCTGGATCAACGGCGTTACCATGCGGGTAGCCTCGGCCCCGACGGAGCCATCCTCGGCGAACATGGTGGCCATGGCGGAGGGATCCATACCACCTGCCAGCATGGCTGCGTCGCCTCCCGCGAGCATCGCGCCGCCCGGCGGCACGTCGCCGCCCCCAGGTGGCATCCCGCCGCCTGCTCCCATGCGAGGTCCTCCTCCCGCCCTGGCCTCAACGCTCGCTCCGCCGCCTGCGGCCGCACGCAGGGCCTGACGCTGGTCGGTCTCTGTGCCGTCACCGGTGCCGTCGCCCAGGCCGCCACGCTCCTGCAGGGCTGTGATCATGTCCTCCGCCGTGAGGTGCATGGCGGCGATGGCGCCCACCTGGGCCGATGACATGGTCTCACGGATCTGCTCCTCCAACGCCTCCAGCTCGATGGCGACGGTGGTATCGCTCTGCATCAACACCTGGTAGGCTTTCCAGAGCGGCACCAATTGCGCGGCGGAGGCGGCATCGATCTCGTGCTCGGTGCCTTCGAGCTGGAGCGTTCCCACCAGCAGCTCGGTCGCGCCGGTGAGGGCCCCCGCGTCGGCCGCTGCTTGGGCCGTGGCCTCGATGGGGGCCTTCTGGCAGGCGGCGAGAGCGACCAGCACCGCGATCACCAGCATTACGCGAAAAAGTCGGTTAGCCATGGGTTCGGCACTCCTCTGTCTCTAGCAGCAGGCTCGTCTATTCGTGGCGCAGCGCCGCGATGGGATCCATCTGCGCGGCCTTGCTAGCGGGATAGTAGCCAAAGATCACGCCCACCGCCGCCGACGCCCCGAAAGCCAGCAGGACCGACTGGGGCAGGACCACGGTGCGCATCTG
>DAIRUQ010000031.1:0-13947 GCA_036803245.1 Chloroflexota bacterium | reverse complement strand
AGGTCACGAAAGGCCGCAGTGGTGGACCCTTGGGCGGTGATGATGTCCTGCTGGGTTTGGATGGTGAAATCGGGTTCGTCCAAGGTGACGCCGTGCCGCCGCGCCAGCAGCAGCTCCACCTGCACGATGGTATCCTCCAAGGCCGACGCGCTGGGGGCTTGCACATAGATCGTGTTGACCATGTTCCCCTGCATTCCCGCGAATCGTGAGAAGGCGAATCGCTCAAAGACGACCGTGATGGGCGTGTACAGTCGCGCGTCCCAATCCTGGCCGGCCACGGTGCCGCGCTCGGCGGTCACGCCCACGACCGTCAGCTTGGTGTTGCCCACCGAGATCTTGGAGCCGATGGGATCGGCCTTGCCAAACAGGTCCTCGGCCAGCGTGGCTCCGAGGATCGCCACCTTGGTGGCACGATCTACCTCGGTGGCGTTGAACCACCGTCCGGTGGCGATTGTGACGTCGCGGACCGTCGGAAAGTCCGGTGTCGTCCCCAGGATGGTCACGCTATCGATGGACCCCGCGCCGTACTTTACCGTCTGCATCGAGCTCTGTTCCACCGAGACGCCCGAGATGTTGGGCACCTGCTCGGCGACGGCCAGCGCGTCGTCATACGTCAGGCTGCCGCCGCCCATCATCCTGCCGGCGCTGACGTTGGTTCGGGCAAAGCTGTTGGTGACAAAGATTAGGTTGGCGCCCAGGCTGTTGATCTGATCGGCGATGGTGGCTTCGGTGCCGGCGCTGACGCCCGTCATGATGATCACCGCCGCCACACCGATGATGACCCCCAGCATGGTCAGCAGCGAGCGCACCTTGTTGGTGATCAGCCCATCCCAGGCGATCCGCAGCAGCTCAGCCAAGCTCATGGGGCCACCCCCTCTGTGGTGGGGGAGTGAGGGGCTGCAACGGCCTGGGCACCGTTGTGCACATCGGCCTCGATCAGGCCGTCTCGCAGATGGATGACCCGCTGAGTCATGGCGGCCACTTCTGGGTCGTGGGTGACGACCACCAGCGTGCGTCCGCGCTGATGCAGTTCGCTCAATAGCGCCAGGATCTCCGCCCCGGAGCGGGAGTCTAGGTTGCCCGTGGGCTCATCCGCCAGGACGAGGGCGGGGTCATTGACCAACGCCCGGGCGATGGCCACGCGTTGGCTTTGCCCCCCAGAGAGCTCGTTCGGTAGGTGGTGCATGCGGTCCGCCAACCCCACCGCCTCCAACGCCGCCTTGGCGCGCTCCTTGCGCTCGGCGCGCGACGAGACGTTTTCGCGGTCATACAGCATGGGCAGCATCACGTTCTTGAACGCGGTAGTGCGCGGAAGCAGGTTGTACGACTGGAACACGAACCCAAGCTTGCGCGAGCGTACGCCGGCCAGTTTCAGGCGATCCAAAGCGCTGACGTCCTCGCCATCCAGTAGGTACTGGCCCGACGTGGGCCGATCTAGGCAGCCCAGCAGGTTCATCAGGGTGCTCTTGCCCGAGCCCGATGGCCCCATGATGGCGACGAACTGGCCCGGCTCGATGGCCATGCTCACGCCCCGCAGGGCGCGGACCTCTAGCTTGCCGACGGTGTAGGTCTTGGTTAGGTCGTGTATCTCGATGACGCTCATTGGGTCGCCACCATGCCAGTGCTGACGGTCTCGCCCGCCTCTACGCCCGAGACGATCTCGGCAAAGGTCAGGTCCATCAGGCCGACCTCTACCATGCGTAGACGGAGCTCGCCGTTGGTCACCACAAACACGGCATACGATCCGCTCTCGATCTCCCGCAGTGCCTCCACGGGCACCAACACGGCGTCCTCGGCGCGCCCGCCGATGATGTCGACGGTAGCGCCCATACCCAGCAACAGCCCTTGCGGTTTGGCGATGCCAGAGGCCGTCAACTCGGCCGTGCCACTGGCCAGGTAGAGCCCCGCCGAGCTGGTGAGCGAGGGATTCACCTGCGTGACGGCGCCGGTGAACAGCTGGTCGGGCAGGGCGTCAAAGACTATTTCAACCTCGCGGCCGATAGCAAGGCTTGATAGATCGCTTTCATCCACCATGATGCCCAGCACGTAACGCGATGTATCGGCCACGGTTACCACGGCGCTGCCCGCGCCAACGTCGAGTCCGACGGTCCCCGACACGCCGGTGACCACGCCATCGAATGGCGCTACCAGCGTGCAGCTTTGGAGCGCGACCTGGGCCTCGGCGACCTGCCTCTCGGCTTGAGCTAGGGCTGTCTCGGCCTGCCGTAGCCGTAGCTCGGAGGCGGCCACGTCCTCGGCGCTGGGGCTGGCCTCCACGTCCACTAGGGCGATCCGAGCTTCTGCGAGGGTGGTCTCAGCGGCCAAGGCGTCCGCCTCGGCGACGCCAGCGTACAGATCGTTCAGCGCTTGCTGGGCCTGCAAGACCTGTGCTCGCGCCTCTGCCAACTCGACGTCGGTGGCGGGCTCCAGAGCAGCGTCGTACTCGAGCTCGGCCGTGCGCACCGCGATCTCGCCGTTGAGGACGTTCACCTCGGCCTGATGACACGCATTGCTGTTCTTGTCCAGGCCGCAGGTGGCGTCGCGGTTCATCTGGGTAGACCAGAGGCTGTTCTTGGCACGCTCCAGCGACATCTTGGCCTGTTCGATGGTCAGCGCATTGGGCTGGGCCTGCAGCTCGGCCGTTCGCTCCTGCGCGGCAGCCAGGCTGGCTTGGGCTGATGCCACCGCCGCCTGGGTGGGGTCGCTGGTGATCTCGGCCAGATGATCCTCGGCAACGAGGACCGCCAGACGAGCGTTGGCCAGGTCGAGCGCCGTGGCGCCTGCCAACAGCTCGTTGTGGGCGCCCTCCGCGTCAGCCAGATCCTGCTGAGCCTGCAAGAGCGCTACCTCGGCCTCCGCCAGTGCCAGGTTGGCTGCTGTGTCATCGATGGTTGCCAGCTCTTGGCCGGCCTGAACCCTGTCGCCCACCTGTACGTCGACGGTCAACAGCTCACCCACCACCGCCGAGGAAAGCGTTCGCTCCGAGGCGGCCACCAGGGTGCCCACGCCGGTGGCGGACAGCACGATCTCACCGCGGCGGGCGACCGACGTTTGCAGAGCCGACGTCTCCGTGGCGGGGGGCTGCTCCGCGCGCTGCCAGCGGTACAGCCCGTACGCCCCTCCACCCACGGTTAGCAGAAGCAGAACCCAGATCCACCCACGACGACGCTTGCGCATGCCCTGCCTCCACGGTACTCCCTGGGTCGTCTTTCCGCACGCTGGCAGCATACGGCGATGCTATCGTAAAGCTGTGACGTACCCGTGAAGAAGGTGTGACGATTACGGGCCCACTCATGACGGCGACAAAACCCACACCGCTCTTGACGGATGCAGGCGATCGGCGTACATTGCATGGCACGAACCCTGAATCGAGCAGCCGATAGCGCTGTGATGGGCGGATGCAGTATGGACGAAAACCCGTCGTTGCTGACCTCGTCGCTGCCCGTGTTTCTTGATCGCGACGAGGAGGCCAAGGCCGAGAGCTGGTGTAGCCAGGCCTTGGGCCAAGCCCCCGACCTGGAGGGCCAGGCACGCGCGGATTTGTTGCGGGTGGCGGCTGCGGCAGGCTTGCTTGCCCTGGGCGACGAACGGCTCAGAGCCGGCCTGGTGGGGGGCGCGGCATCGTCGTGTATCAAGGCGGTGGCGCTGGCGCCGGGCTTTGTGGATGGCTGGCTGCTGCTGGTGCGGGTGCATCGGGCTTCCGGCGCTCTCGAGCAGGCCCGTGGTTGCTTGGAGCGGGCCGCGCAGCTGGTGGGTGACGTGGGGGGCGACCGGATCTGCCGCGCTTGGAGGGAGCAGATCGCCCAGCTGCGGCTGGAATTGGCGCCTAGCTGAACGCCTGGCCGACCGGTCGAGTCCATGCGCGACAACGCGGAGGTGAGAGCCTCCGCGTTCTGATGCGTGGATGGGTGGTGGGCCGCTAGCGTACGTCTACGCGACGCTCCAGGCGGCGGATGGTGGTCTCGACATAAGCGTCATCGTCTACGCAAAGCTCCAGCGCCTGGTTGGGGCAGATCTCGACGCAGCGCCCGCAGGCCACGCACAGCCCCGAGATCACCGCGCGGCCGTTGGGCACCGCGATGGCGTTGGTAAAGCAGATCCCTTGCGCGCAGGCTCCACACCCCGTACAACGGTCGGTAACGCGCACCCGCACGCCGGGCATGGGCGCGATGCTGTGGTGGACGTGGGGCGGCACATGCTGCAACTGGCCGATGACGCAGCAGCAGGGGCAGCAGGAACAGATAGTCATGAGGCGCTCGGCCGGCCGGGCTCCCAGCCAGTGCGAATCAAACGTATGGCGCCCGATCATGTGCACCAAACCCAGCTCGCGGGCGCGGGCCACGTGGGCGAGCGCCTCCTCCACAGTGGCCGGCCGGCCCAGGGCGGGGTTGATCTGACGGGCGGCCTCCCCTAGGAACAGACAGCCCAGATCGATGGGATAGTCCTCGCACTCGCTGGCGTGGCGGCAGAGGCAGCGGTTCATGATCCAGCGAAAGCTAGCCTGCCGCACAAAGTGCTCGACGATGTGGGAGGGAAGCGCCAGGCTCTCTGGGGCCGGCACCGGCGCTCGTACCTCGATCACCCGATCCTTGGGCAGATAGATGGCGTCGTCGTGGCGGGTGAGAAAGCGTAGCAAGGCGCGCAGCCCTGGCCCCACCACCGGACGCTGGGTGGCCTTGGCGATCCATGGGGCGGTGCGTACCGCGTGTCGGATGAATGCAACGAACCAATCAGGGCGAGCCATGCGGTTCCCTAACGAGGGTGTGGGTGCCGACAACTTATGAGGATAGCGATTCTGCCCGGCTTATGCAAGGCGCGGCGTTGGGGCCCGAGCGTGATCTGGGCGCCTACTGGCGGATGGGGGCTAGCCTCGCCGCGCCAGCGGCCGTAGATAGAAGCGCTCGCCCCCATAGCTCAGTGCTAGAAGCTGCCGCGAGGCCACCAGCTCTTTGACGATGCGCCAATCCTCCTGGTTACGTGCCAACAGCTCCAGCACCGCCTCGTGGCGCATCGGGTGTACCGCGGTGATCTGCATCAGATCCTGGGCGGTGTCGCCGGTGGAGGCAAAGGCGTTGCCCTCATAGCCGACCAGCCACTCGACTCGAGGGAGCCGCGCTGCTAGCGCCTGATAGGCGGCGTGCAAAGCCACTTCGGTGGGGGGCAGAACCCAAGGCTCGGCGGGAGGGCGCGTGGGGATTGAGAGGTAGGCGACGGTCGGCCCGATCTCGGCCAGCCTCTGGGCCACCCCTTCCATCTCCTCTGGGCCATCGTTGAGGCCGCGTACCAGCATGGTCTCGGTGGCCAAGATGCCGTCGTACGTCGCGGCAAAGCTGGCGATCCCATCCAGGATAGACGAAAGCGTTAGCCGCCCGTGGGGTCGGTCCACCGCCCGCCAGACGGCCTCGTGCACGGCATCCACCTTGAGCGAGACCCAGTCCGCGCGATGTAGGGCCTCGCGCACCGCGGGAACGTCGATCAGAGAAGCGTTGCTGATCACCGCTGTGGGTACGCCTAGCGCGCCCACGCCAACCAGGGACTCGTCCAAGTGGAGATCGAGCGTCGTCTCGCCGTCGGGCACAAAGGTAACATAATCCGGCGGCGCCTCGCCCTGCGCCTCAAGTGCTTCAAGTCGCTCGGCTACCGCGGCGATGATGCTCTCCGGACGTTGGAAGGCGCGCCGGTCAATATGTAGGTTGGGGGTTCGTCCTAGCTGGCAGTACACGCAGGCATAGGTGCAGTGCTTGGGGGGCACATTGTTGATCCCTAGGCTGCGGCCCAGGCGGCGCGAGGGAACGGGGCCAAAGGCGACTTCCATGGCAATCCTCTTGTGGTGTGGGCTCGTTGGAGGCATGATAGGCCTCCGTGTGGCGCTGGCCAAGAAATGGCGCGTACCGTCCGGCTCGAGAGCGGGGGGGCGGTGTGCCCAGGACTAGAATTTCCCAAAGGGTCGATCGGCCTCGGCTGCGTCCTGCGGGCTCTTGCGCAGCCGCTTTTCCTGGATCCACTGCCCCAGCCGCCGGCGGAGTCGCCGCGCCCGCGACGCCGTCTCGTCGCCGATGGGATGGCTAGAGTAGCGCGCCTCGTGAAAGATTCCCGTCAGCCCCTCGGCCTCGGGGGTGGCTTCGGGGAGCTGCTCGACCAGCACGGCTCGGTACTCGTTGGGCGTGAGCTGCGGCGAACGGGCCAGCCCCGCGCGGCCGGTCTGCCGTAGGGCTGCCAGGTAATAGTAGCGGGCACGGTCGCGCGGCGAGAGCCGCTTGAGCGAGATGCGCCGACGGGCGCGTGGGGTGGGTTGTTGGGCCCGACGGCGTCGCGTAGCCGCCTCGCGCCAACGGCGCACGGATCCTTCGGCCAGGGACCAAACCCGCTGCCAGGCCCGGCGGATTCTGTCGGCGAGCTCGCTCAGCCAACGCCACACCTTGGTGCGGCGCAACCAGGCCAGCAGATGCAGCCGATCCCCCATAAAGTGCAGTACCGAATAGGCCCCGATGCCCAGCATCGCCCACCAGAACAGCAACGATCGGAGTATCTGCCAGGCGAGAGTGGTGCCCCGCCCGCTGGCGCCGTCGGGCGGGGCGGGCGTGGGCTGGGGCGTGGGGTATCTCGGTTGCGGTCCCGGCTGGCCCGTGAACAGATCCAGCAACCAGCGCATGGCCACGGCGACGGCAAATACGATCAGCAGCACGAGTTGGGTCACGATCCAAGCCAGCCAGCGCGCCGCCACGCTGACAGCCTCAAAGATCGGCACGCTGTACCCGGAGGGCAAGAGCACCGCTCCCAGCGCGACCAGCAGCAGGAACAGGATCGCCAGGGCCATCCAGCGTTCGCCGATCCGGCCTCGCACCGCGATGCCCTGTAGCTCCCACTGGGCTCGCAGCACGGTATAGCGGGCCTGGCTGAACAGCAACATGCCCACGGCAAAATAGACCAGCGCATTGGCGCCCAGCGACCCCAGGCGCGCGTTCGGCAACGTCTCGAGCATCTGCAGATCGAACTGGGCCATGCCGGTGAACATCAGCAGCGACGTGCCCCCGAGCAGATAGATCGCCATGATCAAAAAGATCCGACCGGCCCGATCGGTCTGACCATGCTGAGGCATGGTGGCCCGCAAATAGTAGCGCGGATCGGTGACGGTGGGAATGTGCTCCAGCGGCGTGACCTCGAGCTCCCAAATAGCCTGCGCCAGCGTCAGGGCCGTGTACCAGAACACCAGCACCAACATGCCAACCAACCCAAAGCCATAGTCGATGATGGCGAGGGCGTTGGCGGTCCAGAGCGCGGCGTCCGCCAACAGGCGATCCCAGCCCAGGTGGAGGTAGACGCCAAAGCGGATGATCAGCAGGAGCGTGACCCACTCGACCACGCGAAAGCGAAGACGATCGCGCTGGCCGACATCGCGGTGCGCGAGGATGCGATAGGCCTGGATGCTCTCGAGGCTCACAAAGAACACCAACACGACGAAAAAGCGGCCGGGCCACTCGGGAATGATGCGCACCAACAGCGCCGAGAGGGCGATGCTGATGCAGGTGAGCATGACGGCGATGGCCAGGGGGCGGACGATCTCTTGCAAGGCGAACTGACCGGGCGCGCGGGAGGGCGACCCGTTGCTCGTACGGGCCGGAGTGTTCGTCGGCAGAGCGGTCGTCTGGGGCATCTGGGCGCCATCCTTGCGACGTATCCCGACCAGGCCAGACACCTCTATTGTAGCAGATGGATACGGCCCACGAAAGACGCGTTGCTGCCTCGGAAACTCTTTAGAATTCGGGCGGAAAACCCTTGACAGCCCCTCGTCGGTGTGCTATTATACTCACGCAGGACTCGAGAGATTGGACTGATCTTCGGGTCTGACCCCGACAAGCGGGGAGTCTGGCAGGCGGGGAGCTGGAGGGCGCAAGCCTAGACAGGAACCGTGAGCTGAGGTAAGGGTCGAGAGCTCGTATGACGTGTGGAAACACATGTCGAGCGTGAGGTCCGAGAGCAGTGAGCGCCAAGCCGGCTCGCTCGGCAGCGCAGGCCAGAGGAAACGTGTTTCGGTGGAACGGATCGTGAAACGTCCGAACCGCTGAGGGGCAGATCATCAGGGGAGCAGAAAGGTCACTTGAGTCCTGCGTCTTTGTGAGGCCGTAGCCACAACCATGACTACGGCCTCGCTTGGCGTCTGGGGGTGGGCAGAGCTACGAGGCTACGCCTCGCTCCACGAGAGCCCGCTGCAGCGCCTGGACGTCTCGGCGAGCCGCGCGGCTGCCCCAGGGATCCAGCACCTCGATCGAGTAGCCGCCCCGATAGCCGTGCTCGGCCAGGAGGGCCAGCAACCGGTCCAGATCCAGCTCGCCACGCCCATAGCGCACCTGCATCTGGTCACGTGTCGCATCGCGCACGTGTACCCGGCCGACCCGGTCTAGCAGCGGGCCAGTGTCCTCTAGCGCGATCCCCTGCATGATCAGGTGCGAGGGGTCATAGGCCACCGTCAGCCCAGGCACCTCGTCCAGGATGCGGGCCGCCACAACGGGATCCTCCATGATCGAATCCACATGGCACTCGAGCGCGATGGTCAACCCATAGGGACGGGTCACCGCCATGATCTCGCGCAAGGACGCCACCGCCCGTTCCACCTGGCTCTCGAACGAGTACGTGGCATCGGGGCGACCAGGCACCAACGAAGCGGTGGTGAGGTTATAGCGGGTCATCAGCTCGGCCATGGCGGCGGCCTCGGCCTGACGCTGCTCGCAGGCGGCAGGCCGCCGTTCGTGCAGCGCCACAGAAAAGCCCATATTGAACGCGTCCAGCTCTACGCCGGCCGCCGCCAGGGCCTGCTGCAGGCGCGCGTCCACGGCGTCCACGCCATCGGCCGCCTCGCTGGGGTTGATGTGGTTCCAGCCCTCTACCGCCAGTAGGTCTACCCGCTGGAAGCCGAGCTTGGCCACGCCCTTGAGGGCGGACTCGAGCGGGAGTTGGTGAAAGAGGCCGCTGGAACAGGCAATGGGCGACATGGGTATCTCCTCTGCTATCCGAACAGCTCGCGGGCGGCGTCCATCCGGTCTACCACCGCCACGCCAAAGGGGCAGCGCGTCTCGCAATCGGCGCAGGCCAGGCAAACGTCGGCGTTGGCGGGCATGGCGGCATAAGCCTGGCGCAACCCGTCGTCGACGCCCTGGATGCGCGCCCGATCGAACAGGCGGTTCATGGCGGCAATGTCGATCTCGGCGGGGCAGGGGAGGCAGTGGTTGCAGTAGACGCAGTGCCCCTCCTGGTAGGTGGCAAAGCTCTCTAGCACGCCGCTGAAATCGCGCAACGCGGCCGGCGCCTTCCAATAGCCGAGATCCTCGTCGACCTGCGCGACCGTGGCGCAACCCGGCACCACCGTGCTGACCTCGGCGTGGGCCAGGGCATAGGCTAGGCAGGTGACCGGCGAAACCGGTTCGCGCCGGGTCAGCTCGCCCTCACGCGCCGACACGAACCGGTTGGCCTGGATGGTCGGCTCGGGCTGGAGCAGCATGCCGCCGGCAAAGGGCTTCATGGCCACCAGGCCCACGTTGGCGCGGGTGCAAGCGGCCAGCAGTTCGGCCTTGCCCGGCGCGGCGTGGCCCGTTAGGTTGATGGGGAACATCAGCACGTCGACGATGCCCGTCTCCACCGCCCGCTGCGAGCTGGCCGGCGTATGGCCGCTGAACCCGATCCAGCGTGCCCGCCCCTGGCGTTGCAGCGCCAGCGCGCGATCGGCGAGACCGCCCGGCGCCAGGATGGCGTCCAGGTCGTCCTCCTCGTCGCAGTTGTGCAGAAACAGCACGTCTAGGTGATCGGTGTCCAGCCGCTCCAGCATATCCAGCACGAACTGCTCGGCCAGGTCAGCATCGCGGGTGCGGACGTACTGGCCGCCTTGGTGGGTGGAGCCCAGGTGCCCGGCGATCAGCACCTCCTCGCGGCGGCCACGCAGGGCGTTCCCCAGGCGGTCGCGAAAGGCGGGCTCGGCGTACCAGGCGTCCAGATAGTTGGCGCCATACGCCAGTGCCGCCCCGACCACGGCGTCCATGCGGGCTTGGTCGGCGTCTTGGACGTATTCGGTGCCCAGGGAGATGGCGCTCACGCGCGCGCCGGTGCGGCCGAGGGTGCGGTATTCCATGTGGCCTCCTGAACGAGCGATGGTGTTCAGGGGGAGAGGATAGGCGCAAGGGGGTGGGGCGTCAAGGGAGGGGGCGGGGCAGCTGGTGCGGTAGCCATTGAGCGCGCTTGTGGCGTGAGGGCACGGCATGCCGTGCCCCTACACCAGAAGCAGTAGAAGACTGGTTGAAAACCTATAAAACCTCAATAGACCCCTGCCCATGTAGCGGCACGACATGTTGTGCCCTGCGCCGTCCCCGGCGCCATACCGAGGACTTGCGCCAGGAGGGGACGGTCCCGTCTACGCCGGCCCCGCCCCGCTCAACGCCGCCAGGTAGGCGCTCAGCAGCAGCACCAGCACGCCCAGCGCCAGGTTCAGCATCAGCGCGGCGGCCGAGAGCCGCTCGCGTGGCGTCATTTCGGGCGAGCGCTTTTTGCTGCGGGGCGTCGGCTCGGGCCGCGCCAGGTACAGGCTCCGCACCAGCGCCAGGGCGATCATCAGCAAGTAGAGCAGATGCTTGATGGACAAGGCTACCTGATAGGGCGTGGCGAACTGGAACAGCCCCCCGACCGCGCCTGAGCGCCGCCCCAGCAGGATCCCCGTCACCGCCAGCCCCACGATGCTGACATACACCCAACGGCTCAGGCGCGTCTGGATGGCGTTCAGCACCCGCTTGGCCTCGGGCCCGCGACCCAGCGCCTTGAGCGTGGCCGGCATCACCGCCGTGGCCAGCACCACCAGCCCGCCGATCCACACCGCGGTGAACAGATCATGGAAAAAGGTCACCAAGGCAAAGACGAGCTTGGTCGGAGGCATGAGGGCCTCTCCTTACAGAATCTGCGACGCGTCGGTCTGCCGCGGCGTCTTGATGACCAGGAACCGGACGCGTTCGTCGCCCTGGTTCAGGACGCGGTGCACGATCTTGGCCGGGCTGTGGATCAGGCAGTGGGCCTCGGCCTCTTCGCGCTCGTCACCGATCTCGACGGTGGCGACGCCCTCTAGCACGTAAAAGGTGGCGTCCACCGGCGTGATATGGGGCCGCAGCGCCTCGCCGGGCTCTAGCGTGATCAGCGACATCTGCACATGCTCGGTGCTGTGCAGCGAGCGCACACTGCTGACCTTGTGTGGCGTCTCGACTTCCGGTGCCTCTAGCGCGCGTACGATCTTCATGATAGTCTCCTCTATCTCTGTGGTGGCCGGCCAAAGTAGCCTCTCTGGCGTTGGCTCCCAGGGGCACGGCGCCGCCGCGCCCCTGGATAGCTGGCTGGGTCGCTCCCCACATCCCAACCGCGAACTTGCCTCGTGGGCTATGCGCCAGCCGCGATGCTGGCCAGGCCCTCCTCCACCGTGCCCATCGGCTTGAGCTCAAACGTATCCACGATGACCTGGGCCACATTGGGCGAAAGGAATGCCGGCAGCGTCGGGCCCAGGCGGATCTTTTTCACGCCCAGCGCCAGGAGCGCCAGCAAGACGATGACGGCCTTTTGCTCGTACCAGGCGATGTCGTACGAGATCGGCAGGTCGTTGATGTGCTCGGCGCCCACCGCCTCGGCCAGCTTTTGGGCGATGACCACCAACGAGTACGAGTCGTTGCACTGGCCCGCGTCCAGCACCCGCGGAATCCCGCCGATGTCGCCCAGGTTCAGCTTGTTGTAGCGATACTTGGCACATCCCGCCGTCAGGATCACCGTGTCCTCGGGCAGCTTTTCGGCCAGCTCGGTATAGTAGGAGCGGGTCCGCTGGCGGCCATCGCATCCTGCCATCACGACGAACCGCTTGATGGCGCCGGCCTGGATCGCCTCGATCACCTTGTCCGCCACCGAAAGCACCGTAGCGTGGGCGAACCCGATGGGGATCTCGCCGTCTTCGATCTGCACGGGCGATTCACACTGAAGCGCCCGCTCGATGACCACCGAGAAATCCTTGGGCGCATCGCCCGCGCGATCGGCAATGTGCGGTACGCCAGGCCAGCTCACCAGGCCGGTGGTATACAGCCGATCGAGGTAGCTGTCCTTGGGCGGCACCAGGCAGTTGGTGGTCATCAGGATGGGGCCGTTGAACGAGTCAAACTCGTCCCGCTGCCGCCACCAAGAGCCGCCATAGTTGCCTGCCAGATGGGCGTGCTTTTTCAGCTCGGGATAGGCGTTGGCGGGGAGCATCTCGCCGTGGGTATAGACGTTGATGCCCGTGCCCTCGGTTTGCTCCAGCAGCTCTTTCAGGTCGCGCAGGTCGTGGCCGCTGATTAGGATCCCAGGCCCGGGCCGCACACCCAAACTCACCTGGGTGGGTTCGGGGTTGCCATAGGCGCCCGTGTTGGCGGCATCCAGTTGGGCCATGGCGGCAGCGCCCATGCGCCCCGTCTCCAGGGTGAGGGCCACCAGGTCGTCGGCCGTGAGGCTATCGTCCAGCGTGGCGGCCAGGGCGCGCTGCAGGAAGGCGTCCAGCTCGGCATCGGCCAAGCCAAAGACGCGGGCGTGATCCACATAGGCGGCCATGCCTTTGAGGCCGTAGATGATCAGCTCGCGCAACGACCGCACGTCCTCGTCCAGGCTCTCGTCGGCCATGACGCCGACCCCAGCGGCGGCCTTGAGATAGGCCTCCTTGGTCCGGCCCGTGGGCTGCCAGGTGGCAGGCTCGGGCAAGCTGGCGTCGGCAAAGCTGGGGTCCTGCGCCAGCACGCGCTCACGCAGCGCGTCGCGATGGGCGAGGGCCTTGTCGATCAGCCCGACAAAGCGATCCTCGTCAAACCCCACGTTGGTGATGGTCGCGAACAGCCCCTCGGCCACGAACTTGTCAGCACTGGCGTCGGCCAGGCCGAGCTCGCGGGCGCGCTGGCCCCAGACCGAAAGCCCCTTTAGGCTCCAGATCAGCAGATCTTGCAGGGCGGCCACCTCGGGGGGTTTGCCGCAGGCTCCGACCTTGGTGCAGCCCGTGCCGCGCGAGGCCTCTTGGCATTGGTAACAGAACATGTCCACGGTGTGCTCCTTCTCTAGCGGTGTTGTCTGCCTCTAGTATATACAAGAACGATCGCCGCGTCTGTGACCAGCGTCACACTGGCGCGCGAACCTGGTCGCGTGTATGCTTGGCAGCCAAGAGTCCACGTTGCCTGCGAGGGAGGTGCTGGGTGCCGAGTGCGACGCTGACCCGCTGGCCCACCGAAACTAGGGGCGTGCTGCGACGCTTTTTGCGCGAGCACCCGTATTGGGCGGGCCTCGACGAGCGAGCGCTGAGCGAGGTGGAGGCTGCCGCGCGGGTGCGCGAGCTGGAGCGCGGGCAGGTCTATGCCTTGGAGGGCGACCCCTGCGACGCGATCTGCTTTGTGCTGATCGGGCGCATCGATGCGGTCAAGCTCTCGGCCGAGGGGCGTCGCCAGGTGGTCAACGTCGTGCAGGCGGGGCAGAGCTTTTACCTGGTGCCCGCCCTGGATGGCGGCACGCTTCCCGTCACCACGGTGGCCGCCACGCGCTCCCTGCTGGCCTGCTTTCGTGGCGATGCCTTTCTAGCGCTGCTCGAGCGGCATCCCTCGCTCATGCGGGCCATTGCGGGGGACTTGGCCCATCGTCTCCGCCGTATGGGAGATCTGGTCGCCGATCTGTCGCTTCGCAGCGTGCCACAGCGACTGGCCCGTCTGCTGCTGGAGCGCGCCGAGGGGCGGTTGCCCAGCCGCATGACCCAACGCGATATGGCCGCGCAGCTCGGCACCGCTCGCGAGGTGGTGGCGCGCTGCCTAGCGCGCTTTCAGGACGAGGGCTGGGTGCGCGTGGGGCGTGGCGTCATCGAAGTGCTGGACGCCGAGGCCTTGCGGCACGAGGCCGCCGATTGATGGCGACGTGTTTTCGGCCGCTGTG
>DAIRUQ010000030.1:28027-29425 GCA_036803245.1 Chloroflexota bacterium | reverse complement strand
TCGTGTGGCTGGTGGAGCGTCTAGTCAACCCCGGCCCAGGCCAGGGGGAAGGACAGGGCGGGTGGTGGCAGCGCCTGCGCGGAACGCGCCTAGTGATTCCCGCTCTGTTGCTGTTAGGCACCTATCTCTTGTCCACGGCGTTCTCGGTGACGCCCCGTATCAGCTTCTGGGGCTCGTACGAGCGGCTCCAGGGCACCTACTCCCTGTTAGCATACGTGGTGATCGGCCTGAGCGTGCTGTTTCTGATGCGCAAGAGGCAACAGGTGGAGCGGCTCTTGCTGGCCATGGTGTTGACCAGCCTGCCGGTGGCGTTGTATGGCATCGCGCAGCACTATGGTCTGGACCCTCTCCCTTGGGGCGGTGACGTCACCGAGCGCGTGGCTGGCAGCCTGGGGAACGCCATCTTTATCGCCGCCTACTTGGTCATGGTGGTGCCGGTGACCCTGGCGCAGTGGCTGCGGGTCTGGCGGACAGAGACTGCCGCCTGGTCCAGTCGCCGCCAGGCGCTGTCAGCGGCGGTCGTCCTGATTCTGTTCATTGCGCAAACCTACCTGTGGGCCGCCGTCGGCCTGGGGGCGGGGATCTGGTTGGGCATGGCGATCTGGGCGCTGGCGGCGGGGCTTGGGTGGCGATTGGGCGGTTCGCCTCGTCGCTGGGCGATGTTGGGCCTCTACCAGACGGTGCTCGCCGCCCAGGTCGTGTGCATCGTCTTTAGCCAGAGCCGAGGGCCGTGGTTGGGCCTGGCGGCGGGGCTGGCCCTCTTTTTCGTAGTGGCGCTGGTGGCCAGCGGAAGGCGACGAATCGCCTTGGCGCTTGGCGCGGGTGCGCTGGTGGCGGCCGGGCTCTTGGGGGTGCTCAACGTGGAGAACGGGCCCCTGGAGCGGCTACGGGATCTCCCCTATGTGGGGAGGCTGGGGCGCATCTTTGAGGTGCAATCGGGCACGGGGCGGGTGCGTGTGCTGATCTGGCAGGGCGCTCTCGAGATGATCACCGACGATCCGCTTCGCGCCGTGGTGGGCTATGGGCCGGAATCGATGTACGTGGCCTATGCGCCCTACTATGCGCCAGAGCTGGCCCATCTGGAGCGACGTTCGGCCCTGCCGGATCGGTCGCATAACGAAACCTATGACGCCCTCATCACCACGGGCGTACTCGGCTTTGCGGCATACATGTATCTCTTCTGGACGCTCTACCGGCTGGCGATGCGCGCGACGGGCCTGCTTTGCGATCAGAGAGATCAGTGGCTTTTCCTGGCCTTGACGGCCGGCGGCGGGCTGGTGGGCGCCGTGGCACCGTATGTGCTGGAGGGGCAGTGGCGCTACGTGGGCATCACCATGCCGCTGGCCATGGTGGCGGGCGTGGGGGTGTACGTCCTCGTCAAGGCGCTGCCGTCTGGCG
>DAIRUQ010000030.1:0-27927 GCA_036803245.1 Chloroflexota bacterium | reverse complement strand
CAGCGGCTCGCCTGGGTGCGGTCCGGCGTCATCGGTCTGTTGGGCGCCGCCATCATGAGCACGTTGGCGTGGAACCTGACGGCCAACGCGTCCGGGCATGCCTCGGTGTGGACGATCGTGTGGCAATCGCTGACTACCAAGCAGGCGTTGGGTCGCCCTGATCTGGCAAGCGCCGGCGTCGCCTACCTGGTGGGCTACTCCTGGCTGGCGGTCGGCGTCCTCAGCTGTTGCCTGGATATGCCAGAGCTGGCCGGGCTGACCTGGCGCCAGAGGCTGCAGGGCGGCCTAATTGCCATGGCGGGGGCCCTGATGGGCGCGGGCCTCTATGCTGTGCTGCATGCAGCCCGCATGAGGCCGCCGGTGGATGTGCTTTCGCTCTTTGGGCACTTTATCGGCGCGGTGCTGGTTCTGTGGCTTCTACTGGCGGCTGGGTTGGCCGCATCGGGTGGGTGGCCAACGGCTGGCCGGGGAGTTGGCTGGGGAGCGCTGGCCCTGCTGGTTCTGGTGGTGGCTTTACCCTGGGCGAATAGACATAACCTTCAGCCGATTCGCGCAGACATGCTCTTCAAGCAGGGGATGCGGTTTGAGGCCGAGGGCGACTTTGTAACCGCCTTGAGCCAGTACGGGGGGGCAAGCGATCTGGCGCCCAAGGAGGATCGGTACCGGCTGTATCTTGGGCGGGTGGCGCTGGAGATAGCCAGGCGAGAGGCGGATGCAGAGCAGCGCCAGCGTTACCTAAGCTTGGCCCAGGAGGCGCTGGAGACCGCCAAGAAGCTGAATCCCCTGAACACCGATCACACGGCCAACCTGGCGCGGCTCCATCGGATGTGGGGCGAGCTGGAAGCCAGCGAGGCGCTTCGCCGCGCGCACTGGGAGCGCTCCGAGGCCTACTATGCCGAGGCCCATGCTTTGAGCCCTCAGAATGCCCAGCTCCTAAACGAGTGGGGTCTTTCGCTGCTTTACCTGGGCGAGCGCGACGCAGCCCTGGAGACATTTGAGCGCTCGCTGGAACTGGATGACGCCTATGCGCAGACGTACGTGTACCTGGGCGACCTGTACGCGCGCGAGGGCGCGTGGGATGCGGCCGTTGCCCAGTACCGTCGGGCCATCGATCTTGATCAGGATGTGGTGGCGGTCTGGAGCAGCCTCGGGTACGCGGCTTCGCAGCAGGGCGACTGGGAGACGGCTTTGGAGGCCAACTTGGCTGTGTACCGTCGGGCGCCCGGCGACTATAATACCATCAAGAACCTCGCCATCATCCATGCGCAGCTCGGTGATGCCGACGAGGCTGTGCGCTTTGGGCGCATGGCGCTAGAGATCGCGCCCGACGCAGAGGTAGCTGCCCTGGAGGCCTTTATCGCCGAGCAGGAGGAGCGCTAGTGGAGCGGCTTTCGCTGATGCTGATCACGGCGTTTGTGCTGGCGGCAGGCGCCACGCCGCTGGCTCGACGGGCGGCGGCGTCGTTGGGGCTGATGGACATGCCGGCGCCGCGCAAGGTGCACGCGCGCCCCACACCCCTCATGGGCGGCGTCGCCATCTATGTGGCGTTCCTTGCGGCCCTCTTGCTGTTTGGTGATCGGTTCTATGTGCGGCAGATGGTGGGGATCCTGGTGGGGGCGACCATCTGCTCGCTTACCGGCCTGCTGGATGATCGCCAGGGCCTGGGTGTGGGCATCCGGCTGGTGGCGCAGATGGCGGCCGTGGCGGTTCTGCTGCTGACCGACGTTCGCGTGCGGCTGGCCTCCCTGCCGGCGCTGGATATGCTCCTCACGATCGTTTGGATGTTGGCAGTTACCAACGCCATGAATCTACTGGATAACATGGACGGGCTCTCAGCGGGCGTCGGGGCGGTGGCCGCAGCCTTTTTCCTGGTGCTGGCGGCGATGAGCGGCCAGTACCTGGTGGGCGCCCTCAGCGCCGCGCTGTTGGGGGCTTGCGTCGGCTTTTTGCTCTACAACGCCAACCCAGCGTCGATCTTTATGGGCGATTCGGGCACCTTGTTCCTGGGATTCCTGCTGGGAGCGACGGCCATCAAGCTGCGCTTTCCCGCCAACGTCGTGCAGGTCACCTGGATGATCCCGGTCTTGGTGCTGGGGGTGCCCCTGTTCGATACCGGCCTGGTGATCGTCTCGCGGCTTCGGCGCGGGCTGAACCCGTTGACCAGCGCCGGCAAGGATCACACGTCTCATCGGTTGGTTGGCTTGGGGTATACCCAGCGCGAGGCCGTCCTGACGCTCTATCTGGTGGGGTGCGGTCTGGGCGTAGCCGCCATCTACCTGAGCCAGGCTGGGCTGGCCGAGGCCTGGGTGGTGGGGGCAGCCGTGGCTCTCCTCGCGGCGGCGGCGCTGGTCTGGTTGCTGCGAGCTGAGCAGCCTCGCGCCACGGAGGTGGGCGATGTCGCGTCCGGCGACCCCGATCCCCAAGAGGCCGAAAGCCGATGACACCGCGGAGCCTCAAGCAAAGCCTAGAGAGCTGGGAGGGCATAGCACGGGTGCGGGCAGTCGTGGCCAAGTACTGGAAGCCGGCGGTGGCGCTGCTGCTCTCGGTGGCTATTACCGTGCTGGTGTTCCGCTTTGGTGGCCGACTGGCCGACCTGCAGGGCCTCGGCTATCTGGGCGTGTTCGTTGTTGCCGTGCTGGGTAACGCGACCGTCATCCTGCCGGTGCCGGGGTTGGCGGTGGTGTTCGCTGGTGGGGGGGTGCTGAACCCGCTGTTGGTGGGTCTAGTCGCCGGGGTGGGCGAACCGCTGGGCGAGCTAACGGGCTATCTGGCTGGCTATGGCGGCTCGGCCGTGGCTGAGAATCGCGAGCGGTATGAGCGGATTCGGCGTTGGATGGAGCGGCGGGGATTTGTGACGCTGCTGGTGCTCTCGGCGGTGCCCAATCCCCTGTTTGACCTGGCCGGTATGGCGGCCGGCATGCTGCGCTATCCCGTGCCCAAGTTCCTGCTGGCGTGCTGGATTGGCAAAACGTTCAAGGCATTGGTGATTGCCTATCTGGGCTCGGTTCTGCGTGGGCTGATCACCTGGCTCTAGGCTGTGCGTCAGTGGTCGGATGGTAGGCCATCAGAATTTCGTCATCATAGTCGCCCGCATCGTCGCGGATGGCCCCGATCCGGCGCCCCTCGTAACAAAAGCCCATAAACTGGTACAGGCCGATGGCCGCCGTGTTGGAGGCCCGCACAACCAGCTCGATGCGGTCGATCGCTCCAGCTTGGCGAGCATGGCGCAATGCCTCGCTCAGCAGACGCTTGCCTATCCCCGTGCCCCGAAAAGCGCGCAAGACGCCCATACCAAGCAGGCAAACATGCCGGCGGTAGGGCGTCTTGTCTCGTTGTAGCGTCAGCCAACCGACGAGGCGGCCATCCGTCTCGGCCACCAGGACGGTGCCGCCGTGCCGGGTGGTTAGCTCGATGTGCGCTGCCTCCACGGCCGGATCCTGGTGAAAGGCAGCTCGCGCCAGGAACTTGCCCTCTTGCGCCACCTCGTCGATGGCGGCGATCAGAGCGACGGCGTCGACGGCTGTGGCGGTCCGGATCTGGACCGAGTCTTTCGGCGCTTGGGACATGGTTGGCTGGCCTCTCGTCGATGCGAGCTATCTAGTGATGCTCACACGGCGTCGCGCCAGACAGGTCGTCGTCCAGATAGGCTTTCAGGGCGTTCGCTGCCGTGCCAGCGGCGCCGGTGACGGCCTCGATCCCCGACTGGGCAAAGAGCTGAGCCGCTCGCCCGCCCATGCCGCCGCTCAGCATCACGTTAGCCCCGAGGCTGGCGATAAAGCTCGGAACCTGGCCGGGCTCATGGGACGGGAAGAACGGGTTCGCGACGGTGTGGCTGGAGACCAGCGCGCCATCCTTGAGCTCGGCTACAAGGAAAAAGGGGCAGCGGCCGAAATGCATGGCCACCGGCGCGTCCAGGCCCTGATCAGAGTCGACCGAGATAGCGACGCGGCAGCTACTCATCGGTGCCCTCCAGCTTCTCGATCTCCTCCTGAACCTCGCTGAGACGCTGGCGCAAGGTGGCCGCCTCCTCGGCAAGATCGGTGGCGCGACTGCGGCGGCCAGTGCCCGCACCGCCAGTGCCCGTGTGTGAGGCCACCGTGGGGCCGGCCAGGAGCGACAGCCGACCGGCGACCAGCGCCTGGACGGCCGCTTGCACGGTAGCGCCCTCGAGCTGATAGACCTTGACGCCCGCGGCCTGGAGCACCGAGCTGGCGTTCGGGCCTACGTTGGCGGCGACGACCGCCTCGACACCCTGGCCGATGAGCCATTGCGACGCCTGCACGCCCGCGCCGCCAGAGGCGCCCGTGGCCGGGTTCGCGACCGTCTCGGCCTCCATGGTTTCGCTGTCTACCAGGACATAGTAGGGGCTACGCCCGAAAATGTCGCTGGGCGCTGCCTGCAACCCCGCATCTTGGGCCGGTACACCGATCTTCATGCTGGCCTCCTAAAAGGGCTAGTATACTCGCTTCGCCTATATGCACATTGCATATAGCGATTATAGGCAGACGCTCGTATGGCGTCAATCCAGAGAGAGGCTAGATGCTCGCGGCCCAGGCGTGCAAGGCGGCCACGAGCTCATCCGGCGATTCGGGGCGCATCAGCTCGCCGCGCATGCGAGCGGCATTGGGGACCCCACGCATGTACTTGACCAGATGCTTGCGAAAGCAGATGGTGCCGTGGCGCTCGCCGGCTAGCTCGGCCATCATGCGGAGGTGCCTTTCCATGACCGCCAACCGCTCCTGGATGGAGACGGTATCCAGGTCGCGGCGGGAAAACAGCCACGGGTTGCCCACCGCGCCACGGCCGATCATCACGGCGCGACCCCCGGTGTGCCGTAGGATGCGGTCGATATCGGCGACGGTGCGAACGTCGCCGTTGGCGATAACGGGCACCTGGACGGACGCTGCCACCTCGGCGATGGCATCCCAGTCCGCTTGGCCGGCGTACGCCTGTTCCTTGGTGCGGCCATGCACGGCAATCGCTTGCGCGCCGGCATCCTGGAGCGTGCGCGCCACCTCGACATGGTTGCGGGATGAGGCATCCCATCCGAGGCGGATCTTGGCGGTGATGGGGATGGGCACGGCATTGACCAGGGTGGTCATCAGCTGACTGATGAGGCCCGGCCTTTGCAGTAGAGCGGCGCCGCGCCCCCCGCCAGCAACGCGGCGTGAAGGACAGCCTAGGTTCAGATCGATCAGGTCTGGCTGAAAGATCTCGACCAGGCGCTTGGCTGCCTCGGCAAGCAAGGCTGGCTCGCGGGATAGCAGCTGTATCGCCACCGGCCGCTCGCTGGCGTGAAAGGCATAGGTGCGGTCGGCCTCGTCAGAGTCCGCCAACACCGCGCGATCCACGGCGCAGGGCGTGTAGCTGATAGCCGAGCCCATCTCGCGACAGATCCGCCGAAAGGGCTGGTCTGAGAACCCGGCCATTGGCGCCAGGATGAGATCACCGCCGATGGCCACGTCGCCGATGCGCCAAGGGGCGGCATCGGGCGTTGGTGCAGTAATTGATGATGGCGTCTGAACTCGCTGCATGGAGCTAGTCTAGCGCAGCAGCAGCCGACGGCCAAACCACGATTGTGTGATACCATTGACCCGAGCAGGCTGGCCCTCTAGAATCGTGCCAGACCGGGGGGCTGGTAGAGGGAGGTGCCACATGGCGCGGGGGCGCGGTTGGGGTCTGCTGGTAGGGGGCCTCGTGGGTGTCGCTGCCGCTTGGGGCGTGGTTGCGGGACGGCGATGGCTGCGACGGCGCTACCAGGGGCGTGCGGGGCTGCACGGCCGGGCCTATGCCGGGTACGAGGAGCTGGCGGGCGACGTGGCCGCGTTCTGGCGCGATAGGGCGCGCCTGCGACGCTTGCGCAACGGGTTGCTCGCCGAGCGGGCGTTGCTGGCGCGGCTGTTGGTGGTGGCCGTGCGCGCTTCCCAGTGCGCCTGCCTGGAGCCCGTGGCCCGGCGAGCCGCGGGTTATCTAGGGCAGGATGAGGGCGAGATCGCTCGGCTGGAGGCGGGCGACCTGGCGATCGCCGAGCTGGCACAAGTTCAGGCGCTGCTGACCGCCGTCCGTTTCGGCGAAGCTGGCGGCGACCTCGATGCCGATGTGCTGGCCGAGCTGCGGAGCGCCTATGGCGAGGAAAAGGCGTTCCTGATCGTGGACTGGCTCGATCTGGTGGGCATCGCGATCAGGGCGGGCCACACGTGGGATCTGGCGCTCGCTCGCCTGGGCGGCGCAAGGCGAGGCTCGGCGCTGCGGCCGCTGGCCACCGTGGCGATGGCCGTCCTGGGCGGCCTGCCCCTGATGGCGTGGGGAATCGTGTGGCGCGGGTCCTTTGTGGAAGCGACTTCCCTCGCGGGGAAGAGTGCTCCGGCGAGCCCGTCGGCGCCGACGGGCTAGGCGTCCGGGCTCAGCCCCAAAAAGGCATAGCCCGAAGAGACGATGGTGCCCACCCAGATCCAGGCGGCGTTCATGACCAGATCGGGGACCTCGGTGCGGGTGAACGCCAGCAGAAAAGCTCCCAGACCAACCAGGAAATAGACCAAAAAGTAGGCCAGCGCCAGATAGGTGGCGGCATCCAGCTTGCGCCGCCTATCGGCTTCTTCGTCGTCGCTGGCGGTGTCGTCGGGGTCCAAGTCGGCCGGCGGCAAGCCCAGCATCTGGGATAGGCCGAGTAGCTTGACGCGGGTGCGCGAGGGTGGACGAAGGGTGCTCCAGCCGGTTCGGGCCCAGCCTCCCAAGGGGTGCGGGGCGCTTACGGGGACCGTGCCGGGTCGGGTGGCACGCGCAAAGCCGGCCGTCACGACCGCTCCCACCAATCCCGATAGCAGGCTGGCAAAGCGGGTGGTGGCCATGGGTAGCTCTGGCATCCCCTGGATGTACGTCCGCAGCAGCGCATCCCCTAGTACCAGGACATACAGGATCAGGGCGATAATGGTAAGCGCAAACGCCAGCACTTGGCGGATGCGTTCGGAAGCGCTGACGGGTGTAGCGTCCTTGGTCAAAGGGACCTCCGCTCAATCACGTCGGATTGCTGACCACAGCAGCAGCCATTCTAGACACCCACACGCAGAGCGTCAACGGTTGGAGCGCTCTCTGATGCCTGGGTCATGCGATGGTGATGCGGTGGTAGCGCTTTTTCCCGGCACGCAGCAACAGCTCGCCCGCCACGACATCCGTGTCAGATAGGACCGCATCGACGGACTCGATCCGCTGGTCATTGACATAGGCTCCGCCTTGCTGAACCAGACGACGCGCCTCGCTGCGCGAGCCACACAGCCCCACTCTTTCAAAGAGCGCCAGCACAGGGATGCCTTCGGCCAGCTCGCCGGCGTCGAGGGCGGTCGATGGGACGGCGTCGCTTGCATCCCCGTCCGCGAACAATGCCAGCGATGCCTCGCGGGCATCGTCGGCTGCCGCGGTGCCATGAACCAGGCTGGTGACCTCGTAGGCCAGGCGGGCCTTGGCCTGGCGGATGTCTGCGCCCCGCAGACGACCCAGCTCCTTGATCTCCTCCATTGGCATGAACGTATAGATGCGCAAGAACCGCTCCACGTCATCATCGTGGGTGTTGATCCAGTACTGGTAAAAGTCAAAGGGGCTGTACTGCTCGGCATCCAGCCAGACTGCGCCAGAAGCGCTCTTGCCCATCTTGGCGCCAGAGGCAGTCGTTAGCAGGGGAAACGTGAGGGCGTACACCTCGGTGCCCTCGATCCGTCGGATCAGATCCACGCCCGCCAGGATATTGCCCCACTGGTCGTTGCCCCCCATCTGCAGCGTGCATCCGTGCTGCCGGTGGAGGCAGAGAAAGTCATAGGCCTGCAAGAGCTGGTAGTTGAACTCTAGAAAGCTGAGGCCGGTTTCCATCCGTGCCCGATAGGCCTCGGCAGCCAGCATGCGGTTCACAGAAAAATGCCGACCGATGTCACGAAGGAAGGGGATGTAGCGCAGCTCCAGGAGCCAGTCAGCGTTGTTGAGCAGCAGGGCGCGGTCCATGTCGATAAAGCGGGAAAGTTGCGCGCGCAACGAATCCACGTGTTGCGCGATCCGCTCCTCGTCCAGCAACTGGCGCATCTCGGTCTTGCCGCTGGGATCGCCGATCATGCCCGTGCCCCCGCCCACAAGGAGAATGGGCCGATGCCCATGGCGCTGCATGTGGGCGGCCGCCATGATGGTGAGCAGGTTGCCGCAGTGAAAGCTGCTGGCGCTGGGATCATAGCCGATGTAAAAGGTCACCGGCTTGGTGAGTGCTTGGCGCAGACCCTCTAGGTCCGACGTCTGCTCGACGAATCCCCGTTCCTGCAAGACATCAAGCACGTTGCCCATGGTTCCCCTCTCGACTTGACGGGTTAGAGTTCGGGCTGTAGGATGGCAAACTTGATGGTATGGTCGCCTGCGGCAGGTGTCAAGTTGCTTGGCACCTGCTTCTGTCAGAAAGAGAGCGTCTCTCTTGGGAGATATCGTTACCTTGGTTGGCATCGCGTTGGTGGCCGGAGTGGTGACGGGAACGGCCGGTTTTGGATTCGGCCTGGTGGCCGTATCCTCCTTGGCGGCCGTTCGGTCCCTGCCCGAGGCGGTCGTCATGGTCAACGTGATCTCATTGGTCGTCTGCTCATACAACCTGTGGACGGTCAAGAGCGACCTGAACTGGCGCGATGCGGTGCCGCTCATCGCCAGCTCGGTGCCCATGGCTGTCGTGGGCACCTATCTGCTAAAGAACCTCGACGTACGCTGGCTAGAGTGGATCCTGGCGTTCGCCATTCTGGCCGGCTGCGCGGTGGCACTCTGGTCGCCCAAGCGGGTGATGCTGCATGGCCCCTTTCCTGGTAGCGTGATCGCGGGGGCGTCTGGCGGCCTGCTCGGCGGCATCCTCGCCACGGGAGGGCCGCCGGTCGTGCTCTATTGCATGCTGCGGGGCTGGGACAAGCAGGCCATGAAGGCGGTGCTTTCGGGCTACTTTGTGGTCATGGGAGCCTGGCGGCTGGTGGTCATGTTTGCGCAGGGCGTGGCTACCAAGGAATCGGCGCTGCTGGGAGTGGCTCTGCTGATTCCCTCGTTTGTGGGAACCTATGTCGGCGTGCGCGTGTTCCGGCGGCTGTCCACCACGGGGTTCAAGTACGCCACGGCGGGACTCTTGCTGGTAATGGCCGTTCGTTTAGTTGTCACCTGAACCGGATGAAAGGGTAGGTCGGCAAAGCAGTGCTTTCTTCGCTGGGGACCATCCTCCTCGACAACATCCTCCCCGCGTTTGCAGTGATCGCCGTTGGTGTCTTTGCCGACCGCGGTCTCCGAGCGGACAAGGACACGCTCTCGCGGCTGGCCATCTATGTGCTATCGCCCTGCCTGGTGTTCGATTCGATTGCCAGTTCGGCGGTGAATGGCGACCAGTTCGCCCGGCTGGTGGCCCACCTGCTGCTCGTGACGCTGGCCATGGTGGCGCTCTCGATGCTGTTAGCCCGAATCCTGGGGTGGTCCTCCCGTCAGTCGGATGCCCTTGTGCTGAGCACTGCCTTTCTGAACACCGGCAACCTGGGCCTTTCGGTGGTATTGCTGGCCTTTGGGACGGTGGGCCTGCAGTACGCGACAGTGTTCTTTGTGGTGTCCAACTTTATGAGCTATACGATCGGGGCGGTCTTTGCGGCGCGGGGGACCGATGGCAAGTTCGGATGGGGGGCCGTGGGACGGGCGATGCGCCTGCCCGGGGCCTATGCCTTCCTGTTGGCCATGCTGGTTCGGTGGACGAGCGTGACGGTGCCGCCTGTGCTAGCCAAGCCGGTGGGGCTGCTGGGCCAGGCTTCTGTCCCGGTGATGCTGATGTTGCTAGGAATGCAGCTCTCTCAGACCAAGGTGACCGTGCGTTTGGGGCAGGTCAGCGTGGGCGTTGTTCTTCGGTTGGTGGTGGGCGCGCTGGTGGGCGTGGCCATAGCGCCGCTGGTTGGGCTGGTCGGCTTGCCTCGCTCGGTTGCCATCGTGCAGGCGGCGATGCCCACGGCCGTCACCTCTGCGTTGCTGGCCATCACCTTTGATGCCGATGCCGAATACGTCACCAGCGTGGTGTTCACCACCACCTTGCTGAGCGCCGTAACGCTGAGCCTGCTCCTTGTTGCGTTGATCTAGCGGCACCGCCGCTTGCCGTTGCTTTTGTGGATGGTATGATACGGACATGAACGTCTTGGTGATGGCGGACGTGGGCGACCGGTCCGACCGGCTGGTATCCTATTTTCGGCATGCTGGGCAGGATGTGCGTCTCTTTCCGCTCGAGCTCGAGTTGCTTGATGTCGCCGAGCCGCTAGCGGGGCTAGAGCCAGAGCTTGTGCTGCTGGAGGCGGTGCGGCGCGAAGCGGACGTGGCCCGGCTCTGCGAGACCCTGCGGAGACGTGTGGCCGCGCCGATCGTGGTGCTGCTCGAAGACGTCACAGGCGCGCAGGTGGTGGCCGCGCTGAGGGCGGGCGCTGATGATGTGTTGCCGGTAACCTTGAGCATGGCCGAGCTCGATGCGAGGATCGACGCCATCCTGAGGCGCACCTCGGACGGAGACTTTGGCCCTTCGGGTGGCTACGTAGATCCTTACCTGCGGGTAGATCTGTCAAGGCGGCGGGTTACGGCGGGCGGGCATCTTGTCAAGCTGTCACCCACCGAGTTCTCCCTGTTCAGCCACTTGGTCGAGAACCGGGGACGCTTGGTGAGCCAGGACGAGGCCATCGAGGCGGTTTGGGAGCGGGGCGATTTACCGACGCACAGCAAGATGCTCTCGCTCTATATCGGGTATCTGAGGCGCAAGCTCGAGGCCGATCCTTGCCGGCCGCGCTACATTCATACGCGCTATGGCAAGGGGTACTGGTTTGGCGGGCCGTATGATCGCGAGCCCGCGTAAGCGCACGTGACGTGATGGGAGGAGGTTCAGCATGAAGCAGTGGCGAGTTGGCATCATCGGTGTGGGCGCTATCGGGACGTCTGGACACCTGGTGGGGTATCAGAGTGCGGGCGCCAACGTCGTGGCCGTTGCCGACGTGGCCGAGGGACGTGCCGCCAAGGTGGCCGAGCGGGAGGGCATCGCGGCCAGCTATACCGACTATCGCGACATGCTGGCCAATGAGGGCCTCGACGTGGTCAGCGTCTGCACGCCGAATGCCCTGCACGCCCAAATGACCATCGATGCGCTTCGCGCGGGCGCCCATGTGCTCTGCGAAAAGCCAATGGCCTTGACCCTGGCCGAGGCGACCGAGATGGTGGCGACGGCGGAGGCGGCGGGCAAAGGGCTTTCCATCGCGCACACCTTGCGGCATCGGCCCGAGAACGAGCGCATCAAAGCGATGGCTGCTGCGGGCGATCTTGGTGATATCTACCATGTCAAGGTGAGCTACTTGCGGAGGAGCGGCATCCCCGGCTATGGGAGCTGGTTCACCAACGGCGATCTGGCGGGCGGCGGCGCCATGATGGATATCGGCTGCCACATGCTGGACCTGGGGTTGTGGTTCATGGGGCATCCGCGCCCGACCTCGGTGTTGGCGGCGACCTATGCGCCGCTAGGGACGCAGGCCAAGGGTCTGGGCACCTGGGGCGCCGATCACGCTGATCCGCCCGCGCGCTTTGATGTCGACGACTTTGCCACGGCGTTCGTCTGCTTTGAGAGCGGCGCCACGTTGACCGTCGAGGCCTGCTGGGCCTGCCACGGCGCGGAGGGCAACAAAGTCCAGGTCTTTGGGACCAAAGGCGGCCTGGAGCTGAATCCCGGGGCGTATGGTCCCGATGCGCCGTTGTGGTTCTTTGGCGAGGACGAGAGCGGGTTCACCAAGAGCCCGGTGACGGTCACACAGCCCGATGCCATCACGGGCACGGGCCACGAGCTGCTGATTGGCGAGTGGCTCAGCGCATTGGAGGCGGGTCGCGCCCCAAGGGTGCGTCCGGAAGAGGCAGCCGTGGTGGTCGAGATCATCGAGGGAATCTATAGCTCTGCCAAGAGTGGCCATGAGGCCAAGCTGAACTAGTACGATTTTCGTGGGTTCCGTTTGAGATTTTACGGTGAGCTTATGTAGGGATAGGTTCCATCCGTCAGCTATAGATTCTTTTCCTTGCGCTATGTTCGGGCTGGGTTGTCAGACGTACGAAGGCAATAGGTAGAGTCTAGACCGTTTTGAGGCATGCTAATTCGTTTGGGCGTTTGACTTTTGATACGGGCTTGCATAGAATGCGACTATGGGTTTCGAGATCTCAGGCCCTTTCTGTGTATCGGGGGAGACACAGATCGGTCAGGAGTGTGTCAACTGCGGTTGGGCGCCCTGACGTGTAGGGCCTGTGATCCCAGAAGGGGGGAATATGACAGACGAGAGGCTTCTGAACGTCAAGCAGGTCGCCGAGTACCTGCAGCTCAAAGAGTCCACGATCTATTCGTGGGCCCAAGACTCCAAGATTCCGGCTATCAAGATCGGAAGAACCTGGCGTTTTCGCCGGGCGGATCTCGACACGTGGCTCGAGCGGCATCTGCGAGGCGAAGACTCGCAGATGGACGAGGCCTGATCCTCGTACGGTGCTTTAGTTATGCGCAAACAAGGGCCCGCCAGGGCCCTTGTTGCTGTTAGGGGATCGCACGATAGAGGGGGGACAATGACAGGGCACGAGGACGCCGCCTGGTCGTATAGCAGGGCCCGCTCGGTGCTGGAGGCCGTTATGGGCGCCGCGCTGGAGGCGGTGGATCCTGCCGCGGCAGTGCAGCGGTACCTGCGTCGGGAGCGGAATCGCCTCTTGGTGGGTGATCAGGCGTATGATCTTGGGCAAATCGGGCGCGTGGTCATCGTTGGCGCTGGCAAGGCCGGAGCGCCCATGGCACAGGCGGCTGAGAGCGTCCTGGGCGACCGGCTGGACGAGGGGCTGGTGGTCGTCAAGGCTGGCCACACGTTGCCGACGCACCAGGTGGAGCTGGTGGAGGCCGGCCACCCGATCCCCGACGAGCGAGGCCTGCGGGGCTCTCGACGCATTCAGGAGCTGGTCTCTGGCTTGGGCGCCGACGACCTGGTGCTCTGCCTGATGTCGGGCGGGGGCTCGGCGCTCCTGACCTATCCCTCCGAGGGGATCACCCTGGCCGATCTGCAGCAGGTCACCGATGGGTTGCTGCGCGCGGGCGCGACCATCAACGAGGTGAATGCCGTGCGCAAGCACCTGGAACGCCTCAAGGGCGGCGGGCTGGCGCGGGCAGCCCATCCCTCACGCGTCGCCAGCTTGATGCTATCGGACGTCGTGGGCGATCCGCTGGACGTGATCGCGTCGGGGCCCACCGTGCCCGATCCCACCACCTATGCAGAGGCCTGGTCGGTGATGCAGCGGTTCGGGCTGGATGAATCTGCCCCAGCGTCGATACGCCAGAGGCTTCAGGCCGGAATGGCCGGAGAGCCGCCAGAGACGCTCAAAACCGGCGATCCGGTCATGCGGCGAGTGCAAAACCAGATCGTCGGCAGCAACGCTCTGGCGGCTGATGCGGCAGCTGGTGAGGCCACGGCACAAGGCCTGAACAGCGTGGTGCTGACGACCTATCTCCAAGGCGAGGCCAGGGAGGTGGGGCGGGTGCTGGCGGCGTTGGCTCACGAGCTGGTGTTGCGCGACGGGCCCGTTCCCAGGCCCGCCTGCCTGATCCTGGGCGGCGAGACGACCGTGACGGTGCGCGGCGATGGCAAGGGCGGCCGCAACCAGGAGATGGCCCTGGCCGCAGCGCTGGCCTTGGCCGGGCTGCCCAATGCGCTCGTGGCGTGCCTGGCGACAGATGGCACCGACGGGCCCACCGATGCCGCCGGCGCCGTGGTTGATGGCCGGACGCTGGCCCAGGCCCGCGAGCGAGGCGTCGATCTGCAGGCGGGCCTGGCGCGAAACGATGCGTACCATGTGCTAGACGCGCTAGGCCTCTTGCTCAAGATCGGGCCGACGCGCACCAACGTGAACGACCTGGCGTTCGTGCTGGCCTGGTGAGGGCCCCTCGGCGGCTATTGCTGCAGGGCGAACCCCAGCTGCTCCTGCAGGTCCAGCAGCTCCCATTCGGCGTCCAGGTCCTCCTCGACGATCCGGTTGATGGTCGAGATCAGTGCGCCTCCGACCTGCTCAAGGCGAGAGTCGAGATTTTCGGGCACGATGATGATCTGCTGCGGGAACTGGGCGACAGCGCCGGCCACGTCATAGCCGAGCTGCTCCGCATACTCCTCGTCGGCCACGATGGAGAGGCGCGGAGGTAGCTTTTGCCCCGCCGCTTCCCAGTAGCCAGAGAGGTACCGGATCAGGTCCAGCGCCGCAGCCTGCTCCTCACAGCTCTGGCTGATATAGTAGCCATCCACCTCGCCCATGGCAGCCGAAAGAGCGTCTTGCGGGGGCGGCAGCATGATCCAGTCGCTCACCCAGGGGTATGGGGTATCCAGGCCTCCACGGTTACTGAACCAGCTCATCCACACCCCGCACGCGCCGAACTCTGCCGCCTCCTCAAAGCCACGGCTGTAGAAGCGGCGCACTTGGGTGATGTCGGGCACCACTTCGTACCGGTTGATCAGGTCTGCGTACCACTGCACGGCCTCAATCACCAGCGGGTCGCCGACCGTCACCTGCGTGGGGTTGTTGATATCATCGACGATAGCGCCGCCATGCATATAGATAAAGACCAGCGGATCAAAGCCGTCGGGATCGGTGCAGAACCCAAAGAGAGGTTGGTCAATGGGGCTGGTGGAGCGATCCGGATAGTTGAGCTGGTCGGCGAACATGACCAGATCGACCAGGCGCCAATCCTCTGGGGGCGGGTCGACGCCGAGGGCATCCATGGCGGTGGCGTTGGCGTAGAACGTATAGACGTCCAGCCCGGCCGGGATGCCCCACTGCTGACCCTCGACGTTCAGCGCCTCCCAGGTGCCGGGGTAATAGTCATCCCGCAGCTCGTCCCAGTCTTGTGGCAAGATGTCCTGCAGCGGGATGATCTGTCCCTGCCGCGCCTGGCTCAGGGCATCGCGGCTGTCCTGGAACACGTCGATCTCTCCGGCGCGCAAGCGCGTAGCCAGCGCGTTGTTATCAAAGCGCGGCAGTTTGACCCGCTCGATGGTGATGCCTGGATTCCGCTGCTCGTACTGATCCAGCAAATAGTCGGGCGAGACCACGCCCTCGCGATAGGCAAAGCGCAAGGTTATCGGCTCTACCTTGGGGGGCAGGATGACATCGCAGCCTGCTGACGCGATGAGCACACAGGCTAGGGTCAAGAGAATCGTGCCTCGATGCAGCCATGCTCGCATCTGATACCTCCGCCACCGAATCATCAGCACTGGTGAGGACCATCTCCACTGGGCGATCCAGCGGCGCCACCGCTTGGATCCTCTGGACGGCGACCGCTCACCCAGAGTGTACGCAGGGTTACGGCGCCAGGCAAGGGCACGTGCTACCTTGGCAGGCATGGTGAGGAGCTAGCACGAGCCACTCCATGGTCATGTGACTGGCGAGGCGTGGGGTGGGCACGCAATGCAGGGCTGCGGGACAGGCGGGCCGTCAGCCACCCCACGCCATGGCTGGAGTGCCAGGACGAACCCAGAAGGGCCATGGCGATGCCGGCACGAAAAGGACCTCGCTCGCGCTTGCGCCTTCTGGGCTGCAGTGTGGGAGCGAGGTCCTGTTGCCTAGCGCCTAGACCTGCGCGATATAGTCGGCTACGCCGCGCAGCGTGAGCTCCTCAGCCCGATGGCACTTGCAAAAGTGCTCGGGCTGTACCTCTCGCAGCTCGGGTTCGACCTCTCGGCACTGTTCGGTGGCATAGCGGCAACGAGGATGAAAGTAGCAGCCGGAAGGCGGGTTAGCTGGATTGGCGACTTCGCCCTCGAGGATGATGCCCTCAAACCCCGCTCTTGGGTCTGGATGGGGCACCGAGCCCATCAGTGCCTCTGTGTAGGGATGGAGCGGCGCGTGAAAGAGCGTCTCGGTCTCGGCCAGCTCGACCAGTTTCCCCACGTACATAACCGCCACGCGATCGCAAATATGCTCTACCACATTCAGCTGATGTGCCACAAAGAGATAGGTTAGATCAAACTGCTCCTGCAGGTCTTGCAACAGGTTCAGCGTCTGCGCCTGGATCGACACGTCCAGCGCCGAGACTGGCTCATCGCAGACGACAAACTGGGGGTTGAGGGCCAACGCTCGGGCGATGCCAATGCGCTGCCTCTGCCCCCCAGAGAACGCGTGCGGATAGCGCCGCATGTACTGAGGGGGCAGGCCGACTACCGACAAGAGCTCGGCCACGCGCTCGACGCGCTCTCGTCCCGAGATGCCATAGTTGCGCAGAGGCTCTCCCACGATATCCAGGAGGGTCATGCGCGGATTGAGCGAGGCATACGGGTCCTGAAAGATCATCTGGGTGTGTCGGCGAAAGGTTCGCATCTCCGAGCGATCCAGCTCGGTGACATCAACGAGGCCCATATCTTGGTCCTGGAAGAGTACGTCGCCAGCGGTCGGCTCGATGGCGCGCAGGATGCAGCGTCCGGTCGTCGTCTTGCCGCAACCGCTTTCGCCCACCAGGCCGAACGTCTCGCCCTTCTTGATATAGAGGTCAACGCCGTCCACGGCCTTGACATAGCCCACGATGCGCCGAAATAGCCCTTTCTGAACGGGAAAGTGCTTTTTCAGTCCCTTGACACGAATCAGTACGTCGTCACGCTCTGGCTTGTCGTTGCTCATCACCCTCTGATCTCCGACGTTCTAGTTGGCATAGAGATGGCAGGCGACCCGATGGCTGGCATCGCCGATGTCGATCATTGTGGGCGTGGCCGTGTCACACACGCCAGCCATATACTGGGGGCACCGTGGATGGAACGGGCATCCCGGGGGGATGTTGAATGGGTCCGGTACCATGCCCTTGATGGTCTCCAGCCGAGCTGATGCCTTGGTGCCGATGCGGGGGATCGAGCGCAGCAGCGATCGCAAATAAGGATGCCGCGCATCGTGAAAGATCGCGTCGACCGATGCCGTCTCGACCACCTTGCCCAGGTACATGACGGCCACATCATCCGACATGCTGGCAATCACCCCCAGGTCGTGCGTGATGAACATGATCGCCATGCTCAGCTCTTGCTGAAGCGAGCGCATGAGCCGCAATATCTGGGCCTCGGTCGTTACGTCCAGCGCCGTGGTCGGCTCGTCGGCAATCAACAGACTGGGACGGAGCATCAGTGCCATGGCGATCATCGCCCGCTGACGCATGCCGCCGCTCAGTTCGTGCGGATAGGCCTGATAGTTGCGCGCAGGCTCCGAGATGCCCACGTGGCCCATCATCTCGATGACCATCTCTTGCGCCTTGGCCGGAGTCACGTCCTGGTGCAGCAGAACCGACTCGGCCAACTGACTGCCGATGGTGTGCACCGGGCTGAACGCCGACATCGGCTCTTGAAAGATCATGCTGATGACATTGCCGCGGATCCGTCGCATCTCGGGGCTCATCGGCTTTAGGTCGGTGATCCTCACCTGGTCCGGAAGGCCGCTGTCCGGCTCAGGGTAGAGGTCGATCGTGCCATCGACGATGCGTCCCGGACGATCGACGATCTGCATGATGGAGCGGGCGGTTACGCTCTTGCCGCAGCCACTCTCGCCAACCACGCCCAGCGTCTTTCCGCGTCGAATCGTCAGGTCGGCTCCGTCCACCGCCTTGACCATGCCCTCTCGAAGCGGAAAGACGGTCCGCAGACCGCGAACGTCCATGAGGATGTCGCCAGCCTCTGCGGCAGACAAAGGCGCACCGTTCACATTGCTAGATGCAGGCATATCGTCAGACTCCCATGTTAGTGCCAGAAGCCGGCAGGCAGTCCTCGGCCTCGATCAACCAGTCCAACAGCATGCCAGCCAACTCTTGCTGCACCGGTCGATAGGGCTCCTGGTTGTAAAGATTGGTGAGCTCCCACGGGTCTGTCTCCAGATGGTAGAGCTCTCCATAGGGTTGCCCTGGGTAGTGCACCAGCTTCCATTCCTTGGTGCGCACTGACTTGCAGCGGCCCCGATCGCCTAGCTTGAGGGACGGCGTAAAGTCCTCGGTCAGGGGTCCCCTCGGGAAGCGATGAACCTGATCGAGCCGGTAGGGCGCGCCTTCGATCCCGTGCTCGCCAAAGACTGCGAGGCGGGGGTAATAGCCATCCTCGCCCGTCAGGAGCGGCGCCATGCTTTGCCCCTGGACGCCAGGTGGCGTTTCCCAGCCGAGCAGGTCCATCAGCGTGGGCAGGACGTCCTCGTGAATCACGAACTCGTCCCTTGTTACTCCGGCCGGAATGACGCCTGGCCACGACGCGATGAACGGGACATGCGTAAGGCAATCGTACAACGCCTTGCTCTTGCGGATCATCCCATGCTCGCCCATATAGTCGCCATGGTCTGAGAGATAGATCACCAGGGTGTTTTCACGCAGCCCCATGGTCTCTAGCGCTCCCATAAAGCGCCCGACCTCGGCGTCGATGTAGCTGTTCATGCCATAGTAGATGGCCATGGCCTGCCGGATATGCTCCGGCGTGGCGGTATCGCCCGCAAGCGCGCGATAGTCGATCTGCTGCGGCGTGGGTTTGGTGGCCATCTCGCCCTCTAGCCGCGGGGGCAAGGGCATCGCCGCGGGGTCGTACATGTCGGCATACGGGCTAGGGGCGTGCAGCGGCGTATGCGGATCCGCTATCGAGTACCAGAGAAAGAACGGTTCGCCGTGCCACGCCTCTAGGCGGTCGATGGCGTGATCAGTGATCAAGGTGGTGCCTAGGGCGCTGGCTGGGTGGGGGTTGCGCACGGCTCCCCACGCTTGGCGCGTCACCTGGGTGCGACGCAGCCAGGTGATCGCCTCGGCTGCCTCCTTTGTGGGGGGATCCACCGGCCCCAGGTGGCCCGCCTCCCAGACATAGTCGAGCCGCCCTAGCTCACCATCCTGAAAGCAGTGGTTCTTGCCCACGAGGCCCGTGCGATAGCCGCGCTCCGCAAAGAGCTCCAGCAAATGGCGCTCGTGCGGTTGCATCAAAAAGCTGTTGGTGCGCGAGCCGGTGGTATGCGGGTATCGACCCGTCATCAGGCTCACGCGAGCGGGAACGCACAACGGACAGGTGGCATGGGCCTGGGTGAACAGCGCTCCCTCTTGCGCCAGGCGCTCGAGGTTGGGCGTTTCCACCACCGGGTTGCCATACATCGGCAGCGATGTTGCCTTCTGTTGGTCGGTCATGATGATGACGACGTTGGGGCGATCAGTCACGGTATCGGGCCTTTCGCGAAAAGTGAGCGTTGGTTGCCGCCTGATGCTAGTGCGAATAGGGGTCTGCCGCGTCGCGCATGCCGTCACCCACAAAGTTGAATGCCAGCACCACGATCACCACCGCCAGTCCTGGCAGCAGTAGCCAGGGCGCTAGCACGACAGTGCGCAGGTTCTGTGCCGTCTGGAGCAGCACGCCCCAGCTGACGACAGGTGGCTGCAGCCCCAACCCCAGGAAGCTCAAGGACGTCTCGCTGAGGATCATACCTGGGATCGACAGCGTCAGGCTGGCGATCAGGTGGCTCAGAAACGACGGCACCAGATGCCGTAGGATGACCCGCATCTCGGACGCGCCACAGAGCCGCGCCGCCATCACAAAGTCTTCCTCGCGCAAGGACATAAAGCGGCCGCGCACCACCCGCGCTAGACCGGTCCAGCCGATCAGCGAGAGCAGCACGGTGATGGCAAAGTAGAGCCTTATGGGGCTCCACCCGTGTGGCAGGGCGGCCGCCAGCGTCATCCATAACGGGATGGCGGGCAGCGACCGCAGGAACTCGATCACCCGCTGGATGACCACATCCACGGCACCGCCGAAATAGCCCGAGATGCCACCGAGAATCACACCCAGCACCAGGCTCAGGAACACGCCCACCAGGCCGATGGAGAGGGAGATGCGTGCCCCAAACACCACCCGTGAGAACAGGTCGCGCCCCATCGAGTCGGCGCCCCAAAGGAACAGCATGCCGTCTTCGCCGTCCACACCAAACAGGTGGATGTCCGACTCCCACAGGCCCCAGAGCTTGTAGGGATCGCCATGCACAAGGAACTTGATGGGGTAGACCTGAGACTCGTCCACCTCAAACACCACGGCCAACGTCTCCATGTCCCGGGCGGACTCTAGGCCGAACACATAAGGTCGCAGGCTGAACTTGCCTTCGGGACTGACGAAATGAAGCGTGGTTGGTGGCGCCAACACGTACTTGGCGCTATAGCGCCCAGGGTCATACGGTGCCACAAACTCGCAAAAGGCAGCGATGAGATAGAAAATCACCAGAACCACCAGGCTTACCACGGCAACCCGGTGCCGCGAGAACCGCCACGTCATCAACTGCCACTGTGAGGCGGTGAATAGCCCCTCACTCTTGTTCTTGGTCTTGCCGAACACTAGATCACTCCCGTCTCACCGATTGGAGGCCTATCCGCTGACCCGAATCCGCGGATCTACCCAGGCCAGGAGAATATCCGATACCAGAGTTCCGAGAACCGTCAGGCTACTGAGGATCAGGAGAAAACTGCCCGCCAGATACATGTCTTGGCTCATGAGCGCGCGCAGTTGCATCGGTCTTTTTGTAGGCGAGCCGGCCACCACCGAGACGATGGTCGCTCCAGAGATGAGGCCGGGCAGCATATAGGCCGTCGAGCTAATGAACGGGTTGATGGCTACCCGCACCGGATACTTCCAGATCACTCGCCGTTCTGGCAGCCCTTTGGCCCGGGCTGTGACGACGTACGGCTTGCGGATCTCGTCCAGCAGATTGGCTCGGAGCGTGCGGATCAGCCCTGCCGTACCAGCGGTGCCTAGCACGACCATGGGGACCCACAGGTGGTTCAGAAGGTCCACAAACTTGGGCCAACTCCACGGGGCCTCAAGATAGGCCTCGGAAAAGAGGCCGCCGATTTCAAGACCGAACCATTTGTACCCCAACCACATAAAGACCAGCGCGATCAAAAAGTTGGGGACGCTCTGCCCCAGAAAGCCGATCAACGTAAAGACATAATCTAGCGGCGAGTACTGATGCGTGGCAGAGTAGACCCCGATAGGAAAGGCCAGAAGCCAGGTGAAGAGCATCGTGGCCAGCGAAATGGCCACGGTCCAGCCGATGCGCTCCCAGATGAGGTCGCCGACCGGCCGGTTCCACTGCATCGAGTAACCAAAGTCGCCGCGCAGCACGATGTTGCCGATCCACTTGAAAAAGCGGATCACCATCGGATCATCGAGCCCATAGCGCTGACGCAAAGCCGTCGCTAGCTCTGCCGTGACCTCTTGCCCAGATTGCTCGAGCTCCATCAGATAGCTCGTGACATAGTCCCCCGGAGGGAGCTGGATCAGGACAAAGGTCACAATCGAGATGGCGATCAACGTCGGGATGAACAACAGCAGGCGATTCGCAATGAACTTGAGCACGCCCCCCCCTTGCGGGTTCAGACGGAGGCCCCCGAACGTAGAACGTCAGGGGCCTCCAGCTTGCCGAGCGAAGCCTTTACCGAGCTATTCCTCGATCCACCACTGCTCGGGCTGGTAATAGTTCCACATACCCGTCTCGACGCTCAGCGCTTGCCCCGGCTGCGGCGCGTTCCGAACCGTGTTCTTGACGATGGCCGCACGCGGGACCAACCCGACGGTGCCGATCAGCCAGAGGTTCTCGGCGTTGATGCGCAGCATCTCTCGCCCAAGCTCGAGGTAGCGGTCGGTGCCAAAGGGCTCCAGTAGCCACTCTGCCACGATGTCCCACAGCTCTTTGATCTCTTCGGGCGGCTCGATCCCCTGCTCGCCATTGGTCGTCAGCCACTGGTACCATTCGGTGCCACCCAGAGGCGAGTTCGCGGGCCAGTGCCACGGGGGACGGTAGCGGATGGGCTCGTTCTGCCGCGAGTACGTTTCGGACGACCCGCCGATGGCCCACACACCGATGGTGTGCTCGTTGGCCTGCATGCGCTGCTGGTAGAACTGCTGATCCTCGGGCTTGAGGGTTACATCCACACCGACTTTGGCCCAGTAGCCCTTGATGAGCTCACTAACCTGGGTGACATTCGCCTTGCTGGACCAGAACTCAAAGCTCAGGCTGAGCGGCCCTCCGTCGGGACGGAGCCGCCACTGCTGGTTGGCATCCCACTCCAGGCCCATATCATCCAGCAGCTCGTTGGCGAGATCGACATCGAACTCGATAAAGTACTGATCGATGCCTTCCTCGTAAAAGCTAGCCGTAGGATCCATGATCGGCTGACGGGGCATACCCAGCCCAGCAAAACTGAGCTCGTTGATCTCGTCGCGATCGATGGCGTGGGACATGGCCTTGCGCCAGCGAATATCGTTAAAGATCTCGCGCAGTACCGGATCCTTGTGCGTATAGTTAAAGCAGAAGCCGTACTCGGCTGCGCGGAGGTCAGGATAGAGACCGACGGTATAGTTGCCCTCAGCCTCGTTTTGCTTGTAGAGCGGATAGTTCTCCAGGCTCAGGAACCAGCTGTGATGGGTGCCGTCGCCCGACAGAACCTTGGCGTTCATGACTTCGAGGTTCTCGGTAGACATCCGCTCCACATAGTCGGCGTAGGGAAGCTGCTTGCCCTCTACATCCACTACCCAGTAGTACGGGTTTCGGACATAGTAGCGATTTCCCATGTTATCTTGGCGCTCATAGATCCATCGATCGAGAGCGGGACGATCTGCGTCCTGCTGGAACTGGGCCCCTTGCGCATGGAACTGGAAGGACTCGTACCAGAACTCGAATCCCTCGCTCTTGGCGATCTCGTTGGCATCCTCGTTGTACTTGATGTGGAACTGCGACATATAGTGCTTTGGTGACCACGGGTTCAGCGTCGGCAAGTGGTCGATGATGATCGGGTTGGAGACGGCAAACTGCAGCCGGAAGGTATAGTCATCATCGATGACCACCTTCATCGGCTCGCCGCCGGGGGCCCACTTGATCGGCACCTGAGGCGTGAGGTCGGTGTTGAGGAAGGTGTCCTCGTACCAGAACTGCACGTCTTCAGTGGTCAATAGCTCGCCGTCCGACCAGCGCAGGCCCTCGCGCATATGGACGACCAATTCCTTCTGATCATCCGAGAGATCCCATCCCTTGACGACCCAGGGGATGATGTCGGCGAGGTCAGCCGAACGCATCGCCAAGGCAGTACCACGCAGCCAGTCAGACTCGGGTGACTCGCCGGTTGGGTCGGGCACGAGACCGCGCAAGCTGCCACCGTACTGGCCGATCTCTCCCAAAGGCTCAACCATAATCGGCTCCACGGGCAGCCGCTCCTCGATTGGCGGTAGCTCGCCGCTGGCCACTAACTCGGCCAGCATCGGGGCCTCGGTATAGCCGGTTGCCACCGGCTCCTCGGCAACCGTGGGCACTGCCGTGGCTTCGGCGGCCTCGGGCGCCGCGGTTGGGGGAACGTCGGTCGGCTCGGGGGCTGAGGTCGCCTGGGCAGGCGCCTGGGTCGGGCTGGGGGCTGCGGTGGGCTGACCACAGGCCGCCAACAGCGAGCCCGCGGCGACACCACCTGCACCGATCAAGAACTCGCGTCTACTCAGTTTGGCCATTGGGGTCTACTCCTATCTAGCTGGTACGGCACACGGGCCTGATACCTGAAAAGTGACGCAGGCCATAGCCCGCGCCTGTGGTGACGCACGTCCGCTCAGCGACGCGTACGCACCAGCGAACACTGCCATGCTAACATCGACCTGGGGGGGTGTCAAGCGGGGTCTTCCAGCAGGAAACGCTGCCTTGGTGCTGTAGGCGTGACTGCTTCGCAAGGCGTGGCTGAGGGGCAGGCGCCAACCGTCCTCCACCGATTGACGGATCATCTCCCCTCTGCTAAGATGGGCGCACACTGATCCTGACGAGGCCAAGATGCTGACGATTCCACCGTTTGGTCAAGAGAACTCTACTGAGCATCGTGAGCCGTTGGGCCACCCTCGTTTGCGTCCAGTCCGCCTGGCCGTGGCGGCCAAGGGCTGTATGGGGGGCTCCCCCCTAGCATGAACCCCTGACCTCGAAACCAACCCTCGTGCGTGTGAACCCTCTTTTCGCTGGGCTAGAGCCCAACGTTTGCCAAAGGAGCATGATGAACCAAAAGATCCTGGTGGGAGTGGCGTGGCCCTATGCCAACTCGCACCTGCATCTAGGACAGCTGGCAGGGGCTTATATCCCGCCAGATATCTTTGCTCGGTACCACCGCCTTCGCGGCAACGATGTGTTGATGGTGTCGGGCTCTGACACCCACGGCACGCCCATCACCGTCACCGCCGAGCAGGAGGGCGTCAGCCCCAACGACATCGTTGAGCGTTACCACGCCAGTTTCCTGGAATCGCTGCAGGGTCTGGGGATCTCGTTCGATCTCTTTACCCACACCGACACCGAAAACCACTGGCAGGTCACCACCGACATGTTCACCCGCATGCTGGAAAAGGGCCATATCTACAAAGAGACCATGCGGGCCTTTTACGATCCCGTTGCTGAGCGCTTCCTAGCCGATCGCTACGTCGAGGGCACTTGCCCCTTTTGCGCGTTCGACAACGCCCGCGGTGACCAGTGTGACAACTGCGGCAAGCCACTGGACGCGCTCGAGCTGATCGAGCCGCGCAGTCGCTTCTCAGGAGCCAAGCCCGAGATTCGCGAGACCGAGCACTTTTTCCTGGACCTGGGTCATTTCAACGACCAGTTGACCGAATACGTGCTCGCTCAGGAGCACTGGCGCCCCAGCGTGCGGAACTTTAGCCTCAACCTCTTGCGCGAGGGGCTGCGCGGGCGCGCCATCTCGCGGGACATCGATTGGGGCATTCCCGTGCCCGTCGAGGGCTATGCGCACAAGCGCATCTATGTCTGGTTCGATGCCGTCATCGGCTACTATGCTGCCAGCATCGAGTGGGCCCAACACGTGGGCACCCCCGAGGCTTGGCACGCCTGGTGGGATGAGGACGGCGACGCACGTGCCTACTATTTCGTTGGCAAGGACAACATATTCTTCCATACGCTGATCTGGCCGGCGATGTTGCTGGCGTATGGGGAGCTCGCGCTGCCCTATGACGTGCCTGCGAACGAGTGGCTGACGCTAGAGGGGCGCAAGCTCTCCTCCAGCCGCAACTGGGCCGTCTGGGCGCCCGACTATCTCTCTCGCTACGACGCCGATCCTCTGCGTTACTGCTTGACGGTGCACGCGCCCGAGACATCGGACTCGGACTTTACCTGGCAGGATTTCTACGATCGCAACAACAACGAGCTGGTGGGAACCTGGGGCAACTTGGCATATCGGATGCTCAGCTTTGCCCAACGCAACTTTGGCGGGGTCGTGCCGCAGCCAGGCGAGATGGCCGCTGAGGATCAGGAGATGCTGGCGGCTTCCGAGGCGGCCTTTGAGGAGATCGGCGGGCTGATCGAGGCCTGCCGCTTCCGCAACGCCGTCGGGCGAGCCATGGCCTTGGCGCGAGAAGCCAACCGCTACCTCGATGCGGCCGCCCCTTGGAAGCAGCTCAAGAGCGATCGTCAGCGATCCGCCACCACGACCTATATCACGTTGCGTGTGGTGGATTCGCTCAAGGTGCTGTTTGCGCCCTTCTTGCCCTTTTCGTCGCAGCGCCTGCACGAGGCACTAGGCTATCAGAGCAGTCTCATCGGCGAACAGCGGGTGGAGCAAGCCCAGGAAAACGCGCACCACCACACCGTGCTGACCTATCAGCACGCGTTGGACGGCGACCAGTGGCGTCCCAGCCAGCTTGAGCCAGGGCAGGCGTTGGGCGAGGTCAAGCCGCTCTTTAAAAAGCTGGATGAGGGCATTGTCGAGGACGAGATCGAGCGGCTGCACAGCGGCTCGCGCGGTGCCTAGGGAGGTGCTATGGCGACAGGGCAGGAGCGCTATACCATCACCGATCGGGTGGCGCGGAACGTCCTGATCGCCATCTTGGCGCTCTACCTCTTGTTGGGGGTGCAGTACGCCCTTGGCACGCCCCTATGGCAGGTCCCTGACGAGCCTGCGCACTATACCTACATCCAGCATATTGCCGAGAATGGTCGCCTTCCCGAGCTACGGGAGGGCGACTATCCCCACCAATACCTCGAAGCGGCCAAGAGCGCTCGCTTTGCCGATGTCGACATCAGCCCCATCAGGTACGAGTCGCACCAGCCCCCACTCTACTATCTCCTAATCACTCCCGTCTACCTGGTGGCGCGAGCCGTCGGATGGCATCCTGCCTATGCCATTCGGGTCGCGTCGGTGCTCTTGGGGGGCATCGCGCTGCTCCTGGGGTACCGTGTGGCTCGACGCATCTTCTCGCGCGATCCTCGCATTGCCTTAGGGGCAACCGCGCTTGCTGCGCTGCTGCCTATGCATCTCACCATGGTCGCTGGCGTCAACAACGACGTGCTCGCCGAACTGATGATCGCTGCGGTGGCTCTGCAGCTGCTGGCGCCATCGGGCGAGCGCTGGACCTGGCGCCGTGCCGTGCTCCTGGGCCTCACCCTCGGCCTGGCCGCCCTGACAAAGCTACAGAGCTATGTCGGTTTTGCCCTGGTCGGCGCTGTGCTGCTTTGGGACGCGCTCGGTCCCAGCGACGGCGAACGGGCGCTGACGCCCAAGCGTGCCCTGGGCCTTTTCCTTGCCATGCTGGGCATCGCCCTGTTGGTCCTTTCACCGTGGCTGCTGCGGAACGCGAGCCTCTACGGCTGGAGCGACCCGCTGGGCCTTCAGCGCCATGATCAGGTGGTCATGGGACAGCTCACGACCAGCGAGTTCGTGCGGACCCAGGGTGTCCGTGCGCTGCTGATCGGCCTGGCGCGGACAACGTTTCAGAGCTTTTGGGGGCAGTTCGGCTGGATGGGGGTGGTGCTGCACCCTCGGATCTATATGGTGGCCGCTCTCCTCAGCGGGCTGGTCGCCTTAAGTGCGGCCGTCTCGGTTGGGCGCGCCCTCAAGCGACGCGCCTCCCTGGATCGCTCTCAGTCGAGAGGCGTCTGGATGCTCTGCGTGTGGGCATTAGTCACAGTGGCGGGCTACTTTTGGTGGAATCTGAGCTATGTCCAGCATCAGGGGCGGTATCTCTTTCCTGCGCTGGTCCCCTTGGGGGTGGGTTTTGCCATCGGCTTGCGAGAGCTCCTGGCAGGCGATCAGCGAGCGGCGCTGGTGGCCCTGGCGCTGGCGATCCTGGCGCTGGTCGTGGAGGCTCTCTTTGGCGGCGATCTGCGCGCCTTTGCCACGGCCCTGGTGGCTGGAGGCGCCTGTCTCCTCGTTGTAGCCAAGTGGTTCGAGCGCCGCTGGCCAGGTTCTATAATGGCGTGCACCTATCTCGGGATCGGGGCGTTCAGCCTCTACTGCTTGTACGGCTATGTCATCCCTCTGCTGGCGCCTTGAGGGCGCTGATCAGATCCTGTTCCTCATAGCAAACGCCTGCACAGATACGAACCTGAAACATTGGGGGTGTATGCTGCGGTTGCGGCGTGGGGATAGCGCTCTGGCCAATGGCTCAGGGGGTAGGCAGTGCAGCAACTACGGTTCTCGATCGGCGTTGCTCTCTTGATGGGTGTGTTTGTGATCGTACTCGCGGGGTTCATTGTCACCACGCGCAGCGATATGCTTCTGATCCTCTTGGGGTTCACCCTGGGCCTGCTGGCCGTCTATGCCATCGAACGCCTCAAGTCGGCCGATGTGCGCCGCCAGGATCGGGGCATTCCCCGGCTTCAGGTGAGCCGGAGCACGGCACGCGAGGGCTGATGGCGCGGCCCGGCCGCCTCTTTTCGCCAGGAAGCAGCCATACACGCAAGAAGCGGGGCGGCCCTTTTGGGGCCGCCCCGCTTGGTTTCGTACCGTAGCGGTCTAGTACATGTCGTCCATGCCGGCGCCAGCGGGCGCGGGCTTTTCCTTCTCGGGAAGATCCGTGATCAAGGCCTCGGTGGTCAGGATCATGGCCGCGATCGACGCGGCATTCTCCACCGCCGAACGGGTCACCT
>DAIRUQ010000029.1:26417-29482 GCA_036803245.1 Chloroflexota bacterium | reverse complement strand
GATGCTGGTATGGCTCAACCCAAAGAGCCGCGCCGGCAGCGCCGCCAGGTAGAAAAAGATCCCCTCGCGCCCCGGCCACGACGGAAAGAACACCGGATACTCTCCGGCCAGGATCTGCTGGATGTTCCCATGGATGTGGGGCAGATCGCAACCCATCTCGGCCGGCAGCTCTGCAAGGTGGTAGAACCGAAAGGCCGCCCCCAGCACCACCACCGCCAAGAGTGCCAGCCCGGCCCACGAAAGCCGCAGGCCGGCGGGATCGATGCGCCAGCGCCATGATGGTGCGTCGGGCCAGGCCGCCCACACCAGGAGCGCCAGTCCCAAGAGCCAACAGACCCCCGCCAGGGTCGTGACGCGGTTGGCAGCAAAGGCCGGCACGCCGATCAGGCCCGCCCCAAAGGCAGCCATCACTAACCACCACGACCTCGGCTTGGTCGAGTCCGCGGCTATGGCGCCGCTCGCCGTGCGCTCCGGCCCCTGGGCCGCGCTCCAGCCGAAAATCACCGCGGCGAGGACCAGGAACGCCAGCCCCAGCCACTGCCAACGCCCCGCGTCCAGCAGCCGCTGGCCCAGGGCAGCGACCAACGCCGCCGCCAGAGGCAGCCAAGCCAGCCGCCAACGGGGCGTGGTGCTCTCTGCACTCACGGACACGGCTAGCCCTCCACCCAGTAACTGGCAAACAGCAGCTCGCCAGCCGCGCTGTGATGCCGCGTCAGCCTGCCTTCAGGGTAACGCTCCTGGATCACGTCCAGTTCCGTTAACCGTTCAGGTAGTAGGACAAACACGGCCGGCCCGGCGGTCTCGGGCACTTGAGCGGCCTCCTTCAAAGGCTCCAGCAGATCGACTCCCTCCACCGCCGGATTGAGGTAGGGAATGGTCGCGAACCCATAGTACATCCTGGGCGCGCCCGCCATGTAGCAGGCCACCGGAGACGGCAGCGTCTGCAGATGCCGCGCGATGCCCTGTGCCACCTGGGTGTTGTGCCCGCCATAGATCCCTAAAGGGGTATAGGTCTGGAAATAGTACCGGCCAGAGGCCACCGCCAGGCCTACCGCGACCAAGAACGCCACCGCCGCCGAAGCGGGCGTTGGCAGATCCACCAGCAAACCCAAGCGCCGAGCCAAGTCGTCCAACCCCAGCGCCACCAGCATCGCCGCCGCCGGGATGGCGATGACATAGCGTGGGCTGGAGGGCGGGTTCTCCAGCAGGGCGCCGCCAAATAGCACCACCGCGCCGATCCACACCAGCAGTAGCGCCGCGCCGCTGTTGCGCCATCGTCGCGCGGCCGTCACCAAGCCAAAGACAAAAGCGACGGCGCTACCCGTCCCCAGCAGCGGGATGGTGGCCCCATAGTGAAAGGTGGGATCGGTATACAGCACCCAGCCCAGGGCGGCCTTGCGCAACTGCCCCAGAAAAACCACCGCCTCGCTCACCCCTCGCCGGACCGCCTCGTCGGCTAGCCAGCCCGATGGGCCGATGGCGAGCATCTTCCAGCGCGCGACCGTGTCGGCCGGATGGGCGCGCCAGAACATGAGCAGGGGCATCGCCACCATCGCTGCGCCCGCCACAGCCAGCGTCGCCACGGGAACCGCGCGCTCCCAGTAGCGCGTCCGGCCGCGCCATGACAGCAATAAGTAGGCGGCCACCAGGAGCGGCACCAAGCGGGCGCCCATGTAAAAGTAGGCTCCCAAGCCGACGCAGATCCCACCCAGCAGCGCCCACGCCGCGCTGTGCCGCTCAATCCCTCGGTCGATGGCATAGAGCGCTCCCAGCGCCAGCGCTGGATCCCAGGTGTTGTTCATGCCCAGCCGCCCAAAGTGGATGGCCACGTGATAGCCCACCAGGAACACCGTCGCCATTAGGGCTACCCGCCGCCCGAACCAGCGGCGCGCCATCAGATAGAGCATCGGTACGGTTACGGTGGAAGCCAGGGCCGAGCTGATCCTCAGAGCCGCCACGGTGCGGCCAAACCAGTGCACAAAAGGAGCTTGTAGAAAAAAGTAAAGCGTGGGGTGCGAAAGCCATCCGGTGGCAAAGGGGTTGGTCAACGTGCCCGCCAGGACGCCAGCCGCCTCCAGCCCCATCGACGCCTCATCGCCCGAGAGCGCCGCGGGGATGGTCTCTAGCGACCAGAACCGGAGGAAGCCGGCGACGACGGTCAGGCCAAGGACCGCCAAGAGCTCTGGCGTCGGCCGGCACGCCCTGCGCCAGGTAGCGGCCAGACGGCCGGGGACGTCGCGCCAGAGAACCATCGCCGCCAGCGCCAAGGTGACCACCAGTGCCCAATACGCCAAGAGATCCCAGCACGGCTCGCCCGGGGCCCGGCGAAGCGCCGCACCCCCCACTAGCACGCTGGCCGCCAACGCCGCCACCAGCGCCACGATCCGGAGCCACGAACGCCCTACCAGATCCCGAGTCTGCCCCAGCAAGCGTGTAGGCCAGGCTGGTCTCTCCCCGCCAACCCAGAGCGACACCCCATAGAGGATCAGCGCCGCGCCCCAGAGGGCCGCCCCACGAGCTAACGCCGGCTCGCCCTGGCGCCAGGCGAACTGCCCCGCCGCCCCCAAGAGGAGCGCGGCCAGCAGCAGCCATAAGGTCCCTCGCGACCGTCTCGGCGCCATGGTAGCCTAATCCTTGACCGCCAGCACAGCCAGGTTCACAAAGGTGCGCGCCCGCCGCATGAGCCGCGGGTTCTCGTTCCAGCCGTCCACCCAATCCATCAACGTCAACGCCCAGGTCATGGGGTTCCAGGGGCTACGGGGGTTCTCGTCGCCACGGAAGCGGTCAGTCGAGCGGGCCAAGGCCTCGGGTAAGAGGCCGCGCTGCATCAAGGTTTTGCCCACGGTATACACGAGGAACTGGGTGCCGGGAAAAGTATAGTGGGTGAGCAAAGCCTGCTCCAGGATGCGAAAGCCGCCTGCCTGAACGAGGCTCGCCAACGCGTGTTCCTCGTAGAGACGCACGTGGTTGGCCCAGATGCCACCCAAGGGGCCGCGCTTGACCGGAGGGAGCCGTAGGCTGGTCAAGGCACGGTTGAGGGGATCAAACCACCCGGAAAAGTCCGC
>DAIRUQ010000029.1:17863-26317 GCA_036803245.1 Chloroflexota bacterium | reverse complement strand
CCCATGCCGGTGCCGCCGTCGAGGATCGCCTGTCCCGGCTGGGGCGAAAGGCGACGCAGCACCCAGCGCACTCGCCGCTTGTAGGCTGTGTCGCTCTCGTTGCGGAGCAACAGATCCAGCCGCTGCTCCTGCTCACTCGAAAGCCCCGTACCTGGCGCCATGGCAACACCCACCCGCCTCTAGATCAGGCTCTGTAACAACTCCTCGTACGCGGCAATCGCGCGCTCTACGCTGAACACCTGCTCGATCTCTGCCCGCGGCCGCACATACGCCTGGCGATCTCGGATCACCCGCACAATGCCCTCGGCCAGCGCAGCCGGATCATGCGGCGCCACCAGCGTGCCCATCCCCGAGAGCTTGACCACCTGGCGCGCGCCCGGTATGTCAGTTGCCACCACCGGCGTGCCGCTCAGCATCGCCTCCACCTGAACGCTGGCAAAGCAATCGGTCCGGCTCGGCAGGCAGAAGACATCGCACATGGCATAAAACCGTGCCAGAGCTGCCGGATCGCGAATCAGCCCCAGCGTCACCAGGTGATCGCCGTGCTGCTCCAACAGCGGCCGGCAGCACTCGTAAAAGCGCTCATAGGCCACCCGGTGTTCGCCAGCAAACACAAACTTGGCCTGGGGATACTGCTCACGAACCAACGGGATCGCCTGCAGCAAGTAATCAAAGCCCTTTTCGTGGACGAACCGCCCCGCAAAGCCGATCAGGGGACAGCCATCCAAACCGAGCTCGTGTCGCCAGGCAGCCGGGTCCTCGTCGGGCGGCGGAAAGACCACCGGCGGCAGGATAGGCACGGTCTTGGCGGCGTGCGGCCGCAAAAAGGCCGAATTCTGCACGTAATCATCGGTGTAAATGCTGATCCGGTCGGCCTCGTCGGCGCCCCAGCTGAGCAGCGCGCCCACGACCCGCTGAACCATCTGATCCCAAGGCGAGGCGGGCATCACCAGGTCCCCATGGTGCGTCATCAGCACCTTGCGCCCCGCCCGGTGCGCCAGCCAGGCCACCAGCCCGGTCTCTAGCATGGGCGTGTGCACCTGCGCGACGTCATGCTCGCGCAGCAGCCGGCGCACCACTGCCGGATAAAAGGGCATCACCTGCCCTCGGCTCAGGCGAAACCATGCCGGCACCCGCACAATGCGCACGCCACGGTGCGTCTCCTCGGCTGGCAGTTCGCGGCTGTAGCGCGACGTGACCACGGTGACCTGGTGGCCCCGCGCAGCCAACCCCTCGGCGATACGCTGCGCAAAGGCGGTGAGCCCGGTCCAGTGTGGGTAATAGTAGGTCAGCGCTGTCAAGATTCTCAACGTTCGCCCGGCTCCTCTGCCTTGTCAGCCGGGGGATCGTCCGCCTGCGTCCCGGCCAGCTCGCGCGCTGCGCCCAGGCTCAGGCCCTCTTGCATCAGGCCCACCAGTCCCAGCACGATCATAGCCAACATGGTATAGATGTGCAGCCCCAGGGCGTACCCGGCTCCCTCGCTCTGCCCCACCCCAAAAACCAGCAAGGCTTGAACGGCGGCCCACTCGAACACACCCAGGCCACCGGGCGACGCGGGAATAGCCATGCCGAACCCCGTCGCCACCAGCACCATCGCCGCCGCACTAAAGGGCAGATGGGCCAGCCCAAACACGGCCATCATGATATAGTTGAACAGCGCATAGCCCAGCCAGATCACTGCCGAGGTAACCAGCAAGCCCGGCGCCAGGCGCCAGTTCAGCAACACCTCAAAGCCACCCACCAGATTCGTCACGCCGGCCCGCACCTTGGGGCTACCCACCACCGGGATGCGCCCCACCACCCGCCACAGCAGCTCCAGCCCGCGGTCGCCATAGCGCGCCAGGATCAGCATGCCCACCACGCCCACGACGGCGATAGCTCCCAACGTCACCGCGGCCTTGGTGGCCCACCCGGGAAACTCGACGACCGGCAAAAGCGCCACCAGCATCACCACCACGGTCAGCATGTCGAGAATGCGTTCCATGAGCACCGTGGAGAGCCCGCGACCGACCCCGCCGGCAGCCTGGCGCCCCACCAGCACGCCGCGCACGATCTCGCCGGCCTTGGCGGGAAAGATATTGTTCATCAGGTAGCCGATGTTCACCAGGCGAAAGAGCCACCACAAGGGCAGCGGCGCGTCTCCATCCAGTAGCAGGCCCCACCGATAGGCGCGTACGATGTTGATCACGACCAAAACGGCCGTCGCAGGTACAAGGTACCCATACCGCCCAGCAGCAAAGAGCCGCCAGAGCTCGCCCCAGTCCAGATCTCGCAGGACCAGATAGAGGAACAAGAGGCTGACAGCCGCCCCCAGAGCTACCTGAACCCGACGCTTGCGCATATGAGCTCCGCCCATCATAGAAGCGGCCCCGAACTGGGGCCACACGATCGCCGATTATAGCATCGCCCTTGGCCCAATGCCAAGCTGCATGACGCCCGCGCGTTTAGGGCAACTCTAGCGTTGAGAGCCCCAGCGCATCCTGGAGTTCTGCTGAGCTCAACGTTGCGGTGCGCTGGAACACCAGCGTCTTGGGGTGGTCATACACGGTAAAGCTCTCGTCCGCACTGCCCAGGTGCAGCGCGGAGCGACCTGCCTCTCTTTCCGCCAGCAAGCGAGGCACGAGCAGCCCCACGTGAGCAAAGGTGTCGTCCACCAGCTCCAGGCCCGCCAAACCAGGGTAGGCGCTGCTGGAGAACACCAGCTCGAATCCCAGTTCCTCGCCCATCAACGCCTCATAGTAGCGCGATGTCAGTGGATAGCGCTCGGGCAAGCGCGGGATGGTGTTGTACAGACGGTTGCTGGCCAGCACGATATAGTCGGCGCCCTGCAAAAAGCCCAATAGATGGTAGGCCTTGTCGCGCGTATCGGCATCATAGGCGGCAAAGCGCAGCATGTTGAGCTGGGTATAGCACGCATCTGGGCCCGAGCGGCGCTGCGTGAGCGGCAGGGGATCATCCCAGTGCTCGGTGACGACGCTCGACCCGCTGGGCACGGACGCGCAGATGAAGCGGGTGGTCTCGATCCAGGGGTGCGTCTGCGCATAGACACGCATATACGCCAAGGCATACAACGCCGTCAGGACCACGGTGCCCACGCCTATGGCCCGCCCCACCGTTCTCGCCCACCTGGCCCGCAGCCTCCAGGCCCGCACCAGCAAATCGCCCGCCCACAGGCACAGCAGCGGCGTAATCGGCAACATATAGCGCGCGAACTTGGCGTGGAGGCCGCCCACCGCCACCACGTACGCCAGGCACCAAGAGAGTGGCACCAACCGCGCGGCGGCCCTCTGGCGCTCCCGTCTCACCAGGTCGCGCGTGGTCACGCCCATCTGCAGAGCCAGCCCAGCTAGCCCCGCCAGCCCCAGCGGCACCCCCAGCGACCAGACCAGTAGCTGGCGACCATGATACAGGTAGGGAAGCGTCCCGATGTACTGGCGCGTGTAGGGGATGTCGGCAGCACCACTGGCCATGCGGCCCTCGTGGATGACGTCCGTCAGGAATCGTAGCGGGTCGATGATGGCATAGGGTTGGGCCACCGCCATGGCGATCGCGGCGCAGCCCAACGTAAACACGAGGCCGCGCACCCGCCACCAAAAGCGGTACGACCTGCCATCATCATCGGGCCCCTGGTCATCGCTCCCCAAGAACCACGCCACCGCCAACGGCAGGGCCAGCGGTGCGGCGCTAGCCTTGGTGGCGATGGCCAGCCCAAAGGCCAACCCCGCCAGCGCGCCACGGCCCAGGCTGAGTCGTTGTGCCGCCCTCACGGCCAGCAGCAGGGTCAGCATCGCTGCGCAAGCGAGCATCGTATCCACCGCATAGAAATGGGACAGCTGGATATGCAGCACCGCCAGCGCGAGCAGCCCCGCCCCCAGCAGACCAGTCGCGCGCCCATGGAGGCGTCGGCCCAAAGCGTACACCAGGATCACCGAGCCCACATCGAGCCCGGCCGAAAGCGCCCGCCCGCTCCAGAAGAAACCGTTGATGCCGGCCAGCGAGGGCTCGATCAAGCCCAGAATCCAGGTGACGATACGCAGGGTATAGAGCGGCAGCGAGCCGTAGGCAAAGAAACGGGGGTTCCAGGGGCTATCGGGTGATAGGATCTCGGCAAGGTCTGGGGGCCAGGGAAAAGCGAGCTCGGCCACCTGCATATAGATCTGGCGCTCGTCAGGGTGAAAGAGCAGCCCCTCGTCCCAGGCCAGGCCGTACAGTCTCAACGCCAAAGCCACCACGACGATGCCCACCAACGCCCAATCGAGGCGAAGGCCCCGTCGCGGGCTGGCATGCATCACGCGCCCCTCGGCCGGCATAGGCTAGCTAGTCCAGCTTGAGCACGGCCATAAAGGCCTCTTGGGGGATATCGACGCTGCCCACCCGCTTTAACCGACGCTTGCCCTCTTTCTGACGCTCGAGCAGCTTGCGCTTGCGCGTGATGTCGCCGCCATAGCACTTGGCCAGCACGTCCTTGCGGACCGCTCTCACGTTGGCTCGCGCAATGACGCGGCTGCCCACCACCGCCTGGATCGGCACCGCAAAGAGCTGAGAGGGAATCACCTCTTTGAGCTTGCGTACCAGGGAACTACCCTTGGCATAGGCGCGATCCTGGTGCACGATCAGCGACAGGGCATCCACCGGCTCCTGGTTGACGTGGACCTCCATCTTGACCAGATCCCCCGACCGGTACTCGGCAAACTCATAGTCCATCGAGGCATAGCCGCGCGACCGCGACTTGAGCTGGTCGTGGAAATCCACCAGGATCTCGGCCAGCGGAATGTAGAACTCGATCACGACGCGACGCTGATCCAAATACTCGAGCTTGATATACTCGCCCCGGCGGCTCGTGGCTAGCTCCATGAGCGGCCCGATATATTCGGTGGGCGTGAACAGGCTGATCCGCATCCATGGCTCGAGCACTTCTTCGATGGTGCTCGGATCCGGCAGCTCGGCCGGGTTGTCGATCTCGAGCACCTCGCCCTCGTGGGTCAACACCTGGTACTCGACGCTGGGAGCCGTGGCCAGCAGATCCAGGTCATACTCGCGCTCCAGCCGCTCCTGCACGATCTCCATGTGCAGCAGCCCCAGGAACCCACAACGAAAGCCCATGTTTAGCGCCACCGACGACTCGGGCTGGTAGACCAACGAGGCGTCGTTAAGCTGGAGCTTTTCCAGGGCGTCGCGCAGGTCCTCATAGTCTTCGTTATCGACCGGATAGAGACCGGCAAAGACCATCGGCTTGGGTGCGCGGAAACCCTCCAGCGCGTCGGCGGCAGGACGTGCCACCGCCGTCAACGTGTCGCCCACGCGGCACTCGCGCACCGACTTGAGCCCCGTCGCCACATAGCCCACGTGGCCCGCCCGCAGCATCTCCACCTGCTGCATGGTGGGGCGGAATATCCCCACCTCCAGCGGCTCCAGGCGGACGCGGTTGGACATGAGCATGAGCTCTTGGTCAGCCACGATGGTGCCATCCACCACGCGGACGTAGGCGATCACCCCGCGATAGGGGTCATAGTGCGAGTCAAAGATCAGAGCCCGCAGCGGCGCGTCGGTATCGCCCACGGGTGGTCGTACCCGCTTGACGATGGCATCCAGCACCAGCTGAGCGCCTTGCCCCGTCTTGGCCGAGACCTGTAGCACGTCGGCTGCGGCGATACCCAGCAGTTCCTCGATCTCTTCGGCCACGTCATCGGCCATGGCCGCCGGCAGGTCGATCTTGTTCACCACCGGCACCAGGTCCAGATCCTTTTCCAGGGCCAGGTAGAGGTTCGCCAAAGTCTGCGCTTCGACGCCCTGGGTCGCATCCACCACCAGCAGAGCCCCCTCGCAAGCCGACAGGGCGTGCGACACCTCGTAGGAGAAATCCACATGCCCGGGGGTGTCGATCAGGTTGAGCTCGTACCGCAGTCCTGGCTCGGGCTCATACGCCATGCGCACAGCCTTGGCCTTGATCGTAATACCCTTTTCCCGCTCCAGGTCCATGCTATCCAGCACCTGCTCGGACATCTCTCGGTGCTGGATGGTGCCGGTTTGCTCGAGCAACCGATCGGACAAGGTAGACTTGCCGTGATCGATATGCGCGATGATGCAAAAGTTGCGGATATGCTCTCGGTTATAGGCTGGGCGATCTGAACTCACAGGTTATCCTTACGCTACACCAGCGGCGTGGAAAGACGATAAGCAGCGATGAGTGGGCTAGTGACGGCTGGCTCGTAGGGTATCAAGCGCCATCTCGGGGGTAACGCCCTGTTCCGAGGTACGGAGGTACAGGTAACGAGCCACGTCACGGATGATGGCCGCCAGGGGCACCCCCAGGATCAAGCCCCAGATGCCCGCCAGCTCGGCGCCCACCACCACGATCACCATGACCATGGCCGGATGGAACCGCACGGCATCACCGCTGATGCGAGGCGTGAGAAACATGTTCTCAAGCTGCTGAATGGCAAAGAACGCCAGGGCGATCCACAAGGCCTTGATGGGCCGATCCAGCAACGCCATCAGGACGGGCGCCACCGCCCCGATGTACGGCCCAAAGATGGGGATGATCTCGGTCACGCCCGCGACAGTGCCCAGAAGAACGGCCATCTCGATCCCAAAGATCAATAGCACGATGGTCGCAGCGACACCCACAATGAGGCACACCAGTAGACGCCCACGCAGGTAGGCGCTCAGGAGCTCGTCGATGATGACGACCATCGCCCGCGCATCCGACCGGATCGACGCCGGGATCATCTCATAGAACGAACGCTCAATCCGCCGGTTGTCATGCAAGACATAGAACATCCAGATCGGTACGATAACCATGCCGATCACAAAACTGATGGTGGCAGTCAGTTGCGAAACGGTGGCCAGGACGCCCTTTTGGGCTGCGTCCACCAACGAGTTGAGTGCCTGGGTGACGTTGGTGCGGATCGTCTCCTGTATCTGGGGCGAAATTCCCGCCAGGAGATCGTCCAGATCATACGCCAGCAGCGATTCGATCTGCCGCCACAACCGCGGCAGCCGTCGCGTCAAGGTCGCCGCCTGCGACGTGACCAAAGGAACAAAGTAGGATATGCCTCCGGTGGTCAGGCCTAGCACCAAAATGTAGACGATTAGAATGCTCAGCGTCCGCGAGAACCGGCGACCCCGGATGAACTTGGGCATGTGCCTGTCGATAAAGTCCACCGCCGGAAGCATGATGTACGCCGCCAGGGCGCCCAGCAGAAAAGGCACCAGAGCAGCCCCGGCCGAAAAGACGATCCACGCCAGCATGGCCAGGATCGCCAGGGTCACCAGCGTCCGGGTGCGTGTGTTGGGATCCTGCCACCAGGCAGGCATCATGGTGTCCCCTCGTCAGAGTATGCCTCTGCCAAAGCCCGCTCAGCCGCCTCCAGCGGCCCCACTCCGCGAACGTCGGCAGCCCGGTCGAGCCAGCCGAGAAACTCGATGTTGCCGTCGGCGCCCTCGATGGGCGAGACCGTGCAACCGCGCACGCGCCACCCCTCCTGCACCGCCCACGTCAGCAAATCTTCCAACACCTGACGATGCACGGCGTTATCACGAACAATCCCGCCCTTGCCCACCTGCTCGCGGCCGGCCTCGAACTGGGGCTTGATCAACGCAACCACCTGGCCGCCCGGCGCGAGCCAATCGGCCACCCGCGGCAAGATCAGGCGCAGCGAGATGAACGAGACGTCAATGCTGACCAGCGCCACCGGCTCGGGCAGCGCCTCAAGATGGCGGGCGTTGGTGCGTTCCATCACCACGACCCGGTCATCCTGGCGCAGCCGCCAGTGCAGCTGCCCATAGCCCACATCGATGGCATAAACCCGGGCTGCCCCGCGCTCCAGCAGCACCTCGGTGAACCCGCCCGTGGAGGCTCCCACGTCGGCCGCCACCATCGCGCCGGGGTCAAGCCCGAACTCGTCTAGGGCTCGGATGAGCTTGTGCGCTCCCCGCCCTACATAGCGAGGCAACGCGATCACCGTGACCTCGGCCTCGGCATCGATTTGGGTGCCGACCTTGTCCACCACTTGCCCATCGACACGGACCTGGCCAGCCTGGATCAGCCGCTGCGCCTTGGTCCGGGTCGGCGCTAGTCCTCGCCGCTGCACCAGCAGATCGATTCGTACCTTGGTCATGCAGAGAGGATAGTTGCGGCGAGAAGCCGTGTCAAGATAGGTGCCATCCGGCCGCTTTGACGTCGGTCCTCTTCTTTCCTATCATCGATGAACGCTGTCATGGGAGGTGTCCGTTGCTGTTGCATCTGCTCCGAGCCATGCGCCCCAAGCAGTGGGCCAAAAACGCGTTCCTGCTCCCGGCCCTCTTTTTCGATGGCCGCTTTTTTGATCCGCCCAGCCTCGTCCGAGTCCTGGCGGCGCTGGTGCTGTTCTGTGGCATCTCTAGCGCCATCTACCTGATCAACGATCTGGTGGACATGGAAAAGGATCGCCAACACCCGGACAAGCGCCACCG
>DAIRUQ010000029.1:0-17763 GCA_036803245.1 Chloroflexota bacterium | reverse complement strand
GGCACGCACCGGATGATGCTCACGATCCCGTTTGTCTTTTACGCCCTGCTGCGATATCTCTACCTCGTCCGCACCAAGCAAAGCGGGGGCGCGCCCGAGGATATCGTCCTGGGCGATGGCCCCCTGATCGCGGCGGTCCTCCTCTGGGCGGCGACAGCCGGCGCGGTCATCTACTTTGGCTACAAGTAGCAGCAAAGCAGGGCGGGAGCGTCGGACCACCCCCGCCCTGCTATCACTCCCAGCAACGATCGCGCTCTAGCGCTTGGTGTACTGCGGCGCCTTGCGAGCACGCTTGAGGCCCGGCTTTTTGCGCTCTTTGACGCGCGGGTCGCGCGTCAGGAACCCAGCTCGCTTGAGCTGAGGACGCAGCTCCGGATCCGCCTCCAGCAGCGCGCGGGCCACGCCGTGGCGGATCGCCTCGGTCTGGCCAGTCACGCCACCACCCGCCACCACCACCGAGACGGTAAAGTTCTCGTGCGTGCCGGTTAGGCGAAGAGGCTCAAGCGCCGTTTGCATGTCACCCTCCCGAGAAAAGAACTCCTCGGCAGGCTTGCCGTTGACAACACACGCGCCCTTGCCCGGATACAGGCGAACGCGAGCCGTAGAGGTCTTGCGCCTACCCGTGCCATAATAGTATTGAGATGCCACCTACTGTCCTCCTACCTTGTCCGTCCGATCCTATCGGCGGGCTACCGGACCGTCTCCAACGAGAGTTCCTTGGGCTTTTGCGCCGCGTGCGGATGCTCGCCACCCGCATAGACCTTGAGTTTGCCGAGAAGCTGTCGCCCAAGGCGGTTCTTGGGAAGCATGCCCCGCACCGCGGACTGAATCACGCGCTCCGGAAAGCGCTCTAGCATCTCTTCCAGCGTGCGCGACTTGAGCCCGCCGGGATAGCCAGAGTAGCGGTAGTAGCGCTTAGCCTCCAGCTTGTTCCCGGTGACCGACACCTTGTCAGCGTTAATCACGATGACAAAGTCCCCCACGTCCAGCCCTGGGGTAAAGGTCGGCTTGTGCTTGCCGCGCAGCACTTGGGCGATCTCGCTGGCCAGGCGGCCCAGGTTGGCCCCCTCGGCATCCACCACCCACCATTCCCGCTCAATTTCGGCCGCCTTGACGGCATATGTCTTCACTTGTCCACTCCTTTGCACACCGGCTGGCGCAGGGTTCCCCTCTTCAGCCTTCTGGCATCCGCCATTGCGGAATCTCATCGTCATATGTTACATGTTGAAGGCAGAGCCCACAGGCCGGGGCCGGCGCCGCCGCCTGCCCGATATCCTGCGAGGCTATCAGGTCGGCGAACTGAGCCGCAGACCAGCGCCCTCGCCCCACCTCTAGCAGGCTGCCGACCAGCCGTCGCACCATCCCGCGCAGGAACCCGTTGGCGCTCACCCGGAACCCGATGCCCGCCTGATCCCCGCCAATGCCCATCTCGAGGGGCATCCAGCGCGCGTCGCTCACCTCGCGCACTGTGCTGCGCCCGGACGGTGACTGCCCCAGCGCGGCCAGATCATGCCGCCCGATCACGCACTCTGCGGCGGCTTCCATGGCCTCTACGTCCAGCGGCTCTGGCACGTGCGTTGCGTAGCGATCCAACAAAGGCCGTCGCCTATCACCGGTATAGATGCGGTACAGGTACGTGCGCTCGCGGGCGCTATAGCGGGCGTGAAAACCATCATCAACGCATCGCATCGCCCACACTGCGATGTCGCGGGGAAGAAGCGCGTTGAGCCCTCGCTCCAGATCAGCCAGCGGATGCCGCCAGCCGCTCCGAAAGCTGATCACCTGGCCCGTGGCGTGAACCCCCGCATCCGTGCGCCCCGCGCCGATCACCTTCACCGGCTCTTGCGTCAGGCGCGCCAACGCCTTGTTAAGCTGCCCCTGAATCGTCGGGCGGTTCGGCTGTGACTGGAACCCTGCGTAGGCCGTGCCGTCATAGGCCACAATCCCACCATAGTTCCGCTCCGTGCCATCGCCCACTGCCGTGCCCACCTGGGGCTATTCGGCCCCGTCGACCAGCTCCAAAATCGCCATCTCGGCAGCGTCACCCTTGCGGGGGCCGAGCTTGACAACCCGTGTGTACCCCCCGCGCCGGTTGGCCACGGTGGGAGCGATCTCATCAAACAGCTTGCGGACCACGGCCTTGTCATACAGGATGCCAGCTACGTGACGCCGCTCAGCGACATCCTGCTGGCCGTTCTCCTTCTTTACCAGCCCGACCTTGGCCTTGGTCACAATCTTTTCGGCCTCGCCCTGCACGGCTCGCGCCTTGGCGAGGGTCGTCCGAATGCGTCCATGGCGGAACAGCTCGGTCATCAGGCTCCGGTAAAGAGCCTTGCGCTGACTGGTGTCCCGACCCAGTTTCCTACCCGCAACACGATGTCTCATCGCAGTTAAACCTCTATCACGTGTCTATCGACAGCGAACGCCCCTTTGCGGCCTCAGGGGCTGCCTAGTCGAACGCCTCGTTCTCGCCGATAAAGCCCTTTTCCCGCATACGATCGAGCAGCTCCTCCAGCGACTTTTGCCCAAAGTTGCGGATGGCGAGCAGCTCGGCGGTACCCCGCTGCAAACGCTCGATGATCTCACCCACGTTGGCGATCCCCTGCCGCTTCAGGCAGTTGAACGCCCTCTGGCTTAGCTCCAGGTCCTCGATCGGCACCTCTGCGAACGGCATGTCCTGCTCGGGCTCGATGCCAACCTCGGGCTCTTCCTCGGGAGTGGGCTCTTGGATATCACCCAGCAGCGTAAAGTGCTGCATCAACAGCCGCGAAGCCTGCTTCAGGGCGTCCTCGGGCGTGATCGTACCATCGGTCCAGATCTCGAGCTTGAGCATGTCATAGTCGGTCCGCTGCTCAACGCGAGCGGCCTCGACATCCGTGTTCACCTTGAGGATCGGCGAAAAGATGGCATCCACCGGGATCTCACCGATGGCCATGCCTTTGCGCTCCTCGCTGGGCGAGTAACCCATGCCGCGCTCGACGGTCATCTCGATCTCGATATCCGAATCCACCGTGTCGAGCGTCAGCAGCTGCAACTCGGGGTTCACGATATCCACGTCAGCCGGGCACTCGATGTCGCCGGCGGTCAAGAGCGTCTTGCCCTTGGCCGATACGCGCAACCGCACCGGACCGTCCGCGTGCGAGATCAGCCGCACCTGCTTGAGGTTCAAGAGGAACATCAGCATGTCCTCTTGCGCGCCTGGAATGCTCGAGTACTCGTGAGCAACCCCCGAAACGCGCACCGTCGTGATGGCGGCCCCAGAGATTGACGACAGCAGCACCCTGCGCAACGCAATGCCGACGGTATCGCCATAGCCGCGCTGCATCGGGCCGATCCGATATCGGCCATAGCCCCGCGTGCTCGTCTCACGCTCGATTCTAGGAAGCACCTGCTCTAGCAAAGCGTCCCTCCTTTACGTCGCGCGCCAGCCCACAGCCAGATCCCAATGGGCTGGCCCAGCTGCGCCCTTTCGGGCCTAGCGCGAGTAGTACTCTACGATCAGTTGCTCCTCGACCGGCGTGTCAATCATGTCGCGGGTCGGCTCGGCGATGACGGTGCCCTGCATGCCAGCCGGGTCTAGTCGTAGCCATGGCACGACATTCTGCCGCTCCAAGACCTCTTGCAGACCCTGGAACTGGCCGTTGCCGCGTCTGATCTCGCGCACCGCGATCACATCGCCCACTTCCACCAGGGCCGAAGGGATGTTGTGCTTGCTGCCGTTCAGCGCAAAGTGCCCATGGGTCACGAGCTGCCGCGCCTGCGCCCGCGAGTCAGCGAACCCTAGCCGATAGACCACATTGTCGAACCGTCGCTCCAGCAGCGACAGCAGGTTGGCGCCCGTCTGCCCACGGCCTGCCACCGCGATATCATAGTAGCGGCGGAACTGCCGCTCGAGCACGCCATAGATGCGGCGTAGCCGCTGCTTCTCACGAAGCTGCCGACCATAGTCGGACTCGCGCCGTCGGAACTGACTCATGCGGCCGTGCTCTCCTGGCGGATAGGCGCGACGTTCCATGGCGCACTTGGGCCCCATACAGCGCTCGCCCTTTAGAAAGAGCTTCATGCCCTCACGCCGGCACAGCTTGCACGACGGACCGGTATACCTAGCCATTCATCCTCCTCATTGCCGATGGCTCCCGTTGCGGCTCCGCTTTGAGACCATCGGTAGCGGGTTTACGTGGGAATCCTCCAGCGGGCGTCCACTTTCTTCCCCGCAACCTCAAATCGATGCGTTGCCCGCCCATCGCTCCCCCAGTGGGAGCGTCAACCTGCAAGATCGCTTGCTCTAGATGCGACGCTTCTTTGGCGGTCGGCACCCATTGTGCGGCACCGGCGTCAGATCGGTGATTGACTTGACGCGGACGCCCGTCGCCTGGATGGTACGAATGGCCGCTTCGCGACCGGGGCCTGGCCCCTTGACGTACACGTCGGCTTCGCGCATCCCGGCATCTAGCGCGGCCCTTGTGGCCGCCTGCGCCGCTATCTGCGCGGCATAGGGCGTGCTCTTGCGCGATCCGCGAAAGCTCTGTCCGGCGCTGCGCCAGCAGACCACGTCACCAGAAGCATCGGTAAACGTGATGATGGTGTTATTGAACGTGGCGTGGATATAGACACGCCCCTCGGGCACATTCCGACGCTCGCGGCGTGGTGTGCGCCTGCCAGCCTTTCTTCGACCCATGCTCTAACCTCCGTGCTATTTCTTCTCGCGAGCGCGGCGCCGGCCGGCCACGGTACGTCGCGTACCACGACGCGTGCGGGCATTCGTCTTTGTCCGCTGGCCACGCACCGGCAATCCGCGCCGATGCCGCAGGCCGCGGTAGCTGCCGATCTCCTGCAGGCGCTTGATGTTCATCGCCACTTCGCGCCGCAGATCACCCTCTACCATATAGTCGCGATCGATCACCTCACGCAGCCGTGCGACCTCAGCCTCGGTCAGGTCCCGGCAACGCGTGTCGGCATCCACGCCCGTCCGGCTCAGCAGCTCGCGAGAGCGCGAGAGGCCGATGCCATAGATATAGGTCAGCCCTATCTCTACCCGCTTGTCGTTGGGCAGGTCGATACCTGCAATACGAGCCATTCCATTCCTCCTCGAGAAGCCTTACCGAGCCCGACTAGCCCTGCCGCTGCTTGTGTCGCGGATTCTCACAGATGATCCGCACCACGCCTCGACGTTTGATGATCTTGCACTTGGCGCAACGCTTCTTTACCGACGGTTTGACCTTCATGTTCCTACTCCCTATCGGGCCCAGCGTCATCCGCGATGCGGGTAAGCACCTCGCCCCCGTCCTTGGTGACAACAATCGTGTGTTCAAAATGAGCCGACAGATCGCCGTTGGCCGTCACCACCGTCCAGCCGTCGTCCAGCGTTCGCGTCCGACTGCCGTCGCTGGTCAGCATCGGCTCAAGCGCCATCGTCATGCCAGCGCGAAGCCGCAACCCTCGGCCCGCCGGCCCCCAGTTTGGCACGTGAGGAGCCTCGTGCATGGCCTTGCCGATGCCGTGGCCGCCATATTGGCGAACCACATCATAACCCCAACCCGCCGCCGTCGCCTCCACCGCGTGGGACACGTCTCCCAGCCGAGCGCCATCGCGCGCCGCCGCGATCGTGGCCACCAGCGCGGCCTGCGTCGCGTCCATCAACCGCTGGGCCTCGGGGCTGGCCTCGCCGACCGCGACCGTGATGGCCGAATCGCCTTGGTATCCCTCCCAGATCACGCCCACGTCGATGCTGACGATCTCGCCGTCTCGCAACACCCGCGCGCCCGGGATGCCATGGACGATCTCTTCGTTCACCGAGGCACAGATCGTGCCTGGGAAACCGTGGTATCCCTTGAAAGAAGGAACGCCACCGTGATCCCGAATCAGCTCCTCGGCCGCGGTGTCCAGCTCCAGGGTCGTGACGCCAGGCCGCACCATCGTCTTCACGGCAGCCAGCGCCTTGGCCACAATCTCGCCAGCTCGGCGCATGCGAGCCAGCTCGTCCTCGGTCTTGATCGTCACCATCGGCACCAGTCAGTCCTCGTTTCTAAGGGTCATCACGGCGGCCCGCAAGGCCGCCTCGACCTCGTCGATGGACCGCTCTCCATCGATCTCTACCAACAGCCCTCGCTCTCGATAGTAAGCGATCAGCGGGCTGGTCTCTTGCATATAGACATCGATCCGTCGCGCCTGCGTCTCGGCCGTGTCATCAGGGCGCTGGTACAGCTCCCCGCCACAGACATCGCAGACACCAGTCACCTCGGGCGGACGGTACACCTGATGGTACACGGCGCCGCACGCGCGGCAGGTCCAGCGACCACCGAGCCTCTCCAGCAGCGTCTCGCGCGCAACGGTCACATAGGGCACCAAGTCCACTTGCCGGCCCATCTCGGCTAAAAGCTCATCCAGCGCCTTGGCTTGAGCCACGGTGCGTGGAAAGCCATCCAGGATAGCGCCGCCGGCGCAGTCTGCCTCTGCCAATCTCTCCGCCACCATGCCGATGGTGACATCGTCGGGCACCAACGCTCCGCGATCGATGTACGATTGCGCTGCGCGGCCCAGGGCCGTCCCCTCGGCAATGTTGACCCGGAACAGGTCCCCACTGGAAACCTGCGGGATCGCCAACCATTGCTCCAGGCGCTCAGCCTGTGTCCCCTTGCCCGCTCCGGGGGCCCCTAGCAGTACGAGATCCATGCTACGCTATCTCGCCTTCTTGAGAAAGCCCTCATAGTGCCGCATCATCAGCTGCGCCTCGAGCTGCTTCATGGTATCGAGCACAACGCCGACCACAATCAGCAGGCCGGTGCTCGTCACCAGCATCTGGCTGGTCCCAGCCAGCGGCCGCACCAGGAACGGCAGGATCGCCACGATGCCCAGGAAAAGAGCGCCCACAAAGGTGATCCGCCGCACCACGCCACTCAAGAACTCGCGCGTTCGCGCGCCCGGCCGAATGCCAGGGACGAATCCGCCCTGCCGCCGCAGTGTCTCCGCCAAGTCCTGCTGCTCAAAGATGACATCGGTGTAAAAGTAGGTGAACGCCACCACCAGGACAAAGTAGGCCACCCAGTAGAACCACCCGCCCGAATCAAAGACACCGCTCACCCACACGGCGGTGTTGCGGATCCACTCTGTCTCCACGGCCACCAGGTAGCTAGCCACTACGCCAGGCAGCATCAGAATCGACACCGCAAAGATGATCGGGATCATCCCGGCCGAGTTCACCTGTAGCGGGATGTGCGTGCTCTGCCCGCCATAGATACGAGTCCCGCGGACGCGCTTGGCATAGTTGACCGGCACCCGCCGCTGCCCCTCTTGCACGACCACGATTCCGACCATGGTGATGACCGTGACGATCAGGAATACCACGATCGCCCACGGATTCGTGATCCACAACTGCGCCAGGCTCTGCGGGATGCCCGTCACGATACCGCCAAAGATGATGATCGACATGCCATTGCCGATGCCGTCCTCATCGATAAGCTGACCCAGCCAGATGGCGAACATGGTTCCAGCCGTGAGCGTGATGAGCGTGCTCAGCGTCGGCAGCCAGTTCCCGCCGGTAAAGCCCCAGTTGCGGATCACGGGGGCGCCGCCAGCTGTCCCGGCCATCAATGACATCTGACCGAGACCCTGCAGAAACGCCAGCGGCACCGTCAACAGATGCGTGTAGATGGTCAGCTTTTCGCGGCCAGCCGATCCCTCTCGCGAGAGCCGATCCAGCGCCGGGATGATCGGCTGCAAGAGCTGGAAGACGATCTGGGCCGTGATGTATGGGTAGACGCCCAACGCCATCACCGACAGGTTTGCCAAGGCTCCGCCTGAGAACATGTCCAGCAGGCCCAAGAGCTGGTTCTGCTCAAACACCTGTCGCAACGCGGCCGCATCCACTCCGGGTACGGGCACGTGCGCGACCAATCGGTAGAGCACCAGAATGCCCAGCGTGAATAGGATCTTTTTCCGAAGATCCGGCAGTTTGAACGCGTTGCGGACCGCTTGCAGCATCGGTTCCTCCGGCTCCCTTCAGAAGCCTACGCGGGCTCGACTTCCAACAACTCCAAGGCCCCACCAGCGGCCTCGATCTTGGCACGCGCGGACTGGGACGCCGCGTCGACTCGAAGCGTCAGCGCTCGATCTAGCTCGCCGTCGCCCAACACCTTGACCGGCTGATCGTTGGCCCGGATCAAACCGGCCTGCTCGAGGGCAGCGCGGTCGATCACCGCACCGGCCTCAAAGCGCGCCGGTAGCTCGCCAACATTCACCACGGCATACTCGACGCGATTCGGGTTACGAAACCCGCGCTTGAACGCCAAGCGCCGCACCAACGGGAGCTGACCGCCCTCAAAGTAGAGCTTGCCGCCGCGGCCAGCGCGGGCGTTCTGCCCTTTGGTACCATAGCCCGCTGTCTTGCCCTGCCCAGCGGCGATGCCACGGCCCTTGCGCTTGCGCGGGCGCTTGGCCCCGTCGTCCGGGCCTAGTTCATGCAGCTTCATTCGTTCACCTCTTGGACCTCTAGCAGATGCTCCACCGCGCTGACCATGCCACGCACGGCGGGGTTGTCCTCATGCTCAGCCACATCGCCAATCCGGCGCAGGCCCAGCGCGGCGATGGTGTCCTTCTGGCGCTTGGTGCGCCCGATGGCACTACGCACGTACTTTATCCGGATTCTAGTTGTCATTTCCTGCAGTCCTCCAAGGCGGTGCCAGCTCGGCCAGGGTCTTCCCGCGCGCGGCAGCCGCTTCCTCGCGACTCCGCATCTGCTGCAGCCCCTTCCAGGTGGCCATCACCACATTCAGGATGTTGGCGCTGCCCAGCGACTTGGAAAGAACGTCCTTGACGCCCGCGGCCTCGAGCACCGCGCGCGCGCCACCACCGGCGATCACGCCGGTACCCATGGCGGCCGGCTTGATCAGCACCTTGGCGGCACCATGCTCGGCCAACAGATCGTGCGGCACCGTTGTGCCCATCAGGTTGACGGAAACCATGGTGGCGCGAGCGCGCTCAGCACCCTTGCGGATCGCCTGCGGCACGTCACGCGCCTTGCCGATCCCCACGCCAACCTTGCCGTTCTGATCTCCCACCACAACGACCACACGGAACCCAAAGCGACGGCCGCCCTGGACCACCTTGGCCACGCGCGTGATGTGCACGACGCGCTCAAAGAGCCCATCGCCCTCGTCCCGTCGGTCGCGATCGCTCCTGCTTGACATGAACACACTCCTCGCTTGGCGCGGAACCCGCCCCACACGCCTCTAGAACTCGAGCCCCGCCTCACGCGCCGCTTCGGCCAAGGCCCTTACCCGGCCCTGGTACTGATAACCCCCGCGGTCAAACACCACCTGGGTCACGCCCTGGGCCAGAGCGCGCTCCGCCAGCAGCTTGCCCACCAGCTCGGCTGCCTGCGCCTTGGAGAGGCCATCGATCTGGTCTCGTACTTCCTGGTCCAAAGTCGACGCCGACACCAGCGTGTGGCCGACCGTATCATCAATCACTTGCCCATAGATGTGCTTCAAGCTACGAAACACATTCAGCCTAGGCCGCTCGGGCACCCCTGTTACGTGCTGACGCACGCGCTGATGCCGTCGCAACCGCGCCTCACGTCGCGCTGCTGATCTATCCATTATGCGCCTCCAGCCCGGCCAGCCTTGCCAGCCTTGCGCCGAATGACCTCGCCTACGTAGGCGATGCCCTTGCCCTGGTACGGTTCGGGTTTGCGGACCGCCCTGATCTTGGCGGCGACCTCGCCCACTAGTTCCTTATCGATACCTTCCACAACGATCCGCCCACCGGCCTCGGGGCGAACACGTATCCCTTCCGGCGGATTGACCTCGACGGGGTGGCTATAGCCGATCTGCAGCACCACGCCTTGGCCCTTTTCCTCGGCCCCGAAACCCACGCCGTTAATCTGCAACTGCTTCTGAAAGCCCTCAGTCACGCCCGTGACCATGTTGGCCAACAGGGCGCGCGTCAGCCCGTGCAGCGCACGGCTCTGGCGTGAGTCATCCGGCCGCTCCACCACCAGCTCGCCACCGGTCTGCTTGATCCGCGTGGTCGGATGGAACTCGCGCTCCAACTCGCCCTTAAGGCCTTCAACCTTGACACGATTCCCATCGATAGACACCTTTACCGCGTCTGTCACGGGAATCGGCATACGTCCGATTCTTGACACCGTCATCACCTCCCGCTCGCAAGGACTGCGCTTACCAAACCTTGCAGAGGACCTCGCCACCAACGCCCTGGCTCCGCGCCTGCCGGCCCGAGAGCACGCCTCGCGGAGTAGACAGGATGACGGTGCCCATGCCAGCCTTGACCCACGGAATGCTGTCGCGCTGGGTATAGATCCGGCAGCCAGGCTTGCTCACGCGCTCCAGCCCCCGGATGACCGGCTCGCGATCCTCCGAGTACTTGAGCTGGATCAGCAGGGTCGGGAACCTTTGGTCGCGCAGCACTTCATATCGCGCCACATAGCCCTCCTCAGCCAGCACGCGGGCAACCGCCTCACGCAACTTGGTCGAGGGCATGGTCACAGCACTATGACGCACCATCTGTGCGTTCCTGATGCGCGTTAGCATGTCCGCAATGGGATCCGTCGTCATCATCATCTCACGATCTCCTATTACCTCGTGGCGAGCACCGAGTGCCCTACCGCACTCCCGCCTCGCGGAAGCTGGGGCCTTGCCTGCCGAAAGCGGCTACTTACCAGCTCGACTTGACCACACCAGGAATCTTGCCCGACATGGCCATCTCGCGGAAGCAGATGCGGCACAGCCCAAACCGTCGCATGTACCCGCGCGGCCGGCCACAACGGGAACATCGGTTTCGAACCCGCACTTGGTACTTGCGACGAGTCTCGCGCACGATCATGCTCTTTTTTGCCACTCGTTTCTCCTCCGAACTGCCAAAGCCTACTGGCTGATTCGCTAGACTGCCTGCTGCTGCGCCTGATTCCGCGCAAAGGGCATTCCCAGCTCCTCCAACAGGAACCTCGCCTCTTCGTCGGTCTCGGCGGTGGTCACGATCGTAATCTCGAGGCCGCGCACCTTGTCGATGCTATCATAGTTGACCTCGACAAACACCAGCTGCTCGCGCAGGCCCAGGGTATAGTTGCCGCGCCCATCAAACGACGAGGACGGCACGCCCTGAAAGTCTCGCTGGCGAGGCAAGGCGATATTCACCAGGCGATCGTAGAATGACCACATCCGCTCGCCCCGCAACGTGACCTTGGTCCCGATCGGGCTGCCCTCGCGCAGGCGAAACGCCGCAATGGATTTCCGGGCCCGCGTCACGATCGGCTTCTGGCCGGTGATCGCCGTCAGGTCCTGCACTGCATGCTCCAGCGTGCTGGCGCTCTGCAGGGCCTCACCCACGCCCACGTTAGCCACGATCTTTTCGATGCGCGGCACCTGCATGATGCTCTTGTAACCAAACCGCTCCATCATGGCGGGAACGACTTGCTCTTGGTACTGTTGCTGTATTCTCTGCATACGTCTGGGCTCCCCAGGTCCCTCTCAGCCGCACTCTAACGGCGCTAATCCAAAGCCTCGTCGCACTTGCGGCAGATCCGCACCTTGGTGCCATCCTCCAGCACACGATAGCCCACCCGCGTGGCCTTGTCGCAATGCGGGCACACGAGGGCTAGGTTCTCCACGCGCACCGGCGCCTCGATCTCGATGATCCCCGCCTGGGTCCGCACGTCGCCGGTGGCGCGCTGGTGCTTTTTTCGCACATTCACCCCGCTCACCACAACGCGCCCCTCACGAGGCATGGCCCGATTCACCGTTCCACGCACACCGCGATCGTTGCCGCTAATCACCTCTACGGTGTCGCCCTTGATTATCTTCATCACCAACTCCTCCGTCCGCCAACCCGCATCTCGCCGGGAATCACACAACCTCTGGCGAGAGCGAAACGATCTTCATGAATCCGGCCTCGCGGAGCTCGCGCGCGACGGGCCCAAAGATGCGGGTCCCCCGCGGGTTCTGCTCCTGGTCCAGGATCACCGCAGCGTTGTCGTCAAAGCGGATGAACGATCCATCCGAGCGGCCAAAGCCCTTGCTGGTCCGGACAACCACGGCCCGGACGACTTCCCTGGACTTGACGATGCCGCCAGGATTGGCGACCTTGACGGAGGCGATAATGATATCACCCACCCGCGCATACCGGCGCCTGCTACCACCCAACACCTTGATACACATGATCTCGCGAGCGCCAGTGTTGTCCGCTACCCGCAGCCTCGTGTTTGCCTGAATCATCTGAACCCACCCATCCGTTATCTTGACGCCCCAGGCCAGCCGGGCGCATCAGCATGTCATCCCCAAAAGACCGACCGACCTGCGCGGCTTTTGCCTAACGTACGATCTCAATGACTCGCCAGCGCTTCCGATGGCTCAACGGGCGTGTCTCTTCGATGCGGACAAAGTTGCCTTCCTGGCACTCTTCCGTCTCGTCGTGAGCCAGATAGTTCTTCCTGTGGCGCAGCACCTTGTTATAGAGTGAGTGGCGCGTCGTGCGTTCCACCTCCACCACCACGGTCTTTTGCATCTTGGTGCTGACGACCTTACCTTCCATGACCTTGCGGCTTCCCGGCATGGACCCTATACCTCCGCGTCTTGAGCGAGTTCTGATAGTACTGTCTTGACGCGAGCGATCTCCCGGCGAACCTCGCGAATGCGACTAGTATCGGAGAGTTGCCGGCTCGCCATCTGGAACCTGAGGTTGAACTGCTCCTGATAGAGCTCATCCAGCCTATGCTCCAGCTCTCCGCGCGTCATGTTGCGAAACTGCGCAGCTTTCACGCTTCTAACCTCCCTAGACTTCGCGCGCCACAAAGCGCGTCTTCATGGGAAGCTTCTGCGCCGCTAGCTCCAGGGCCTCTCGCGCGGTGGCCTCGTCGACGCCACCAATCTCAAGCAGAATACGTCCCGGCTTGACTACGGCCACATAGTGGTCCACGTCGCCCTTGCCACTCCCCATGCGGGTCTCTGCCGCACGCTGTGACACCGGCTTGTGCGGAAAGATCCGAATCCACAACTGGCCGCTACGCTTCATATGGCGGGTGCTCACACGGCGGGCCGCCTCGATCTGACGGCTACTCACCCAGCAGGGCTCCAACGACTGCAGCCCGTACTCGCCGAACTGAATCTGCGACCCACGCTGCGCCTTGCCCCGCATTCGCCCGCGGTGCACCCGGCGGTACTTTTGCCTCTTTGGCATCAACATGTCACGCAGCTCCTATGCCTCAGCGGCGGCTGTGTCTGCCAGCTGCGGCAGCACCTCGCCACGATAGATCCAAACTTTGACCCCAATGCGGCCGAACGTGGTCAGCGCCTCAGACACGGCATAGTCAATGTCGGCCCGCAAGGTGTGCAAAGGCACGCGGCCCTCGCGCGACCACTCGCGCCGCGCCATCTCGGCGCCCGACAGACGGCCGCTGCAGGTGATCTTGATGCCCTCGGCTCCGCCGCGCATCGCCCGCTGAATCGCCTGCCGCATGGCACGCTTCTGCGAGACGCGACGCCCGAGCTGCTCGGCGATCCCTTCAGCCACCAGATGGGCATCCAGGTCTGGCTGCTCCACCTCGACCACATCCAGGCGCAGGTTCTTTTCCTCGACGCCTGTGAGCTCGACGAGCTTGGCCTTGAGCGCATTCACCGTCGCGCCGCGCCGCCCAATGACCACTCCCGGTCGAGCCGTCACAATGGCGATGGCCAACTGCTTGGGAAAGCGCTGAATCTCGATGCGCGAGATGCCCGCGCTCTGCAGCTCACTGCGGATCAGCTCGCGAATCGCCATGTCATTGGCCAAGCGAGCGACGTACTCTTCGCCCTCGGCATACCACTTGGACTCCCAGTCCTTGATATACCCAAGCCGAAACCCAATGGGATGCACCTTACGGCCCAAGATTGCCTCCTTACGGCAGACCCCGCAGACCGGCCTAGGCCTCAGTCCGCTCAGACAAGACAACAGTGATGTGCGAACCGCGCTTTACCATCGGCTTGTAGCGCCCACGCGCCCCAGCTCGGCCGCGCCGCAGCGTCGGTCCCTTGTCCGCCCAAATGCGGGCGATGTACAGCTCATCGGCCGAAAGACCATAGTTCTCTTCAGCGTTAGCCGCCGCACTGGCGATCACCCGAGACACCGGATCCGCCGCCGCCTTGGGCGTAAAGCGCAGAATGTTAAGCGCCTCGTTCACGGCCCGCCCGCGCACAAGATCCACCACCAGGCGCACCTTTTGCGGCGACATGCGGACGTACTTGGATACAGCCCTGACTTCTACGTTCATCGTCTATCTCCTCGGTCGCCGCGCCTGCAGCCGGCCGCAGGGCACCATAGTGCCTCCGGCTCTGAAGGCGGCCCGGCACTAGCCGATTCGGGTCCGTCGTTCAGAACCGCCGTGCCCGCGGAAATACCGCGTCGGCGCAAACTCACCCAGCTTGTGTCCCACCATCTGCTCGGTGACATACACGGGAATATGTCGCCGGCCATCGTGCACCGCGATGGTGTGGCCCACCATCTGAGGGAACACGGTAGAGGCGCGCGACCACGTCTTGATGACTCGCTTCTCGCCTCGACGGTTAAGCTCCTCTACCTTTTTCAGGAGCTTTTCCGATACGAACGGTCCCTTTTTCAACGACCTCGACATGCATCAGCCTCCTGGCAACGCTAACGGCGTCTCTTCTACCGGCGCTTTCCGCGACGCCGCACGATGAATCGATCAGACTTTTTGTAGCGCCGCGTCTTGGCGCCCATGGTGGGCTTGCCCCACGGCGTCTTGGGCGACGACATACCGATGGGCGTCTTGCCCTCACCGCCGCCATGCGGATGGTCCCGCGGAGTCATCACCGAGCCACGGGTGTGCGGCCGACGCCGCATCCAGCGCTTGCGTCCGGCCTTGCCAAGCTTGATGTTGGCATGCTCAGTGTTGCCCACCTGTCCAACCGTCGCCATGCAGTCGCGATGCACCAGTCGCTGCTCGCCCGAGGGCATGCGCAACAGCACATACTGGCCCTCTTTGGCCAAGATCTGAGCACCGGTGCCAGCGGCCCTCACAAGCTGCCCACCCTGACCCGGCTTGAGCTCCACGTTGTGCACCACCGTGCCAAGCGGAACGGATCCCAAAGGCAACGCATTGCCGACATGGATCTCCGCATCCGGCCCAGCCATGATCTCATCGCCAACCTTGAGCCCCAGCGGCGCCAAAATGTAGCGCTTTTCGCCGTCGCGATAGTTCACCAGCGCGATGCGCGCCGAGCGGTTCGGATCGTACTCGATGGTCGCTACCCGACCCGGCACGCCGACTTTGTCGCGGAAAAAGTCAATCACGCGGTACTGCCGCTTGGTGCCGCCCCCGCGATGCCTCACCGTGACCTTGCCACGATGGTTGCGCCCGGCCTTTTTGTTCAGCGGCCGCAACAGCGACTTTTCCGGCTTTTTCGCCGTGATCTCTTCGAACGTATAGCCCGTCATGCCGCGCCGTGAAGGCGTTGTTGGCTTGTATGACTTGATAGGCATGTCGCGTCCCCTATTACCTTGCGACGCCGCGAACCCGGCGCCCTGCTACCACTTGAACTAGACGCCCTCAAAGAGCTGAATGCTATCACCCTCGGCCAACGTGACCACGGCCTTTTTCCAGCTCGAGGACACGCCCACGCGCCGGCCCCAACGCCGCGTCTTGCCCGGCACCAGCATCATGTTCACCTTGGTCACCGATACCTCGAACGCCTTCTCCACGGCTCGCTTGACGTCGGCGCGCGTCGCGCGCCCATCAACCTCAAAGGTGTATTTGGACAGGTTATCTGCCTGAAAGCCCGATTTCTCGGTGAGTATCGGCCTGACGAGCACTTGATAGAGATTCATCGCCCTGCTCCCGTTCTCTCGCGTCCGCTACTCGGCTGGGGCCAAGGTCCGCTGCACCGCGTCCACCGACGCGAGCGGCATCATCACCACATCATAGCCCAGCAGATCGCGCACACTCAGGCAGTTTGCCCTAATCGTCTTCACATACGGCAGGTTCCGCGCCGAGAGCTCGACGTTCACGTCGGCCTCGGGAAGCAGCACCAGCACCGACCCATCGATCCCGAGGTTGTCGAGCAGCTCTGAGAACGCCGCCGTCCTGGGCGATGCCATCGCCAGGGTGTCAAGGACGATCAGCTGCTCTTCACCGGCCTTGATCGACAGCGCCGACCGCAAAGCCAGACGCCGCATCTTGCGATTCATCTTCTGGGTGTACTTGTGCGGCTGCGGCCCGTGAACCACACCGCCGCCCTTCCACTGCGGGGCCCGAATCGAGCCCTGCCGCGCCCGGCCGGTGCCCTTCTGGCGCCACGGCTTGCGACCGCCACCGCTGACCTCCGAGCGAGTCTTGGCCTTGTGGGTTCCCAGCCGCGCGTTAGCGTGCTGGCGCACCACATGCTGATGCATCACCGAGACATGCGGCTCGATGCCAAAGACATCGTCGCGCAGCTCTGCGGTGCCGACCGCCTCTCCCTTGGTATTATGAACTGTAACTTCCATGGTTGCTTCTCCTGCTGTGATCCGTCAGAGCCCAGTCCGCCTAACCTCAATCGCTAGACTTCCTTGTTGCCCTTTTTCCGGATCGCCCGGGTCTTGGCGGCCTTGCGTAGGAATACCAGCCCGCCCTTGGGGCCCGGCACCGCGCCAGCAACCGCAATAAGATTCCGCTCTGGATCCACCAGGACCACTTTCAGGTTGAGGGTGGTCACCCGTTCGTTGCCCATGTGCCCGGGGCCGCGCATGCCCTTGAACACCCGCCCAGGCGTGCTTCCGGCGCCGACGCTTCCCACAGCTCGCCACCGGTCCGACTGACCGTGCGTCTTGGGACCACCAGCAAAGCCGTGACGCTTTACCGCGCCAGCAAAGCCACGTCCCTTGGACTTGCCCGTCACGTCGACCACGTCACCCACGGCAAAGCCCTCGACCGTCAACACCTGGCCACGCTCGTAGCGCTCCACATCGTCGGTGCGAATCTCGCGCAGATGTCGCACGGGCGGCAACCCCTTCAAGTGACCCTTCTCGGGCTGGTTGAGGCGCTTGTTGTGCCCATAGCCGATCTGCACGGCGTTGTAGCCGTCGGTCTCTTCTGTCTTGACCTGGGTCACATAGCAGGGCCCCGCCTCGATGACGGTCACGCCCACCACTTCACCAGAATCGGTAAAGATCTGCGTCATGCCGACCTTTTTGCCTAGGATACCTTCTCTTGTCGCCACATTTGCCTCCAGGGGAATGGTCTCACTCAGCCGCAGCCGATGGCTGTTGGGCTGTGGGTTTCACCCCATCCCCATTTGCCAATGGCGTCGCCGCGTCCCAGTCTCTGGCCGCCGCGCCGCGCAACGGATACCGTTTACAACTTGATCTCGATATCGACGCCAGCGGGCAGATCCAGCCGCGTCAGCGCATCGATGGTCTTGGGATTCGGATCGAGCACGTCGATCAGACGCTTGTGCGTACGAATCTCTAGCGCCTCTCGCGAGTCACGATCGATGAACGGCGAACGCGCCACCGAGAACTTTTCGATGCGAGTAGGCAGCGGAACTGGACCTACCACCGCCGCCCCAGTACGCTCGGCGCTATCGACGATCTGCCTGGCCGACTGGTCCAGCACGCGATGGTCGTATGCCTTGAGCCTGATTCGGATTCGCTGTTGTTTGGCCATACTCTTCCGGGCCAGGTGTCGCCCTAGCGCACCGTCGCCCGACCTCCTCCTCCGCGCTGCGCTATTCGATGATATCGGTGAGAACGCCGGCGCCCACCGTGCGGCCACCCTCGCGG
>DAIRUQ010000028.1:19446-30088 GCA_036803245.1 Chloroflexota bacterium | reverse complement strand
GGCCGTGTTCTGCAGCAGCATCATGCCAAAGAGCATGCCGATGACGGCGCCCAGAACCAGGCCCCCTCCGGTGTAGATGGGAGCGTTACCAACGGGCTTTTTTCCCTGCGGCTCCATGTGGGGTTCTCCTTTTCCTGTTTGGTGGCGGATTCGATGGGTCGAGCGCTGATGCTTGGAGGTGGTCCGCCTGCCATCTCCAGGGTGCGATAAGATCGGGCTATGGTGGGATCAGGAAGGTTGCGCTCTGATAGACTCTACGCAGCAAGGTACCATGCGGTTGCGCTTTGGTCAAGGCTTTACGCATGGTACCCACTGAAGACACGTCGCAGTGTCTCAGGCCTGCGACGGCGCCAGCTCACGCTCCTCCCGTTGCCAGAGGCGGCGCATCTCGTCGCTGGTGGCCAGCAGCTCGTCCAGCCTGCCCACGGCGTCGATGCGCCCGTCCTTGAGGACGATGATCTGGTCGGCGCGCTGCAGCACGGGGCGGCGATGGGTCACGACCAGGCAGGTGGGGCGGTAACCCTCATCCCGCAGGCCAAAGAGGCGCTCCCACAGGCGTTGTTCGGTGACCACGTCCAGGCGGCTGGAGAGGTCGTCCATGACTAGCAGGTTGGGTCGACGCACAAACATGCGGGCGGCGGCAGCGCGTTGGAGCTGGCCGCCCGAAAGGCGGACGCCCTTGGGTCCCACCAGCGTGTCGAGACCCTGGGGCATGTCGGGCAAGTCTTGGTCCAGCACTGCGGCTCGGATCGCGGCATCCAGCGCGCGTTCGTCGGCGTCCACGCCCAGCAGGATGTTGTCGCGCAGCGATTCGCTGACGAGATTGGGCACCTGCGGCGTATAGGCGGCGCGCGGCGGCGCAAAGAACTGGTCGGGCTGCTGGACGGGCACGCCGTTCCAGCGGATCTCGCCGGCTTGACGGGGCAGCAGGCCCAGCAGCGCGCGCAGCAGCGTCGTCTTGCCAGAGCCGATCTGGCCGGTGATGACGGTCAGCGAGCCACCTGGGATCTCCAGGTCGATGTCGTGGATGCCCACCGCAGTCGGCGCTTGGTCATCGTCGTAGCGGTGCGTGAGCCCGCGGATGGTGAGGCGCTCCAGCTGGGGGGCCTCGTTCTGGTCAGAGTCAGCAGCCTGCCAGGCGGGCACTGGCTCGCGCAGGTAGATCGGCTGGTGAGCGACTACGGCCTCGGGCGCGGCGCCGTCCATGGCCTTGGCCAGGCGGTCATAGGCCACATAGACGCGCTTGTGGGTGGCGATCATGTCGCCGCCATAGTGCATCAGCCAGGTGAGCTGCTCCAGGTAGGTGGTAAAGAGGGCCAGATCGCCCACGGAAAAGCTGCCGTCGCCCATCTTGGTGGCTGCCAGGATCAGGATGACGGTGGTGCTGACGCTGATGACCACCTCGTTGAGGGAGTGGATCAGCTGGATCGCGAGCACGTCCCGCAGGGCGGCCGTGCGGCGGGTCTCGTTGAGCGACCGAAAGCGCGCCAAGACGTGCGGCTCGGCCCCGTTGACCTGGATGGCCTGGACGGATCCCAGCAGCTCGCCGATAAAGCCGGTGACCCGGCTGGTGGCCTGGCGGCTGGCGCGGCGGTAGGTGCGAATGCGCTCGCCGGCCCACTGGTTGACCAGCACCAAGATGACCATGGGCGCCGCGACGGCCAGGGTGATGATCGGGTCGACCCGGACCATCACGACCAGGGCGATGATGGCAAAGAGGATGACGCCGCCGACATCCACCCAGGCTTCGATGTAATCCAGGATGTCCTGGACGTCCTCGCGGAAGCGGGCGACCATCTGGCCGGGCGCCTCGGAGAGGGGCCGCGCGCCGCTGCCCGTGAGCACCCAGCGCAGGATGTTGGCCCGCAGCAGGCTGCCTACCTCGTAGAGCAGCCGGAAAAAGATCCGGATGCCGGAGGCAAAGGCGCCAACGCGGGCGGCTGAGACCAGCACCAGGGCGGCGATCAGCGTCCAGACGTTCCAGCCGACGGGCGCTTGACCGCTAAGGGCGTCGAACACGGCCTTGGCGATCAGCCCAAAGAGGGCCGGTAGGGCGTGAAAGGCGGCCCACAGGATGCAGTTGACCAGGAACAGGGGCCCCCGAAAGAGCGCCAGGCGCCACGTTAGTTTGAGCGGTTTCATGAGCGAGTCTCCTGTTGTACCAGCGATGCTTCCATGCCGGTGCGTAGCAGCTCGGAAAAGCGCGAGTGCGGGTCCGCGACCAGATCGGCGCGCGGGCCCCATTCGACGCAGCGGCCAGCCTCCATGATCAGGATCTGGTCCACACGCTGCACCGTGCCGAGACGATGGGCGATGATGATGGCGGTGCGGTCGGCCAGGAGGCGGCCGATGGCCTGCTCCAGCCGATGCTCGGTGGCTGGGTCCAAGCGGGACGACGGCTCGTCCAGGATGACCAGGCCGGGATCTTGGAGAAAGACGCGGCCCAGCGCCAGGAGCTGGCCCTCGCCGGCAGAGAGCCCGCCGCCGCCGGCCGACAGCTCGGTGTCGAGGCCGTGGGGCAACGATTCGAGCCAACGGTTCAGCCCCAGCTCCTCGACCAGGTCCAGCAGCCGCTCGTCCGAGATGGACGGGTCGAACAGGGTCAGGTTGTCACGGACGGTGCCCTGGAAGAGCTGCACGTCCTGCGTGACCAAGCCGACGCGCTGGCGTAGGTGGGCCAGCGGCGCATGACGGATGTCGACGCCTGCCAGCTGGATACTGCCGGCGCTCACGTCATACAGCCGAAAGAGCAGGCGGGTGAGCGTGGTTTTGCCGCAGCCGGTGCGGCCGAGCAGGCCCAGGGTGGCGCCCGCGGGAAGATGGAACGAGAGATCGTGGACCACCTGCTCGTCGCCGTCGTCGTACTGAAAGCTGACTCGATCAAAGGTGACGGCCAGGGGGCCGTCGGGCAGGGGCTCGCGGCCGGTATCGGGTATCTGGCTGCGTTCGGCCAGAAGCTGGGTAACGCGCGTGGCGCCGGCCCCGGCCTTTTGCAGGTCCTGGAGCTGGTGGGTGATGCGCTCCAGCGGCGTAAAGAGCATCATGGTATAGTGGCTGATCAGATAGACCTGGCCCAGCGTGGCTTGGCCGCCGAGGTAGAGGCCTGCTCCCAGGGCCAGCGCGGCGGCGTGCCCGAGGTTGAACAGCCCCATGGAGCTGATCCACATGGTCGATCGGCGGACCCAAGCGCGAAGGCTCCGCAGGCAATACTCGCGCTGCTCGCCGAGAAAGCGGTGCATGGTATAGGCGCCGCCGCCGTTGGCGCGGATGTCATCGCGGCAGGCCAGCCGCTCCTCAATGAACCCGAACAGGTTGGCGCTGGATTCGCGCTCGGCCTCGGATTCCGCCAAAGCATAGCTGCGCAGGCGGATGAGCACCGTCATGCTGAGGACGGCAAAGAGCGTCAGGCCCAGCCCGACGCGCCAATCCTCCAAAAAGAGCGCCACCAGGATGCCCAGAAGCAGGATGCCAGCTCCCAGCACCTGCAGGATGAGCTGCGAGAAAAAGTTGGAGAGCGTCAGCACGTCGCCATCGATGCGCTCGATCAGCTTGCCCGGCGTCTGGCGCTTGTGGTAGCTCATGTCCAGGCCCAGGACGTGGGCGGCCGCGTCCGAGCGTAGGTCGTTGGTGGCGCGCCAGCCCAGATCCTGGCTCAGGTAGGTGGCGGCGATGCTCAGGCCGCGGTGGCCCAGCCCCAGGGCCATGAACCAGAGGGCGGCCTGGACCAAGGCCTCGCGCGGCGCCGAGGCGCCAGCCAGGTCGATAAAGCGCCGCAGGAACTGGGGGCTGACGATCTGCAGGCCGATGCCGCCAAAGAGCAGCACGGCCAAGAGCACGGTCGGCTGCCAGCGCGGCAGCAGATAGTTGCGTAGGAGCCGCAGATAGGGCGGCGACGGACGGGATGACGGTTGGGTTGTGGCGTGCATGGCGTTGACGACCTCGTACGTGATAGGCATGGGCGACGCAAAAGCGCGCAGCGGACGGTTGGGTGCCCTGGGGTGGCCGTCTGCTGCGCGCTGCGCTGGCGTGCCAACGCAATGAAAACGGCCGCGGGCTCTGCGCCGGCGGCCGCTGGTGGTTCGATGCGAGAGCCTGTTAGCTCATGCGCTCCCCTAGCTGGTCGAAAGGCGCAATACACCCCTGGACAGCGCTCGGGCTGCCGACGAGGGTGTGCGAGTAGTAGCGTGTGAACATGTCGCTGCGCCTCCTTTCACAAGATGGCGCGAGAGTAGCATGGAATGGCGAAGGCGTCAAATCGGGCAAAGCACGCGTTGAGACGGTGGAGGGGCGCACCCGGGCGAGCACTCTGCGGAGGGGCTGGCAGACGCCCACGGCCGGCGCTCAAACTCCCGGTGTCCGAGCATCCTGGTGGACCCAGAGAAGCGGCCACTCGCAACGTCGGTGGGGATGGCGATCGCTCGCGCCACCCGTCGTCACATGGGGCCTATCTCTAGCGTGTCCAGGTCGACCACGGCTGCGGGCGTATGCACGGTAACGCGGCCCTGGTCGGTGTGTAGGGTGGCACTGGTGCCGCGTTCCTGGAGGATGGCACAGAGGAGCACCGCCTTGTCGATGGGGTTACCAGTCTTGAAGACGATCACCTGATCTGACGTCATGACGCGTTGGCTCGCATCGGGAAAGATAGAGCCATCGGCGAGATGGTCGCGCATCCAGGCCACGGCTTGGTCGACGCTCCTGAGTTGGCGGGCGAGCGCCTGGGTGTGGGGCAGCTCGCGGGAGACCGCGATATAGAGCGAGGGGTCGGGCACATCCAGCCGCTGAAGGCAATAGTCGATTAGCACGGGATCGGGATCAACATCGACGGCGGCGATGCCGCTGGCCCGTTCGAACATCTCGCGGAGTGTGCCCTCGCCGTCCAGCAGATCCTCGGGGACGACGATGTCGCCTTGCGCATAAAAGCCGTAGCCATAAAAGTGGGTGTACCGCTGCGCCCGACGATAGTCGGCATGGGCGGCGCCAAAGGGGTTGAGATGGGTGTTGGTGAATTCCCAGATGCGGCCATCGGGCGCCTTGACGAACCCCAAGGTGTGGGCGGCCGTGCGCAGCATGACGATGTCATCGGGTGTGATGGCGGGACCGGCGCTCTGCAGGATCAGGGCGCCAACCAGCGCCGCGAGGGTGGTACACTTGCCGGTGATCTCCCCAGTGTACATGGACAGGGCGATCATCTCCGATGGGAGCAGCTTTTTGAACTCCGCCTCGGGCTCCAAACGGACGCGCCCCCAGGGATCGTCGCCGGGCAGGCGCGAGAACTGTGGCGCCTGCTGTGTATGTGCGAAAGCGGACTCGAGGTAGCTCTTGATGTCGGGCAGCGCGTCCTGGCCGGCCGCGAATTGGGTCTCGAGGCCATCGCCGCGCTCACGGTAGAGCGCGACTTCTTCCTGGACCGCATAGAGATAGTTGATCAGGACGGCAGGGTTGTCATAGAAGCCATCGTGGCTGCGGCGGATGAGCATGGTGGCGGCTTCCCGGCCCAGGGTGGTGGCCGGCGTGCTATCGCCAACCGAAAAGGCTACCTGGTCGGCGACGGCATAGCCCACGCGGGGCACCGCGCTGGCGTAGGCGTCCGAACGCATCAGCGAAGAGCAGCCGCACAGCAAGAGGGCTGCGGCGCCCACCAGGAACCATCGACGATGCATGTCAGCTCCTCGGCTAGGATGCGGCGACGTTGACAGAGCGGCGTGTGGACGGCACCGATGCGTCACGCGGCTAGACCCGCTGCGGTCATCGCGTTACAGGTACTCTCTCCAGGTATAGCGTGCCCGGTAGCCGAACGCGCGCGCGGCCTTGGCGCTGCTGACGAACGAGTCATGCCCCTGCAGCGTGCAGTGGGGCAGCAGGTCCGGGCGAAAGCGCTCCACCAGGTCGCGGGATTCCTCCAGCACGGCGTTGTCGCCGCCAATGATCAGGTAGGCGTCGGTGGGCGGGAGGTTGGCGGCCTGCTCCATCAGCTCGCGGTGAGCCCAGGCCACGTCCTCGCTGGCCACCCAGGTCCAGAGCCACTCGCTCCAGGCGGTCACCGGCTGGACGTTTGCGGCCATGGCCTGGCGGCGCTCGGGCGGGCAGATGCCGGCCGGCATGGTGGTGTAGGTGCGGATGCCATAGGCCCGGGTAAAGCTGGCCAGCAGCTCGATGCCCACCAGCTTGGAGAGCGAGTACGAGTCCTCGACGTCCTTGGGATGCTCCTCGTCTAGCGGCAGGTACTGGAAGGGAAAGGGGCGGTCGCTGATGCGATAGCCGTGGCCCATGGCGCACTGGCTGCCGGCCATGACGACGGTCTCGACGTCGGCCTGTACGGCGGCCTGCATGAGGTAATAGGTGCCCATGATGTTGGTGCGCATGGTCATGTCAAAGGGCGGCATGGGCACGCCGGCCGCCGCGCGCTGCTGCCGGATGGCGGGGTGGTCGACGGGCTCGGGCACGGCGCCCAGGTGCTGGATGACCTGGCAGCCGGCGACGGCGCGCTGGCAGTCCTCGAACGAGTTCAGGTCGCCTTGGATCCAGGGCAGGTGGGCCAGCTCGTCCGGCGGGGCGGTGCGGGAAAAGAGCACCAGCTCGTGGTCGTCGCCCAGTTCGCGGACCACGTACTTGGCCAGACGTCCGCTGGCGCCGGTGACTAGGATCTTCATGGGTGCCTCCTTTGGCAGGCGCGACGCGCCGATAGCCTAGTGGATCAGGGGAAAGGTGGTGCGCAGATCCACGGCGCGGCCGCTCTCGGCGGAGCGGTAGGCGCCGTCAAATATCTCGATCACGTGCCGGGCGTGCTCGGCGGTGACGATGGTGGGCACGTCGTCGCGGATCCAGTCGACCAGTTGCATGATGTCTTCGTAGACGTGGGCCTCTTCCTGGTTGCGGTGGGGGCCGACCACGTGGGGCAGGACGGCGTTGGGGCCGCCCTCCAGCGCCAGCTCGCGCCCCGGATAGTCGATGGGCTGGCCGTTGAGCTGGTCGCCGATGATGGCGCCGCCGGTGCCAAAGATGCCCCAACGCCCCAGGCTCGGCAGCGAACCGGCGGCGACGCCATAGACAAAGCCGAACAGGGCGTCGCCGAAATCGAGGACCATGAGGGTGTTGTCGTCCATGTCGCAGGGGAGCATCTCGCCGCGGAACTCGCGTTCGTGGATGCGCAGCCCTGAGAAGGCGGTGACGCGCTGGGCCGGGCCGACCATGCCGGTGAGGGCGTGCAGGCCATAGACCGTCATGTCATAGAGCGGGCCGCCACCCGGCCGCCGGAAATACCAGGCCGGGTTGATGTTGGTGAGGGGATCGTCGCCGTGGCGGACCGACTCGCGCTCGTGGTACTGGCCAAAGGCCGAGCCCGCTACCGCCCAGGTGAGCGTGCCCAGGGCGCCGGCTTGCAGCTGGCGGCGGATGGCCTGGTGGAGCGGGCGCAACATTTCGCCAGGGGAGGCCACCAGCTTGACGCCGCGGGCCTCAGCCTGGGCGATCAGCGCGTCGGCTTCGGCCAGGGTGGTGGTCATGGTCTTGTTGAAATGAACGTGCAGGCCGTGTTCGATGGCCAGCAGGCCCTGCTGATAGTGCAGGCCGATGGGCGAGGCGATGCTGACGGCGTCGAGATCGCCGGCGGCCAGCATCTCTTCCAGCGTGGCATAGGCGCGAGGCACGCCGAACCGTTCGGCGGCGGCCTGGGCGCGCTCGAGGACCGGGTCGCAGACGGCGGCCACGCGGACGCGATCCTGGACGTCCTCCATGGTGCAGTGGGGCAGAACACCGCGGACCGAGATACTGCCGGCGCCGACGACGCCGAGGCGAACTGGTGGCGTGGCCATGAGCATGACCTCCTGTTTGCGGGTGCCGGACTAGCTCTCCAGCCCCAGCCGGAAGAACGCGTTCGGGTTGTCGAACAGCCAGCCGGCGGCGATCTCCTTGGCGTCGTCCAGGCCAAACCACTCGGCCTCGACCAGGTCGGCCAGGGCGATGGCGATATTGTCGCGGGCAATGTTGGCGTGGGCCCAGGCGCGGTCGGCGTTGCCGCCGAAATCGGAGCCATAGCCATGGACCTTGGCGTGGGGTACGGCCGAGATGGCCTGCTGGAACATGCGCTGGCAGTAGATGGGATCGATGATATTGGCCCAGCAGAAATCGATGGCCACGTTGGGATAGTTCTTGGCCAGGTAGATCAGCTCGCCATCATAGGGCCAGTTGGCGTGAAAGAGATCGAACCGGACGTCACGATGCAGCTCGATCAGGCTGGTGAGATGGACGGCGTTGGTCTTGGTGATCTCGTTGCGGATGCCGGCCATGTGGCCGGTGTGAATCTGCACGGGCAGGTCGAGATCGCGGGCCATGCGCATGAACGCGTGCATGAGATAGTCGTCCAGCGGACGGACCTGGTCCGGGTAGGCGGCGTTGCGGCGCGGATCGGCCATGAACCAGTTAAAGACCGCCTCGGCCTCGGCGCGACTGGGGTTGCCATAGGCCAGGGTGCGCGAGTAGGCGCTCTGGTCCTTCATGGCGACGGCGCCAGCGTCCTTGAGCGTCTGAAAGGCGCGGCGGCAGGCGTCCTCGTACTCGTCCAGGCTGGTGATGGTGATGCCAAAGGCCTTTTCGAGCTGGGTGGCGGCGACGGACTGGCGCGACGTGATGCCGTGGAGCGACGGCAGCGAGATAATCAAGCGGCCGCGCGGGCTGAGCGCAAAGGTGCCGTCGAGCACCTTGGGCAGGGAGGGCCAGACGTCCTCCAGCCGGGCGGCGATGCCGGCCTGCTCGAGGATGCCATCAAAGGTGTCGCGGTCGGTCAGGTCCAGCAGCTTGGTCTGAATACGGCGGGCGGCTTCGAGGGTGATCTCGGGCTCGCCGTAGAAATGCTGCATCACCCGGCGGGAGACCTCGGCATAGCCGGTGTGGCAGGTGCGTTTCCAGGCGCGCTCAAAGGTGGGCCAGCGCTCCTCCCAGGGGATGGAGCGGTCCATCATGTGGGCGATGTCGGCGTCGCTGGAAGCGCTCTGCAGGTCGCTGTGAAAGTAGCCGTTGATGAGGACCTGCAGGGGATCCTCGTACTTGGGGCCGATCTCGCTGGTGTGGTCATGGCAGTCGATGAGCGGGAGGTTCTCGATGTACTCACGGAGCTCTTCGTAACAGGCGGCGTGGCTGCGCATGGTAGGGCAACTCCTTACGTGGCTACAAGCGCCAGCGGGCGAACATCATGTTGGGGCCTACGACTGGGCCTGGGTGGCGCGCATGGCCGAGAGCTTGCGCACATGGCTGCGCTCCTCGGCGGCGATCTGGTCCACCAGCGGCCGATTGGCGGGCTTGACCAGGTCACGAATGGTCAGGAAATAGAGCAGGGTCTGCTGCTCGAACGCAATGGCCTGGGTGAGCATCTCGACGACGGTGGTGTCGGGGTCGATGGTCTTGATGGGCTGGTCGCCGCCGGCGAAAAAGGCGCGGTCGACGGTGGCCTCGATGTAGGCGATGGTCTCGTCCCAGGTGGTGGGGTCGACCTCGGTGGTGACGACGGCGCCGATCAGACCGCGAAAGGTCTCGCGGTGCTGAGCCTCTTGCTCGGCCAGGTAGGTGAACAGGTCGCGGGCGGGGCCGGCGCCGGCCTGGGCAGCGGCTTGCTGGTAAAAGGCCTCGCCGCGGGTCTCGGTCTGCACGGCCAGGTCGATGAGGTCGTCGCCATTCAGCAGGATGGACATGGTAGGATTCCTTTCGCTATCGCTTTGCGGATGTCGGCGTCGGATACAGGCCGTCAGGCCTGACGTGGTTACTCTTGGCGCGCCAGCAGGGCGGCCAGGATGGCCAGGCAGCCGGGATTCTGCGGCGCGGGAGCCGGCACCGGTTGCGGCTCGGGCGCCACGACGTCGCTGGTCTCGTCGGTATAGGCGCGCCAGGCGTCGACGCGGCCGGCGCCCTGGGCGTTGGCGGGCTGGTCCAGATCGATGGCGGTGCGCATCAGGCGCGACTTGAGCTCTAGCGGCGTCAGGTCCGGCTCGGCCTGCAGGAGCAGGGCACAGAGGCCAGCGGCATGGGGCGTGGCCATGCTAGTGCCCGAGGCGGCGGTGTACCAATCGTCGATGGGGGTGCCCATGACGGTCGCGGCCGCCCGCGCGGCGATGATCTCGACGCCGGGGAGCACCACGTCGGGCTTGGTGCGGCCGTCGGCGGTGGGCCCCCGAGACGAGAAGGTGGCGATGCGGTCCAGGTCGGAGGCGGCGCCGATGGTGAGGACGCCGGCGGCGCAGCCGGGCGACCCGACGGTATAGGGCGTGGGTCCGTCGTTGCCAGCGGCCACGCAGACCATGATGCCGCGTTCGAGGGCCGCCTCGCAGGTCTCGCAGAGAGCGTCGGTGCCGTCGCAGGGGCCGGGCCCGCCCAAGGAGAGACTGATCACCTGGACACCCTGATCCACGGCCCATTCGATGCCCATCATCACATCGCTCATCATGCCTTGGCCGTCAGCGCGCAGCACCTTGGCGATATAGAGCTCGGCGTCGGGGGCCACTCCGCGATAATGGCCGTCGCTCATGGCGCCCGAACCGGCCACCACGCCGGCGCAGTGGGTGCCGTGGCCATGACGATCGCCCGGGCCGGCGCCGGTGAAATCGGCGGCGTCGATGATGCGCCCGGCAAAGTCGGGATGGTCAAAATCGATGCC